>JBARKJ010000144.1:0-45786 GCA_049801375.1 Nitrospirota bacterium | reverse complement strand
TCAGCCGTCTGCCGGGAACTAACCCGCAGGGGATACGCCAATGTCGTCACGAGGACGAGCAGTGATCTGGACCTCACCCGGCAGGCCGACGTTGAAGACTTTTTTTCGCATGAACGCCCTGAGTATGTCTTTCTGGCCGCGGCGAAGGTCGGCGGCATCCTTGCGAACAGCACCTACCCCGCGGATTTTATCTATACCAATCTATCGATTGCGGCAAACGTCATCCATGCGGCGTATAAGGCCGGCGTCAAAAAACTTTTGAACCTCGGGTCGTCTTGCATATACCCTAAATTCGCGCCCCAGCCGCTTAAGGAAGAATATCTCCTTGGCGGCCCGCTCGAACCGACAAACGAGGCGTATGCGATCGCTAAAATATCGGCGATAAAATTATGTAAGTTTTACAACCAGCAATATGGCACTGATTTTATTTCTGTTATGCCGACAAACCTTTATGGTCCGGGAGACAATTTTGATCTTCAGAATTCCCACGTGATACCGGGCTTGATGCGCAAATTTCATGAAGCCAAGGCTAATAGGGCAGATGAGGTCGTAATATGGGGTACAGGCACACCCCGGAGGGAATTCCTGTATGTAGATGACTTGGCCAAGGGATGTGTTTTTTTGATGGAAAACAAGAGCGCCGCCGATATAGGCGAATTTGTGAATATCGGTACCGGTGAGGATGTAACAATAAATCAGCTTGCGGAGCTGCTGAAGAAAATAACAGGCTTCAATGGAAGAATAACCTACGACAGGTCTAAGCCTGACGGCACTCCAAGAAAGCTCCTGGACGTATCGCTGTTGAATAGCCTTGGATGGAAATATGGGACCGCGCTTGAGTCTGGACTTGAATATACATACGAATGGTATAAATCATCGGGAGCAGCCTTGAGATGAACATCCTGAACGGCATGGACATAAAGCATGGGATCGCCCTGTCCCTGATGGCCTTTTTGCTCTCCGTAGCCCTCACCCCGCTCGCCATGCGGGTCGCGAGGCAATTGGGGGCGATGGACATGGGCGGCGGGAGGAATGTCCATACCGGCGAGGTACCCCGCCTTGGCGGCCTGTCCGTAATGGCCTCATTTTTCATGACATTGTTGTTTTTCGGCGCGATGGTAGCCGGACACGCCGGCAATGGCGTTAATCTCGCGGTAGCAGTGGGCTCGGTCATGTTGGTTTTTGCCGTCGGCTTCTGGGACGACGTAAAACGGGTCCGGGTCTACAAGAAGCTTTCCATCGAAATCATCGCCGCGGGAATAGCCTTTTTCGCGGGGTTCAAAATAAGGATATTCAGCACCCCGTTCGGAGTCATGCCTACCCAGTACCTGAGCTTTCCCTTGACGGTATTCTGGATAATCGTGATAACGAACGCGATAAACCTTATCGACGGCCTGGACGGCATAGCCGCGGGCACGGGCATATTCGTCTCGATAAGTATGCTCCTGGTCTCTCCGAATTCCATCGCCTTTGAAGTCTCGCTTGCCTTGATCGGGAGCTTAGCCGGTTTTCTGATATTCAACTACCATCCGGCCAAGATATTCATGGGCGATTCCGGTTCGCTTACGCTTGGGTTTATCCTGGCCCTGCTCTCGATAAACAGCTACGGCAAGAGCACCGCATTTGTCGCCATCCTGGCCTCCATGACTATCTTCTCTGTGCCCATACTCGACATGGCCTACGCGGTAATGAGAAGATACTACAGGGGCGTGCCGCTGGGCCAGGCAGACAAGGAGCATATCCATCACAAGCTCCTGGAGAAGGGGTTGTCCAAAAGACATGTGATAATGGTCCTCTACGGGGTATATGTCGTATTGATCGCCGCCGTTTTGCTGGTGTTCCGCATGCACTCCATGGACCTTTACTGGTATATGCTCGTCCTTTTCTTCCTGGCTGCGGCGGGCCTCGTCGGGCTGGATTACGTAAAGCTCGTCCCTATGGCAAAGGAAATGGTTTCGTGGAATATCGAAATCCAGAAGAAGAAATACTATCTCTATCTGATCAGAAGGTTCCAGAGGGACGCGGAGAAGCGGGGCGTGAAAGACTTCTCCCCGCTCTGGGACGAGATTACGAATCTGCTCCAAGCTATGGAATTCAGGTCCATAAGGCTCCGCTATATTTGCGTTTCGGGAAAGAAGGTGGAACTGCTCTGGCAGAACCCGTCCAAGACACCAGGCAGGTCGCTCCTAGTGCATTTCTCCGTCGATTGCGCCGACGAGGCCCTCTGCGACGTTCGCCTGAGGAGGAATATAGGAGAACAGGTGCCAGTCATTTGCTTAAGCGAGCTTATCAACGCCTTATCCCGCTCCATTTCGAACTGCATTGACTGCATGGAAGGCGACAAGGTGGAAGCCTTGAAAGAAAACGTCCATTTTGATCTGAAGTCGGTTTAACATCACCGTAGTAAGCATTGGATCGTTGTCTCGGAGCAGTCTGCATACATCGTATGAATATAAATAAATAGACGGTACGTCGCAACGTCTTTTATTAAAGAAACCTTGCGATCACCCAGGCCGTTGCGTAAAACACGCCCAAGAGAACGACATCCGTGGGACCGACCGGATAGTCGTATTGGTAAGCTATCCAGAAACCGAAGAACGCCGCCGCGCCGCCGATCAGCGATGCCAATATAGTGAACTGGCGCATATTGCGTGCGAACAGGTGCGCCGTCAGCGCCGGGATAAGCAAAAATCCGAACGCGATAAGCGGGCCGACGCTGAGCACCGCCATCGAGACGGTCAGGCCGATTAAAACATAGAGCAAGGCATCCCAGAAAATGACATTTTTGCCGAGGATAATCGCCGTTTCCCGGTCGAAGGATATCAGGAGCAGTTCCTTGTGAAAAAGGCCCAGTACCGCGAGCACAAGTATAAGTGTCGCCGCCGTTAGCACAAGGTCGGAGTTGGATATGGTGATGACCTCCCCTTTTAGCATATCGAGCCATCCGATCTCGCCATACGGATTTTTTGACAATATCAGGATGCTTAATGCGGCAGCCACGACATATGCGGTGCCGAGACGGCCTTCCGGATGCCCGCGCCCGCGTCTTTCCAGAAAAGCCAGCACCAAAATCGCGACCAACGAGAACGTGATCGAGCCTAAGAAGGCAAGTTCATGCGCACTATCCGGGCTTTGACCGGACAGTCTGAACCCAAGCCACAAAGGCAGCGAAAGCGCGATAGCAACGCCTGTCGAGGAAATCTGAGGCAGCGCGACACCCATGAACACAAGCCGGCGCACCACAAGGAACACGCCGACTAGGGGGCAGATCAAGCCTACGAGCACACTCGTGTAAATTGAATTGCGCAGTAGAAAATCGGGTGAGAGTATCTGATGCAGTGTTTCCATATCAATCGTTCCCCACTTCAAATATTTCGGCCACACGTTCGGGCTTAAGCAGTTCGCCCGCAGTACCATAGATGACCTTGCCCTCGTGAAGCCAGATGACCTGTTCAGCATGGCGTCGCACCGCCGCGAAATCGTGCGTGACGAGCAGGACGGTGATTTTTTTTCCCTTGCGGATCTGCGAGATAAAGTCCATCGCGGCATGTGTCGCCGCATGGTCTATACCAGCGGTAGGCTCATCCAGTACCAGGACATCCGGACGCGTTACCAGGGCGCGTGCTATGAGTATGCGCTGTTTCTGGCCGCCGGAGAGTTCGGCGAATTTCTTGCGGGCAAATTCCTCGGCACCCGCCGCACGGAGACATTCAGTTGTGAAGTCGCGCTCGGCCGGGGGGATAAACCGCCCCGGCCGAACACGCCCATAAGTGCCCATGACAGCGACATCGAAGCCAGTGAGGAGATATATCGGGTCGAAGTGAACGGATTGGGGCACATAACCAAACACGATCGGCGCACCCGACGAAGCGGTGACGATGCGGCCCGATACAGGCGGTATCAGGCCAAGCAGCGTCTTAAGCAGAGTGGATTTCCCCGAGCCGTTCGCGCCGAGGATTGCGATGAAGCCGCCACGGGCGATGGAAAACGAAATCCCGGACAGCACGGGTTGACCGCCGTAGCCGATGCTCAGGTTATCGAGAGTTATGAGCGCATCATCCATTTTCATTTCTTCGCCTGCGCGGAGACCATGGTATGGACGATGTAATCCATCATCTTGATATACGTTTCCGTATTCGGCACGCCGCCCGGCATTATGGGCAGGGTTATCATGGTCGCGCCGGTCTGCTGGGCGATGAGTCTGGGCACCTTTTCCGGGAACTGCGGCTCTCGCACGACGACAGGCACGTGCTGGGCCTTCATCTCGGAAATCAACTCCTCGATATGCCGAGGCGTCGGGTCTATGCCGGGCCTCAGTTCAATCGTGCCGAAGTAGTCCAGGCCGAAGCGCTTCGCGAAATAAGACCAGTGCTCATGATAGGACACGAACTTCGTACCCCTGATCGGTTTGACGTCCTTTTCCCATTCGGCTATCTTCGCGTTCAGCTTCGCAAGGTACGCGTCGCGGTTTTTGGTAAATTCCGCTTTATGCTGCGGGGCAAAATCTACCAGGGCGTTATAGATGTTCTGGAGAGCGGTCTTCGCCAGCACCGGGTCCAGCATGTAGTGCGGGTTGCCGTACGGGTGCACGTCGCCCGCGGCATGTCCGGTCGATGTTGGCACGTCCATCGGAACGATGCCTTTCGAGCAGTCCACGTAGCCGGACCGTCCCACCAGGATTCGCGGATTCTTGCTGGCTTCAATTAGCGCTGGCAGGAAGGCGTGTTCGCAGTCAAACCCGACAAGCATCAAGAGGTCGGCCCGGTTCATCAGGGGCACGAAGCTCGGTTTCATCGGGACCCCGTGCGTGTCCTCCACGCCGGTTGCCAGGCTGTGCACATCCACAAGGTCCCCGCCCACATTGCGCGTCAGGTCGGCCAAGTCTGTCAGCGTTGTCACTACGCGGATTTTTGCCGCGTACGCGGGCATCGCTCCCATGCATAGGAACCCGGCCAGAAGCATAACCGGGATCAGACGGAACAATTTATAATTCATAGAGACTTCTCCTTTTTCCTTTTTAGCGTTGCTGCCAGCCGTGAGAGTGCGAGCCGATTATCCATGCCCACTGCAAATAGACGGCATGGTCGGGGCGCAGGCCGGACTCGGCGTTGTGGTCGGTGTACGTATACTGAAGGCGCAGCTGGTCCCAATGGCTTGTGGCCCAGGTGATATATGGGGAGTAGGCGGAGGTTTTGTCGTGCTTGTCCACCATATTCTCCAGCCACTCATACAGGAACCCCGCAGACCACTCCCGGCTCCACTTATATGTGGCATACGAGTACAGGCCCGTGGAGCCGACATTCTTTGTTGATAAAACCGGGCCGCCTGAAGGGCCCACATCGTACCGATTGTCGCTGTATAGCACCTCCGTGCCCCAGACAAGGCTCTGGAACTGGTTGTTCCTGAGGGGCTTATAGTTGAACGTCAAATCCGCACCGTACAGGCGCCGCTCCCTTTCGGTAAACGTGTTGCCGCCTACCGTAGGAAACGGGGGATTAACATTGCCAGGTGAAGCCCACTGTCCGTTAGTCTCCGGGTTCCACAGGCCGGAGATGCCTGGTTCAAACGAAATATCGGGCGTGACATCAAAATCAGAAGACAGGCGTCCGAAATAGTTCCAGCCGTCCAGATGACGGAACTCGCCGACGTCGTTGGGAGGGTTGTCGCCTCCGAACTGGTTGCCAGCTCCCACCGTGAGGCTGACATACCGCTCTAAAGGCAGCAGCCAGTTGATCTGTGCCCCGTCAGTTCTCGACTCGCCCCCGATATACTCGGCGAGTACGAGCGGACGGTTAACGAATGGCAGTTCGTGGTCGTGGATATATCCCAGGCGTCCGAACTCGCCGAAGAACCGGCCAGCCTTCAGCGTCAGGTTGTACGGAAGCGTCTCGGTCTGAAGCGCCGCCTCTTCGACGCCGAAAGTAGATTCGCCGGTGGCGGCATCTGCTGTGGCGTTGGCCACCACATAGGCGCTTGCGAACGGGTCAACGGACCCGGCCAGGTTCAACTCCACAGAACGCTGAAACGCATCGAACCCGCCGGGCCGTGCGCTGCCCGTCTGCGAGGAAGGCCTGTTGCGGTAGGAGAATATCGTCTCGCCCACCAACCCGATGGACGGGTTGAACTCGCTCGGCAGGACCTTCCTCTGCGCCTCGGCTATATCGTTCACCTTATCACTCAGCTCCTGCACCTGCTCCTGTACCCCACTTGTCTTCGGCGCATTTGCCTCTGGAGACGCCGCTGCGGGAGAAGATTCCGACGCAGCCGCTACGGGCGCTTCGGTTGCCGGAGTAGACATGGGGGTATTCGCTACCTGTATCGCCGCGGGCGCGGCCTTGATTGCGGACAGCTCCTCCTTAAGTTCGTTAATGACCTTCTGCTGTTCCTGTATCTGTTCCTGCTGCCCTTTTAAAGTATCCTCCATCGCCTTCAGCCTTGAATCAATATCGTCCGCATATGCGAGACCGCTGAAAACGAATGAAAAAATAAAAAGAGCAAGCAGGGTTGTCCGTAGCCTCATAATGCCTCCTTTAAAGGAAATAAGGTAAGTTCAAACCTGGATTATAATTTTCGGGAATACTTGGACAGAGGTTAAGCTGTAGGCGGTCTAATTTCTGACGGAGTTATCTGCCTGACGGGAAAATTGTAATTGGCTTGAAGGATTACATAATCAATTGCCGCAATCTTCGGTGCAAAGTCTATATTCTCAAAAACTATGTCCGGCGATTTTGAATGGTGCAGGACTATGCATTTGGGGCAGCCGTCATGGTCGCATCCGTCGTCATGGAAGTGGCCGACGGCGACCATCGTGGCGAGAAGGAACGCATATGCTAATAGTAAGAATATCCCCTTGCGCATTTGAAAACTCTGCCACAATATAGTCCAAATGTCAAAATAAAACCTTGTACGCCTTGCCGGGATAGGGTGATGCCGGAAGCCGTGGTCTGAAAGACCGATCTTGCCTAAGCCGTTCAAATGCTAAGTCTTGCGCGCAGGGAATAAACAAATACCGGCCCCCTGTCCTTGTTGTATCCGGGGTTCTGGATGAACTGAAAATCCGGCGTAAACTGCAAATACGGGCCTGCCTGTATGCGGTAGTAGGCCTCCGTTATCTGCTCCAGGCCGTAGTTCAGTTTGCCGTCGCCGATTAACATCCCCAGGCCGCCCGCCGCAAGGTAATCCTTGTGCTGAGGCGATAGCCCGTTTACCCCGTAAGCGACTCCCATCCGGTCGTCGGCACGGCTCCAGTGTATTCCGCACACCTGTGCGCCGAGGCTCAAGTGCCGGTCCACTTCCGTGTACATAAAGGACTCGTTATGGCCGTCGTTCCAGCCCGCCCTCCCGAAGATACCCGTTTCGCCGTCGTCCGCAAGGGGCTGCTCAACATTGATGCCGAAGCCGTACTTGGTGCGCCCCGGCTTCTCGTTGGCTTTGATATCGGGAGTCGTCGATGTAATCCGTCCTTTTTCTATCGCCTCCGCATAGTTGCCCATGCGCGCCTGGTTTAAGTAGCCAAGGATACGCACGACCGTCCCCTTGGCGTTTGGTTTAAGGGTGAGTTCCAAATTGTTGCCCTGGGCCCGGATGACATTATCATCGAATACGCTGCCGTTTGCGGCCTTGGGGACCATGTAGCACCCGTAGGCAAGCCGGTAAGCCGGCTTGACGAGGGCGGCGGCGATACCGTAGGTGTAGCCCCTGGTATCCGCAGCGAAGTCCCATGCGGGATTGTAAAGAAACGAGTAGTTGAAGAACTGGGTGCGGTTGTTGTTGGCGTAGCGGTTCAGGTCGAAGTCGTCGGTTGAAGCCAGCAGCCCAGCCTTTATGTCGATCCTGCTGACCGGCTCGTTTCCGGGTAGCTGGTCCTGAGCCCGTTCAATCTTTTCGTTTCCGGCGGAGAGTGCATGGAAATAGCGCAAGTATGCGCGCGCGACATACGGGCCGTCCCCGAGTTTCGCGGACGCAGCCCTGATGGCGTCCCCATTGATATAGCCGGCAAGCCCCTGTCCCTTGCTCACCCCCGCGCCTCTTTCCATCTCGAAATCAAGATAGGCCTGGAGCGAAGATGTAACTTGAGAACCAAGATATACACCGTACACGTGCGTAAAATCGTCGCCTATTTTATGGTCAGCTAAAAAGCTTTGAGCTCCCGCGTAGGGGCTGTGGAAATCGGGCACGTATTGGTATATCCCGTTGAACTGAAGCCCCAACACCTTTGGGAACCATGAGGGCAAGCCGCTCTCCAATTTCTCAAGTCCTGAAACCGGAGCCGGAGCGGAAACGGCTGCCGGGTCGGTTGCAGGAGCGGCGGGAGTGGACGCTGGAACCGCTGCGGGAGCCGCGGGATTGGACGCGGGCGCGGTTGAGAGGCCGCCGTCCTGGGCGAATACTGCCGAAGGGATAATGGCTAATAAAAATGCTATCGCGAAAGCTGTTTTAGCAACAAACCTGGTCATTTGAAACCCCCTAGTAAAGCATAACACATTGATGATTTAATATTGTACGGACCGATCTGTCTGCCGCTTATTTGAAACCGATTTTCACAATCAATATCATGTAGTGATGACGATGTCAAGGGAAAAATCCGAATTTATTTCAAGCCTCCAATTAAGAGAATCCTTTGATCATGACCATGACAATCATCAATACCAGAAACCCTACCGTAGGGATAAGGGCTATTAAAAATGCTGTCGTGAACGCAAAATTAGAAATAGGTATAAATCGATTGGCGGCTTTATGCGAGGAGACCTAAGGACGAAACTTGGAGAGACTGTCTAAGAGGAGAAAATCCCGGTGGCCGGCCTGCGCATATATTGCGAGACTGTTATTTTACTATGACCTGGGCCAGCGTCCATGCGTAGACCACCCCCTTCCTTCGTTAGATTTGATTTAAACTTTGTAGCTTATAAACCCATAGAATAGCCTTGTCAAGCAAAAAGGACAAATAAAGAGGCGGCTGGATGAACATTATTCAATTCAGCCGCACAGAGCTTTCGAAACGCCGCTTGATATTCTGAAGAAGAGGTACGCAAAGGGAGAGATAAACCGGGAAGAATTCGAACGGATGAAAGAGGACCTGAAAAAAGAGTGAGACACGGCGGGTTCGTGTACAGGGTCAACTATACAGGAAGATGGGGGCAGATTCGGAAAAAGAGATGAAGATGCTTATTTGCAGGTCCATATTAGCTCCAACGAATTTAAATCTGCCTTGCCAGGAGTTCCATTATATCGATTATCTCAATTTTTTTATCATACCCCTCCATGGCCTCGTTGACTTTTGCGTAACAGGCCGGGCAGCTGTAAACAAGTTTGTCCGCACCCTTAGCTACGGCTTCATCGATCGTTTTTAGACCCATGGCGATTGCGTTCTCGTGGAAGACTTTCCTGGCCGCTCCACCCGCGCCGCAACAGGTAGAGTTAAGGCCGTAATGGTCGAACTCGATGAGTTCCGCTCCCGGAATCTGCCTGAGCACCTCTCTTGGCTCCTCAATTATGCCGACACCCCGGCTCAGATAACAAGGGTCGTGATATATGAGCCTTTCCTTGAGGCCTTTCTTTATCTTGATCTTGCCGTCCCGGAGGGCTGAGGTGACGACCTGGGTGATATGTCTTATCTTGAACGGCAGTTTTTTTCCAAAGAAAACCGGCCAGTCCTTCACCATCATGTTGACACAGCAGGGACAGGAGCATATTAGGGTCTTTACTCCACGAGAGGCGTAACCGTCTACGAGCCTTTTCACCAGCTCGCCGAGAAGTTCATGCTGCCCGGTTATAAAAAGCGGGAACCCGCAGCATACCTCCTCCTCCGGCGGCAGCATTGTAAAAGGCTGCCCGATAGCGCCCAGCACTATCGCGTCCCCCCGGACCATCGGCTGCGACTCGAAAGCCCCCGTGCATCCGGCATAGTACCCGATGGCCGCCTTCTTAGCCACGCGAACGCCTTCGGGAAACCAAGGAGAGAACCTCTCCGATGCAGGCTTGCCGTAGGGGCTTCCTGTATCCCTTATCATCTCAGGTATTTTTGCCTGCGCCCCGACAGGCCCGAGTCCGCGTCGTACCATCTCGCGCCTGAGCGCAGGCCAGAGCCTCTGCGTATCGATGCCTACGGTGCACCTCTCACCGCACGCGCCGCAAGTCGTGCACTCGTATACAGCCTTCACGAAGTCCTGGAGCGCCATGTCGTCAATCGCCGCTGGTCCAAGGAGCCGCGCCTTCAACCCTTCCGTCTTGTGAATGAACTCTCTGAATACCCTTATCTTCTCCGGGGGGGATATCGTGGGGTTCCCGGTTACATCCTGGACGGGGCACCACTTCAGGCACTCGCCGCAGCGCGTGCACGAGTCCAGCTCGACTATCTGCATCGGATTAAGGCAACTTGTGAAATTGTCTCTTTTATTCATGCATCAGCCGCTTTCTTTTTTCCGCGTATTTCTTTGACCAGTATGTAACTGCCTGGGCGGAGAACATATGGAACTGCTTTGAAAATGGCACGCAGGCTATGGACGCAAAAACGAGTAGCGCATGGATATTATAAAGGACGGCCTGGAACATTAAAGCATCCTTTTGCCCTGAAAACCGCATGACTTTGGAAACCAGAAGCCCGATAGGCGACCAAATCCCGTCCGCGTCGGGCTGGTACGCCATCCTCGCTCCCTCCAGCATGAAACCTGTAATCAGGATAAGCGTTAATGCCGCAAGTACCCCGATATCGCCCATCAGAGTTATGCTCCTGACCTTTTTGTCCACGAGCCTTCGGAGAAAGTAAAAAAGAACAGTAAAAAATAGCGTTACGCCCGCCAGGTCCATAGCCAGGGAAAATGCCTTAGACGAGGTGAGGTCCACGACTAATGTATATTCAAGCGATTTCAGAACCGTGCCTGCGAAAAGCACCATGAAGCTCCATATCGTCAGGAACAGGAGAGCCCCCCGAAGCTTATCCTGCCTGAATAACCTGCCTGCAAAAAGGCAGTCCGCAGAGAAAAAAGTTGTTACCGGGACATCAGACCATAGAGAAACCCGCGTGTAAAAACCTGCTGTGAAAACAACAGCCGAAAGGATGGCGGCGGTCTGAAGGAAGGAAGAGCCCAACCTCATCCAGTCTCCGTAAAAAAGAAAACACGAAACGCTCATGATGCAAAACATCCAAAGATACTTCATTTTACGTTCCTCATATGTCCCTGGCGGGCCGTCTGACTCTGGTACTACCCTGACTTGCTGAATGCCGCCGCTATAAATGCGGCAGTGGACGGTGAGTGTTGCCCGCCCGCGGCTTCCATAACCTCAAGGTCTGTTATTTCCTTTCCTTTAGCTTCCGGCGGAAAACCAAGAGTTAGCAGAACATAACCTTGTTGACGATCTTGTTACGGCAAGCCGTTAAAACCCTTTTTCATTTTCCAGAGAAAGTACTTTTCAAAGGCTATCTTCAGCAACTTATATTGAAGGCCCTTCTTTGTGAATGTAAGCGAGGATGACAGGTTCGTCTTCATGCCCTCGCTGTTATTTCAGCATCCCTGCCCAAAAGCCGCTTGAGTTCCAGTGAAGCGGTGAGCCCTCCAAAAGAGCCTCCGAGGACAACTATATTCTTCATCGGAACCTCCCGCAATCCTAAAAAGTCAGGTTCATATCCGCCTTCATTACCACGTCTTTATAATACGTGGCCGGGTCCGCGACCTTGACTCCGTCATAAAAGTCGCTCTCCTTGATGTCGAATAGCTCCTTGTTCAAAGGACATGCCCATACGCGCGCCTTCTCGGCTATTAGGAAAAACATAAGGTCTTCCGCGCTTGGAAGGTTCATCTCGTCCATCTTTTTCAGTACCGCCTCGCCAATCTCCGGCTGGTCGGGCAGGCACTTCAACGTCTTTATCTTCTCGCGGTGTACGGCGTTTATACCGCGCGAACCAAAGAACACGTCCACGCTGTTCCCCTCGCGTAGAAGGCTAAGCGCGGTCATAAGGGCGTTGTAGACCTGGCATAGTTCGTCGCTGAAACACATGACGGATACGTTCTTCCTGACCTTTTCCGCTTTCACGCGGTCAGGAGACGACGGGGTCGACGTACTGCACGCGGAGACATTATTTTTTTCCTCTTCCATTTCGCACCTCCTGGTTAATGGCCGCTCAACACTTGGTACCACATCCGAATGCCGGCTATGGCGACAATCCCGGCGATAGCATAGCGAAGGTTCTTGATATGGACCCTTTTGCTGACCCTGCCGCCTATCTGCGCTCCGGGCACCGCGGCTGCCGCGAGGGCTATGGCATAAGGCCATATTATCTGGCCTGTGGTCAACTTGCCTATGGTCCCCATCAGCGCGCTCAGGAACACGATGCCAAGCATGCTGCCTATCGCGATGCGGGTCGGGATGTTCAGCAAATATATCATTATGGGGATGAATACAAACGCGCCTCCCGCGCCCACCATGCCGCTGAAGCATCCGACCGCAAGGCTGATGGCCGATGCAAGGGGCTTGTTGAATTTCAACTCATCGGGCGCTACGTCCGCGCCTTGCTCGCGTTTGGGCACGAACATGATGACTGCCGCGATTACGGTCATCGTGGCGAAGACGGCCAGCAGGAACTCGCTTTTGGCATGTTTTGAATATACCGCCCCTCCCAGGTTGCCAAGGGCACCGAAAAGGCCCATGTACAGGAGAAGCGACTTGCTGACGAATTTGTTCTTGTTATGCACGATAAGGCCGGAGACAGACGCCGCGAGCACCTGCACCATGCTTATAGCGGCCACCTGCTTCATGTCGAGATGCCCGATGCCGAACATGGGCGGGACATAGAGGAGCAGAGGTATCATGAAAATAGCTCCGCCAAGCCCTAAAAGGCCCGAAAGGAATCCGCCGCCTAAACCAAGGAGTATAAGAGTTACCATAAAAGATAATTCCACGGCATGCTCCTTTCGTTTAAACAACGGCCCGTTTCGTTTGCGCATGAGGCCTTACCGGACAGCAAGCCGGCGCAGGCAGGAGTTTGTTATACTTCTTCTTTAATAACGTTAGGATGTCCAGCACGCGCGGATCTTTCAGAAAATAGCATCTGAGCTTCCCGTCCATGTAACAGTCAACCAGACCCGAACGCCTGAGGATAGAGAGGTGCTGCGACACGTTGGACTGCCCGACGCCCAGGATTTCCTCCATGTCGGACACGCAGAGTATCTCGGCTTCAAGCTTTTGAAGTATTTCGAGCCTGGCCGGATGTGCCACTACCTTGAGAAGTTCAGCGATTCCTTTAAAGTCGTTCATCGTCTCCCCCCACAATATTATCGAATCTTTATATTAAAAGATTTGAATATTTATATACATGACAGAACCACGTCTTGTCAAGGGTTAAAAGCCCAGAAAACTTCGTCGCGCGCGCGCAGCCAACCAAATCGGTATTCCTTCGGGGTTGTGCTTTGCGTCAGTAGGTTGTCGTAGTTTGTCACAGTAAAATTGTCACAGCTTGTCACAGAATAGGCTCGTAATATTTTGCGGGTTTGACAAGCTCGAAACTTGCTCATATATTATTCAATAAGGTAATTCATCTGATTCATAGGAGGTAACAATATGAAAGTCAAGGAAGGCGACGTCCTTGTTTGCAGGACTAAAGATTGCACCGTTGAGCTTACTGTGACGAAGGCGTGCGACTCCAAGACCTGCGGGGTCACGTGTGAAGTCGAGGCGACATGTCACGGGGAACCTATGAAGCTGAAAATGAAAAAGGAAAAAGCGGCGTAAATAGAGGGGCCGGGGCGCGGATTACCCCCAAAGGGGTCATTATTGCATGCCGCTCAACACACGACCCCTGCAAAATATAGGGGTTACAAGATCTCTCGTAACCCCTATCAGTTTTAAACCATCCCGCAATTAAACGCTTTATTAGAATTCTCGGCTCATGTTCCGCTATGCGAGCATTCTTTAGGAATTTCTCCCGAAAAATCGCCCAATGACATGGATGCCAACCTTAAAGTTGATCATCAGAGCAAAAATCCCGCCGACTAATGCCGATACTCCAAAATTCACGGGGCATATCTGCTTTCCACAACATGGACAAACGGAGGACATCGAATATATAGAGGATGTCGCAAACCAGTATCTTAGAGTATTATTTCGGTAAAATTTTAACAGTTTTTTGTTTTAAATTCATGACCTTAAGCTACTCACAGGTTCCAAAAATGACAATTCTGATATTTTTCCACCTCTAACCGAAGGCTTCCCGGCTTTCCTCAAAATTATATGCCAAAAGTTTTGTTAATCAAGAAAAAATCCGAAAATCCCTATTGCTGTTAATTTCTGCCACCTTTACAATCACTAGATCGCCGCTCTTAGCGCCCAGAGTCCGGGCAAAATAACCGTGGTTCATTGACAAAGGGGCTAAACGATGGTTTATTTAAGTAGGCATTTTAAAAGGTTTTTATTTGATAGGAGGCTATAGTGAAGAAAGCTGCAGCCATCATATTATTGCTATTTCTTTCGGCCATTCCAGCACTTGCCGACGACTATGCCGACTGGGCGAAGGAGCACCCTAAAGCGACGCCCATCTGGGTACTCCCCAAGGCGACGGCTCCCTCCAACATGGATTGGACTGTGCCTGACATGCCGGGTTCGCACAAGGCCGGACAGTTCTACTCGCCGGAGGTATGCTCCGGCTGCCATACCGCCATATTCGAACAGTGGAAGGGCTCGATGATGGCGAATGCGTGGACCGACCCGGTATTTCGCGCGGTCTATTTCGAATACGTGAGCAAGGCTTCAGGCGGCCAAGAGAAGTCTGAGGTCGCCATGTGTTCGCGCTGCCACACGCCAGTTGGCTATTTGACAAACGATCTAGACAGGTACAAGGCGGACAAAAAATTGCCAGACATCGAGGCCTACGGGGTGCAGTGCGACTTCTGTCACAGTGTCTCTAAGTCCGCAGGCATAGGCAACGGCGCGTTCATACTAAGCCCCGGGGACGCGGCCAACGAGAAACCCGGGACCAAGTACGGGCCGTTCAAGGACGCTGTCTCTTCCTTCCACGGCACTGAGTATTCCGAGCTGCACACCCGTTCGGAGCTATGCGGGATGTGCCACGACGTAAACCATGCGCATAATATAATGGCCATTGAGAACACGTACTCGGAGTGGCGCACCGGGCCGTATAACACCGGCGACCCCGCCACGACCGTAACCTGCCAAGACTGCCATATGCGTCAGACGCCGGAGTACCCCTCTACGGGCAGCACTGTAAGGCCGAACCTGCCGGGTTATGCCGCGCCAGAGGCAATGGGTGGAAAGCAGCGACCACATATCTGGCAGCATTACTTCGTCGGCGGGAACCTTGCCGTTACCGCTCTCTTGGGTTATCACCCTCAGGCCAAAATGGCGGAAGATCGTCTCAGCCACTCCTGTACGGTCGAATTCATCGGCGAGCCGAAGGCGCAGAAGGGGACGCTCTATCGTATGCCGATAAAGGTGACGAACTCCGGCGCTGGGCACTACCTCCCTACCGGCCTCACTTTCGTGCGTGAGATGTGGGTGGACGTCACGGTCGTAGACAGCAAGAAAAGGGTGATATTCCGCTCCGGCGACCTAGATGAGAAGGGAAATATTAAGCCGGGCGCGGTAATATACCACACCGTCCTCGGCAAGCCGAGCCAGAAGCCGGATGCGACGTCGTTCCTGCCGGAGGCGAGCGAGATACTACTAGACAGGCGCATCCGGCCCAAAGGGTATGATATCGCGGAATACAGCTTCGTCATCCCAGAGGATGCGGCAGGCCCGCTCAGTTACCACGTGGAGATCCGCTACCGGAGCGCGCCGCAGTCGGTCGTTAACGAACTTCTCGGCAAGGACGCGCCGACGCTGCCGGTCTTCGACATGGGCAAGGCGGATGGGGAGATAGAGCTTAGCTCTTAAGACTGCCTCTGCGTGCCCTAAAAAATAGCGGCTGAACTTTAAATAGTTCAGCCGCCACAGAGTCTTCTAGCCCTTTATCAAAGCTCGGATTTGGCTTCAGCGATTAAGTCCTCGACTGCCTCGACGGCGTCACGAAGCGTGTCTTTGCCTTTCTCATAAGCGGTTATCCCGGTTTTTATTGTCAGCTTCGCTATCGGTTTAGCCATTTCGGCAGCCATAGGCACGAGTAATACCATGCCTAAATTTACCGCTAACGACGTGACTATATCTGCTCCAAACAAGCCGTCGTACGTTGACCTAAGGAGGATTTCCTCGATTTTTGCAGCGCATGGCACACCTCCACTCAAGGCTGTAAAGCCTTTAATCCAGATTGATTCAAGCTATGCGCGGAGGCAGACCAGAGGAAAGCTTTAAGGTGCAGACTTCACGGTGGTAGGCCTGCGCATAGTACCCTTGCTTATGTTACTTGGACCTGCTTTCATTCGTAGACCACCACCTTTCTTGTTTGATTTGGCTGGCTTCCCAACCTGTTTAAGTGTACCGCTATATCTAGGTTTTGGTCAAGAAGAATACCCTCCGGGGCATCCAAGAATTAGGTAGATAATGAAAGTCCATGGCATACTCCGACCAAACGGCGCGTCTGCTTTCTACCCGGAAAGGAGGCCAAAGTCTTTAGGGGATGGTCTCCTCGGAATAATTAACTCACAGCAACAATGATACAATTTAACTACGGCCTTGTTTAAGGGCATAATGAACGATATCGACAAGCAAAAGAGAACATAACCAATGCACAGAAGTGTGGCATAGCTCTGGACAGAAGAATTATGGCATTTGATCCGTTTAAAAACATTACCCATGCAGTGAAAAAAGCTGGAGAGACGGTCGCATCGACCGTCACCAGTGCCGCCACAACCGTTTTGAACGTGGGCTCCGGTGTTGCGCAATCCGGCGGGCATTTCGTATCCAACACATTCCATTACGCCGTTAAAGATGCCGAAAAGGAGTTCTCTGCTGCCAGAAACGAAATTCAAAGTGTCCTTAATTCAGGTCAAGAGGTAGTTCTCAAGTCTCTGGCAGCGGGAAAGGTTCAGGAGTATGCGGATATCATTAAGTCGCTGGTAAGGGCGTGGCCTAAAGTTCTCTCTCACCTCGGCAGTGAGGTTGCCCTACTTCGCAATGAAGCACAAAAGGGCGTGAGCCCAAAGGTACTCGAAGCTATGAAACAGATCGCCACTTCACCGGAACTTCGTGAGGCGCTCAAAAAAGCGGCGAGCAAGTCGATAAGATCCTTCGCTGTGGAGTTTGGGGGCAATGTCGCGGCAGTTGAGAGCGTGAATGGGGCGCTAGGGTTCGTTGCAGAGTTGAAGAAAATCACCAACGTAAGGCGTTATGGCTCGGTGGGCCTGTCGCTTGGGGCTTCCTTCGGCGCTGCCGGCGATTTGGCTCTTGGATTATATACCTCATCTCCAGAGAATTATGGCGGCCCGTTTATAGCATCAACTTTGCAAGGCGTGTTTGAGATCGGTGGCGGCATTGTGGTCAGCTTCGATCTCCCTGATTTGAGTTTTGGCGGCTTTGCAATCCCAGTCTCGGTCGGTGAAGAGGTCAATATTTCTGTTGGCGGTGGCTATACGTTTATCTTTCCTGGACACTCCGCATGATGCGAGCTTGGCGTAAGTTGTGAAACAAGTTTGACGCAAGTTATGACGTAAGTTGGAGTACTTTCTTGTTTGGTCGGTGGGGTTTTAGTCCCCACCTCCCGAATCAAGCCCCTTCTTTCCAAGCTGCTCTTGTCTCGCAAAGGCGCTATCCACACAACGAAAAAGGTTTTGCATCCTTCTTGGTATGGTATAGCGTAGGGAGAGATTTGACCACGGTTAGATAGCGAGATATTCTTAAAATGTGGATGACATTGAAAACAAGGGCTGAAGGAAGCCTGCAGAGCACAGCTTAAAAAAACGGAGACGCTTTAAATTTCACTTAAAAAGGGAGTCCACGTGCATAAGCAACGCAGCACAAACCTGATTGACTTCATAACACCAAATCAAAGTAGTCCGCAAAGAATGCAGCCTGCCGTAGTAAGACATTTTTTCCGGCAAGGGTTGCTTGTCGTACTTCTCGGCTTTGCATGTGCTGTTCCGGCCATGGCTGCACCGATCCAGCTGCCAGCGATTGTTGAGCCCGCCAGCCAAGAGCATCACGTCGGCAAACTTGTATTTGTTGAATTGGTGACGCCCGACCTCGCCGCCGCCAAACAGTTCTATACGGGACTCTTTGGCTGGACATTTCGCGACATTCAGGCTGGCGGACGAGAGTATGCCGAGGCAATGCTCGACGGTAGTCCTGTCGCAGGACTGGTTCAGAAGAATGTGCCGGCGAACGAACATCGGCAACCAGCGTGGCTGAGCTTCTTCGCCGTGGTCGATGTCGACGCTGCGACAAAGATTGCTTTGCAAAACGGCGCGAAGGTGCTGTTCGAGCCACACACCATCCCCGACCGCGGCCGGGAAGCAGTCTTCGCGGACCCTCAGGGAGCCGTTTTTGCGGTCCTCGCTTCCAGCAGCGGTGATCCGCCCGATGTTCTGGCCGCACCCGGAGAATGGATTTGGACCTCGTTAATCACGACCGATCCGGATACCGATGCTGCTTTCTACCAGAAGCTATTCGGATACGAAGCATTCGAGTTGCCCGCCAGCAAGGGTTCACAACATCTCTTGCTCGCATCCGACAACTATGCTCGTGCGAGCGTGAATACGCTGCCTGAGAATAGGCCCAATGTCCATCCACACTGGCTCAATTTCGTACGAGTCGAAGATACGGTAAAGATGACTGCAAAGGTCGTGGCGCTCGGTGGGCGTGTGCTAGTCGAGCCACATATTGACCGCCAAGGCGGTAAGGTCGCAGTGGTCGCCGACCCATCAGGGGCACCATTCGGATTGCTGGAATGGCCCGGTACTGAGCTTAAAGAGGTGCCCAAGTGAATATCTCACTTTTACGCCGGTTAGCGCTTGCCTTCGTGGTCGGGACGTTGGCGGCCCTATTGTCCGGATGCGTCGTTGGTGGCGAATACGGATACAACGACGGCGGTGACATTGGGGCGGATTACTATGAACCCTCTGGTGTCGTCTATGGTGGCTGGGGAACTGACTACCAAGTGGCGCCGTATCGCGGCGGTGACCACGGCGGTGACCGCGGAGGTGACCATCGTCCAACCCATGAAGGTGGCCACGAACCTGCGCGAGCTTACAGACCCGCGCCTGCTTCCCACACGGTGCCGTCTATTCCGTCACAGTCGCGTTCTGGTGGCGGTGGCGGTCGGGGCGGAGGAGGAGGCCGTGGCGGCGGTGGCGAGCGAGGCAGGTAATCCCGCCTGTAGTTGCGCAGGCAGTTTTGTTGGGTCGGTGGGGTTGGTCCCCCCTACCGAATCAAAGCCTTCTCATCAAGCGGGTCTCGCTGTTAAGGTACGCCTGTTCACTATCAGGGCTCCTACCAAGTCTGCTACTTCTTCCTCGGAATTGGGCTATGGGGATCGATCGCAAGTCCGTCTGCATTCCAATTTTTCGTCCTGTGCGAATACTAATATAGACTATAATATAGGTATAGCCTTGATTTCTCGCGATTAGCTAAAGAAGGTCGCCATGAAAAGGACGTATCTGTCAGTAATTGCCGCTCTGCTCTTTATGTTGCCTATCCCAATGGTGCTTATCGCAGCAGGTGTAGCATACGCGGCGGATAACGCAAAGAGCCCTCCTCCGATAGGTCAGATGCTGGTTCGGGAGGGTGACTACGCGGTTAAGCTGGCGCAGGCCCTGAAAGTGAGACCGTCTACAACCGAAGCGGACGCCGAAAGCGCGCTGGCGCTAATCGGCATAGCCCCGGAAAACGGCTGGATTTCTGACTTCCCGGTCACCCCTGACATCATAGCGGAGATTCAGAGCGCAATAGACGCAGCCGCGGATTCGGGCAAGCTTGCGATGACCAAGGCGGAAGCGTACAGTGCGTTCGAGGCGCTTAACGCCGAGGCTGGGCTGACCATAGCACCGGGTACGCCCGGCGCAAAGGGCTACGCTGAGGTGCCGCCATACGAGGATCAGACCGTAATAAACAACTATTACGTCGAGGAAGGCCCACCCGTAATCACATACTACGCGCCTCCAGAGGACTATGCGTACCTATATGAATGGGACGCGTTCCCGTTCTGGTGCGACGGTTTCTTTTTCCCGGGATTCTTTGTACTAAGTGACTTCGCGTTCGATGGCGACTTCGGCCACCAGCATCACCACCACAGGCACGAATTCGGACAGAACTGGCATGGCCACGGCATGATAAGCAACCACGTGATAGACCCCGTCTCCAAGAAGACCGTGTCTGTCGACCCCGTGTCTAGGCAGCCGCGCTCCGCGACGTCGTTCAGGCCGGTTGGTGCAAGGTCGTTTACGGGCAGCAGATCCTCCGGCGAACGCGCTCGTTTATTTGAATGGGGCAGATCGTTTGGCAGCGGCTCGACAAGGTCGTTTGGCGGTTCAAGGTCGGTCGAGGGCAGACCGTCCGGCGGCAGTAGCCGTTCAGTCGGCGGCGGAGGCCGGGGGGGCGGTGGCTATGGTGGCGGTGGCGGCAGGGGTGGCGGTGGAGGGTTTGGCGGAGGCGGTCGGGGCAGGTAATCCCGCTTCGCAGCTCGCCACGCTTGGGGCCGGATAATAACGCTTTCGCCTGTCAGATCGTGCTATTTTATAAAATATCCCACTACCCTCCAGACTCCATCATTGTCTTTCATGGAAGTTATGGTCTCGATGGCCTTCTTCTTATGAGCGAAAGAGGATTTATACCTTGTTACAACGTACTGACCATCAGGCGCACCCGGCAGCGATGTGGCGGACCTCGATGAAATTAATTTTCGATATCTTACGCCTCCGAAGGCTTCCTTAACTCCGGCTATCGTTGTTACCCAGTCTTCCTTTGTTATCATGCTCTTGAAATACTCCCCAGCCGCGTCCCAACTCTCATTGTATTTACCGGAGTCCACAAGGTTGAGCCAATAGTTTACCGTCCGAGCTTCGGGGGAGTCAGACGCGGTAGCAACCTGAACGCTAACGAGAGAACAAACAAGGCAGAGGATAATTAAATATTTGTTCATAGAAAAATTAGCCCCGTAGAAGAGTGTTGATCAGCGTGCAATAACAGCACGTGATGACCTCAGCCCAAAATGTCAGCTTATTCCTTGCCATTAACCAGCTCTTTGAGCTCCTTGCCTGCCTTAAAGAAAGGCACTGACTTAGCTGGAACACTTACAAGAGCCCCAGTCTTAGGGTTCCTGCCCGCGCGTTCTTTTCGGGAGCGCAAATGAAAAATACCGAATCCACGCACTTCGACTTTATCATTTGAGGCAAGCGCGGCTGCAGAAATCCCAGTAAATCTTTTCCACGAAAAACCGCCGAGGTTCATTTTGAACTTCCTTCGTGCTTGGGGAAACTTGCCCCGTCTATTTTTGTGAGCATCGAGGAGAAAGATCTTTACTCCACCTGATGAATCCCCAAATAGAGAATGCCGTATATGCGCCGAACATTGCAACTTGGCCGTAATGTACGAAGTGTATCCCGAAAACGATCCATCCGATATTGGAGATTATCCAAACTACGTATCCCTTACGGTCTTTCTTGACTACCCAATAGTTACCCAAAAGGCTTAAGGCGACCAGCGCCCATTCAAGAAGTGTCATCTTAATCTCTATTTGTCATTCGGCTATGTAAGCTTTTTTTGTACCGCCTTCAAGCCCCAGCGATTTTATTCCAGTCAATATAGGCTTTAGGAACGGGAACGCTTATCTGTTAGCTCTTCCATAAGTTGCGTTTGTATTTCCTGTATTTCCAGAAGCCGTTGCCATTGATTCACTAATAAATGGTCTACTTTTTCGTGTAAGTGCCGAATTTCAAGTTCAGCCTTCAGGTTGACCTTGTAATCATGCTCCGCCCTTAAGCGGTCTTTCGACTCCTGCCTATTCTGGCTCATCATGATTACTGGGGCCTGAATAGCGGCAAGGCATGAAAGGATCAGGTTTAAGAAGATATACGGGTACGGGTCGAATGGTTTTAGAAAAAATAAAGTAGTATTTATACCCAGCCACACAAATAGCACCGCCCCAAATATCCCTATGAACCGCCAACTCCCCCCGAAGTCCGCAATCTTATCCGCAAGCTTCTCGCCAAGGGTTGACTGCCGATCATATTCGTCGTTGATATTCTTTGTCAGAAGCTCTTGGTCATGGAGGCTTTTTATAACTTGGTTATCAAGCTCAGTAAGCTCGCCTTTGTCCTGCTTTATTGCCTCCTCGACGTATTCGTCTCTAAATCTATTAAGGTCGGCATGGCATATAAAGCCGTTCGACGACCAGTCAGGATATGAAGCCTTTATTTTTTCGCTAAGTGCACCGCGGATTACCCCTGCAGGTACTACTTCGCTTCGCTTCTTTTCCATATTGCAAATTTGGCATACCGCGTGTCCGTTTCCATTTTTCATTATCATCCTTTTCTGCCTTTCTCTGAGACTCTTCCCTTAAACTCATATGCGGCAAGCACCCTTCAAGAAAAGTCACCTTAACCTCTGCTTGTCCGCCGGATAGGCTCCTGATTTACCGGCATAGGGACTAACTCGAATATGACTAATTTTAAAGAAGTTTTGCCCGCTACTTTAGCATAGACAATGAGCTTTACAAGATATTTTTATATGCCGAAAAAAGGGGGGTTAAAAATAGGGGATATAGAATTTCTAGAATTGAAGTCTCTATTCTGCCATAACGTCTTTTAGTCGGGACACCATTTCTTTATAAGCTTTTTCATCCTTTTCTTCAAAGCTCGAATATCGCTAATTATTAAATCTATGTTTCCGAGAGTAAGATTGGGAGGATTGGATTTTTTCTTAAGCGCTTCGACGCCGAGAAAGAACGCGCCTCAATGCATCAATTCTATGACTTTTCCATGATTTGAGAAGGACGGCAGTGCGCAATCTGGTACGCGCCGGGAACTCTGAGAGAGCGGCAATGATAGGTCATAAGACCCGTTCTGTGTTTGACAGGTACAATATCGTAAACGAGTCCGATTTAAGACAGGCGGCTGAGAAGGTTTCCCAGTTACACTTGGGAGTGGCGGAAAAGGCAGACGGTTACAATACGGTTACAATGGGACAGAAGGAAGATTGTAACCGGAAGAGGGAAGATGTCTAACCCATTGATTTTGGTGCCGAAGGCCGGAATCGAACCGGCACGACCCTTACGGGTCAGCGGATTTTAAGTCCGCTGCGTCTACCTATTCCGCCACTCCGGCAACGAAGGAGAGAGAACTTTTTTTAATAGAAAAAAGGCCGGCACTTGAAGGGAAGGATTCCAAAAGGAGTTCCAAGAGGAACATATCCAAAAGGAATGGATTCCAGGAAGACCGGCCCGGGTGACTTGGAGGCGACGAGCGGATTTGAACCGCTGGATAAAGGTTTTGCAGACCTCTGCCTTACCACTTGGCTACGTCGCCGGAAATAAAAAAGCCGGCAGGCGAACGATTCACCGGCCTGATTCGCGATAATCGTACACCTTACCGGCTTTCGTTTTTGGAGCGGGTGGCGAGATTCGAACTCGTGACTTTCACCTTGGCAAGGTGACACTCTACCACTGAGTTACACCCGCAAAAATTGCACTATTTGCGCCGACAGCGTACAAATATAAAGCAGACGGGCATGTTATGTCAAGATTTTTTTGAATTCCAACCCTATTTTTTGAAGAAGTCCAGCCGGGCTTGAAGCTCCTCTTTCGTTATTATACCCTTTTCAATCAAAAGATACGCGAGCGCACTGGCCAGCGGTTCCTCCCCCGTCGCCACGGGATAAAGGGCTTCTTCCTTAGTCTCCGGCCGGAGATTGATCTTCATCCCATCCTGAAAATCAGTATTGAACGGCGTTTCGAGGACGTCCATCGCGTTATACCGGGAACCTTTATCGAAATGCATAACCTCAGGCCTGTCTTTCGGCTCCCCCGGCCCTATATCAACTTTATACTCCCTGCCTCCGGAAGCGCCGTAATATTTCTTTATCGAATTCCTTATAACTGCTTCCACAGCCAGAACGCCCCGGACCCTTCTTCCCAACTTAAAACCTATTTCGTCGGTAGTGGCCAGGTCGAGGGGGTTACTGAGAGCTATCAGCACCTCGTTTCCCCGCACCCGGAGAGGAAAAGCAATATATTTAGACGCATCCTGCGCACTCATCAGGGCTATCGCCTCCGGCTCCGGAACCATTTGGCTCTCCTGGAGGCATTTCTGCCTGAGCTGTTCTTCCAGGGTTTTCGCAATTTCTTCCGGCGAGACGAAACCCATCTCCACTAACGTCGAACCGAGCTTTCCGCCCCAGTTCTTCTGATAGCCGACTGCCGAACGGAGCTGTATCTCGTCTATCAGCCCCTTCCCCAACAGCAGTTCGCCCAGCTTTTTGCGCTCCGGCATATATACCTCACGGCTGGTCATTCCCGAAAGCGGGAAGCCAACAGCGTAACATTAGCAATTGAAATACGATGTGTCAATGAAAAAGAAAACCGCGTCCCTTTATCCTTGCAAACGTTTTTTCTGGTGATATACTTTCGTATTTGCGAAAAAGGAAACTGAAATGGAGACGGTTTGAAAAAAGAACCCTTTAAAGATATAGTTGAGATAATGGCGAAGCTCCGGGGACCGGATGGATGTCCCTGGGACAAGGAGCAGACCCATGAATCGCTTAAGCCCTTCCTCGTCGAAGAGACCTACGAAGTTCTGGAAGCGATAGACGAGGGGGACCCTTCCAAGGTGAAGGAGGAACTGGGGGACCTCCTCTTCCAGGTAATCTTCCACGCGCAACTTGCCTCCGAGAGAGGGGACTTCTCCATCAATGACGTCCTGGAACGCATCAACGAGAAGATGACCTCGCGCCACCCGCACGTCTTCGGGGACAAAAAGCTGAAGACTTCCACTGAAGTTCTGGTGGACTGGGAGCGGATGAAGAAGGTCGAGAAAGGATACTCCGACAGGAAATCCATCCTGGAGGGTGTGCCGAAAGAGCTGCCCGCATTGATACGGGCGCACAGGCTCCAGGAGAGGGCCGCGCGGGTGGGCTTCAACTGGGAAAGGCTTCAGGACGTTTCGGCGAAGCTGGACGAGGAAGTAGGCGAATTTAAAAATACCCTCAAAGAGAACGACCCCGCCAGGATGGAAGACGAACTGGGAGATATCTTCTTCGTCCTCGTGAATATCGCGCGTTTCATAGGGGTAAACCCGGAGGACGCGCTTAGAAAAACAATATCAAAATTTATCTCGCGCTTCCAGTATATCGAGGAAAAGGCGGCTTCACTCGGGACGGAGCTATCCGATATGACTCTGGCCGAGATGGACAGACTCTGGGACGAGGCAAAGGAAACGGGACGATGACCACGCCGGATACCCCGATTTTAAAGACGGAAAAACTCTCCAAGAAATACGGAGAGCGGTGGGCCGTTTCGGGGCTGGACCTCGAAATCCCGCGGGGACAGGTTTACGGCTTCCTGGGCGCCAACGGCGCGGGTAAGACCACCAGCATAAGGATGATGCTGGGTCTTATTACACCCACTTCCGGCAGGGCCACCATAAACGGCGTGGACGTGCATGCGGACCCGCTTGGCGCGCTCGGCCATGTCGGGGCGATGGTGGAGGCCCCGGCCTTCTATGGCTATCTGACCGGCAGGGAAAACCTCCAGATCCTGGGCAGGATTTCCGGCGGCGTGGATGATAAGAGGGTGGACGAGGTACTGGATATGGTAGGGCTCCTTGAGCGGGGCAACGACAGGGTGAAGGGATACTCGCAAGGGATGCGCCAGAGGCTGGGACTGGGCCAGGCCCTGCTTTCAAACCCGGCCGTCATAATCCTGGACGAGCCCACCAACGGCCTTGATCCTTCCGGCATGCTGGAGGTCCGGCGTCTCATAAGAGACCTCGCGGCGAATGAGGGAATAACGATATTCGTCTCAAGCCATCTCCTGCACGAGGTGCAGGCGATGTGCGGAAGGGTCGCGATAATAAACGAGGGGAAACTGGTCGCGGAGGGCCTGGTAGAACAGTTATTAAAGCGCGAACTGGTAAAGCTGGACCTGAAGGTATCCGATAAGACTCGCGCCATTGACGTGCTTCGCGAGTATGGCCCGGTGCCGGGGCCGGGCGGCAACGGCGATATAACTCTTCAGATAGCGTGCGACCGGGTGCCGGAGGTGAACAGGCTTCTGGTGGAAGCGGGCGTGGACGTATTCGCCCTTGTCCCCCGCGAGGAATCGCTTGAAAAATTCTTTCTGGAGCTTACGGGTTATGCCAGCGGCGACAGGGGGGATACCTGATGCTATCCAGGGTGCTCACGCTCTCAAAAATAGAAATCTACAAGATATTGAGGCTGAAGTACGCCTACCTGCTGGTGGTGTTCGTTGTGTTGAACGCATTCCTTGTCGGTTTAGGCTCCCGGATATTCCCCGAGTTCATAGCCGCCCTCCGGGGCGGGGGAGGCGGTGCGGTATTCGATGGCTATACATTCGCCTCCATAATCGCCTCCGGGACTTTCAGCTCCGCGGGCGCGGGCACCATCGCCATGCTCGCTTTTTCCGGTTCACTTATCTCGACGGAGACGGACAGCGGCACTATCAAAAATATCCTCGTGCGCCCGATAAAAAGGGCGGATTTCATACTTTCCAAGGCGGCGGTGCTTTTTGTCTACTGCCTTTTAGTCGTCATAGTCACCGCCGTATTAAGCATCGCATCCGGCGCAATGCTTTACGGCATGGGAAACATCACGATCGCCGAGACGGGCGAGATATTCCGTACCAGGCCCGAGATGCTGGGCAACCTTGGGATCAGCTATTTAATGGACCTCCTGTCCATATATACCGTCGGCTGCATGGGGCTTTTTCTATCCGTCCTGATAAACAACGCCGGCTGGGCCGTGATTACTGCGCTTGTCGTATATTTTCCGATAATGTTCCTGAAGAACTTCCAGGCATTTTCCCCTTGGATTTTCACGGCCTATATGGACCTGGGGCAGAACATACTCAGGGAGATGGCAGTCGTAAAATCAAGGACCTGGGCGCCGGAGGTTTACTACTTCCTTGCCGTGAACGTCGGCACCATAATCGTCTGCCTGGGCCTTTCTCTTTTTATATTCAAGAGAAAAGAGATTAATTAATGAAAAAAATACTTCTCCTTCTGGCTCTTGCGCAGTTTTTCACGTTATCCCCCTCTTTTGCGGCAGAGCCCCCGGTATACGTTAAGCAGACACTCAACCTTCCCGGCGAGGTCCTGCAACTGGCAGTCGAGGACATGGACGGTGACGGGCTGAAGGACATTGTCGCGGTATGCCTTTACACTGCAAAGGGAAAGGCACCGGCCAGGTGTTTTTCGGTATTTTACCAGAGGAAGGGTGCGGGTTTCCAGTCTAACCCGGACGAAAGCTGGGTGCTGGACCCGGAAGCGTCGGTCTTTGACGTGGGGGACGTCCAGAGGAGCGGGAAAAAGGCAATAGTCTATATGCGGCACGACGGGCTCTATGCCTATCTGCCGGACAACCGTGCCTACAGGCACCGACCGGTACTGCTGGTGAAGGCGCAGAGCGTCTTCGACCATGCCGACCCGCTGGACCTGCCACGCTGGCCCCTTGTCCTTAAGGACAACGGCAAAGACGCCGGTTTCCTGCTGGTCCCCGGCATGACGAGACTTTTCATCCGCCAGGCCGCTCCGGGTTATAAGCCCGCGGGAGTGGTCCCGCTCTTCACCCGCACTACGTTCATGGAAGACGTGATGGACCCCGCGCGGCTGACGGTATTGAATAAAGTGCCGTCCGTATCCGATGTCCCTTTAAGTTCTCCTTCTTCGCAGGACATGTTCATCACCTGGGATGACAATGCGGACGTGTATTCCAGGAAGGGGGACGGCTTTTCCGGCTCGCCGAATATCCGGTTCAGGCCCGGACTGATGGAACTAAAAAGGGGCCTGCTGGACAACGCCGCGGTCGAGCCGATAGATTTAAGGGGCGACGGGACATATGACCTGGTGGTCACCAAGATGACCGGCGGATTGGCCCAGACCAAAAGCCTCGTATTCATCTACCAGAGAAGTCCCGGCGCAAGCCTCCCCGCAATGCCGACTCAGACCATTGTGACGGAGGGCGTAATCGGCCCGAAATTCCTCGACATGAACGGCGACGGCAGGCTGGACCTGATACTGCCGACCGTCAAGATGGGGATAAACAACATAATCAACATGGTCACTTCCAAAACGGTGAACATGACGATGGGTATATATCTGCAGGACAAAAGCGGCAGGTTCCCGGACAGGCCCGACAAGGAGAAGCAGGTAAGCTTTAAACTCGATATTGCCAATATAGGGAAAAATCCGAAGCCTGTAATGGTCTTCGGTAAGTTCTCCAAGGGGCCGGGCTACGGCCTGGCCGTTGCGGCGAAAGAGGACCGTGTTACGCTTTACATGCCGGACCGCTACAGCTTCATAGCCGATAACGCGGCTTTAAATCTGAAGGTCCCCGCCCCCACGGAGCTTGAGGCGATAGATTTAAACGGAGACGGAATTGACGACCTGGTGATGTCGTACAAGAGAAATAAATCGGAGAGTAACACCATTAATATTTTCTTATCTAAATAAACAGCACCGTCACTTTGGTCCCCACGCCCTCTTTGCTCTCGATGGTTATGTCCCCGTGGTGCGTGTCCACTATCCACTTGCATATGCAAAGCCCAAGCCCCGTACCGCCGGACTCCCGCGCGCGCGCCTTGTCCACGCGGTAGAAACGGTCGAAAATCCTTGGAAGCTCCGCCTCCGGGATGCCTATTCCGGTGTCTGTAACCGTTACCTCGCTTACGCCCGCGATCTTGTTCAGCGCAATCTCCACCTTACCGCCTTCGGGCGTATATCGAAGAGCGTTCACCACGAGGTTTATGAAGAGCTGGCGGAGCCGGTCCGCGTCGCCTTCTATCTCGCTCCCTTCGGGCGGGTTCATCTCAAAGCACAGGTTGATGCCTTTTGTCGTGGACATCGGCGTCAGGGCTGCGTAGACCTCGGCTATCACTTCACCCAACTGGACCGGCGCCATGTTCATAACCAGCTCGTTGGCGTCGGTGCGGGCAAGGAACATCAGGTCTTTCAGCAGGTACTCCAGCCTGTCTATGTCTTCCAGGTTGCTCCTGAGCACTTGCCTGTACTCCTCCGGGTCCCTCTCGCGCCTGAGCGCTATCTCTATATTGCCTTTCATTATGGTGATGGGGGAACGCATTTCATGCGAGGCGTCGGCCAGGAAACGCCTCTGGGAGGTCATGGCCTCGTCCATCATGTCCTTCATCGTCCGGAGCACCCGGCGCACGTCTTCCACCTCCTCAGGCACGTCCGTATCCTTCGGCAGGTCAATCCAGCCGCCCTTATCGTCCCTGCTGCCGCTCTCGGAGAGCGTCCGGAAGGACCAGAGTTCCAAGGCGGCCAGGATATATGCGGCAAGGAAGGACAGGCCCGCGAAAAAGACGCAGGCCGATAACAGGGCTATCAGGGAATTTCCGAGGCGGATAAGCTGATAAAGGCCGAAGGAGAGCAGAAAAATAATCAGGCTGAACTGCGTGTACTTCGCGGCCAGCCTCTTCTTTATGGTGGACTTTCTCATTCCTTGAGGGTGTATCCCACTCCGCGGACAGTCTGGATAAGTTTTGTTTCAAAACCTTTGTCCACCTTGTTCCGGAGGAAGTTTATATAGACGTCCACGACGTTTGTCATCCTGTCGAAGTTTATATCCCAGACGTGCTCGGACAGCGTAGTCCTGGAAAGCGGTTTCCCGGCGTTTCTCATCATGTACTCAAGGAGCGAGAACTCCTTGGCCGTCAGCGTCAGCTCGGTCTCGCCCCGCTTCACCTTCCTGGTCGCCGGGTCCAGGGTCAGGTCGGCGATCTTCAGCATGGCGACCTCCGCCTTCCCCCGCCGAAGCAGGGACCGAAGCCTTGCCAGAAGCTCCTGGAATGCGAAAGGCTTTGTCAGGTAATCGTCCGCGCCGGCGTCCAGACCCATTATCTTGTCCGCCAGTGTATCGCGCGCGGTAAGCATCAGGACGGGCACGTTCATCTTTTTCGCCCGGACCTCGCGCATGACCTCTATCCCGTTTTTCTTGGGTAGCATAAGGTCCAGTATCATGGAGTCGTAGACGTTCATCTCCAGCATGGACAACCCTTCGAGGCCGTCTGCGGCGACGTCCACCGCATAGCCTTCCTCCTGGAGACCTTTTTTGATGAAGCTTGCGACTTTCTGTTCGTCTTCCACAACAAGTATTCTCATAGCCGGCCCCTAATACATCAGCTTTCCTTCCCGGGTTATGTCTTCCGGGAAGCGGTTCGCCATGTAGCTGACCACATAGTCCTTAGCCTCTTCGGGGGTGGAGAAGTTCATCGCCTTTTCGGCAAGCTCCATCGACTCGCGGAGTTCGGACTGCCTGATTACCTTTTTCATTCTTGGGATCGAAAACGGGCTCATGGACAGCTCGTCGAACCCGAGCCCGATAAGTATGAGCGAATATATGGCTTCGCCCGCCATCTCGCCGCACATCGCGACCGGTATGCCCTGCCGGTGCGCGGCCTCCACGGTCATCTTCAACAGGCGGATAACCGCCGGGTGCAGCGGCTCGTACAGATACGCCACGTGTTCGTTCGTCCTGTCTATCGCCAGTGAATACTGGATCAGATCATTCGTCCCCACGCTGAAGAAATCGCACTCCCTTGCCAGGATGTCCGCGGTTACCGCGGCGGACGGTATTTCTATCATTATACCAATTTCTAAATTTTCGTTGAAGGGAATCTTCTCGTGCCTTAGCTCCTCCATCGCCTCCCGGACCACCGAATTCGCCGCCCTTATCTCCGCGACGCCGGAAATCATGGGGTACATGAGCTTCAGGTTCCCGTACGCGCTCGCCCGGAGTATGCCTCTTATCTGGATCTTGAAAATCTCTCTTCTCATGAGGGAGAACCTTATCGCCCGAAGTCCAAGCGCCGGGTTTACCTCGTCTTTTATGGGCATGGGGACGGGAATCTTGTCCCCCCCCAGATCAAAAGTGCGCACTACGACCTGGTACGGGTCCATCTTCTCGGCGATCCGCTTGCAGGCCATGAAATGCTCCTCCTCGGTGGGGAGTTCGCTCCTGTTCAAGAACAGGAACTCCGTCCGGAAGAGGCCGATTCCCTTCGCGCCGTGGCCGATTACGGTGTCCATCTCCTCGGGTATTTCGATATTGGCGGCCAGATGAACCTCGTGGCCGTCTTTGGTCACCGCCGGGAGACGGCTTATCTTTATGAGTTCTTTTTCAAAGTATTTATATTTCCTTTGACGCTCCAGGTACTCCAGGAACGTGTCCTGGTCCGGGTTTACCACCACCACGCCCTGGTTGCCGTCCACGATGATAGCGTCGCCGTTCTTTACGCCTAAGCTTATATTCTCCAGGCCCACCACCGCCGGAAGCTCGAGGGAGCGTGCCATTATGGCGGTGTGGGAGGTATTGCTGCCGATATCGGTCACGAACGCATGCACCATGTCCTTGCGCATCTGGAAAGTATCCGACGGCGCAATGTCGTGGGCCACCACTATGGAGTCTTCGGGGATGTTGGAAAGCGATTCGATGCCCTTCCCGGACAGGTTCCTCTGTATCCTTTCTCCCACGTGCTCGATATCGGACTTGCGTTCACGGAGGTAACTGTCGCCCATGCCGTTGAAGATGTTCATGAAGCGGTTTACGACTTCCTTCAGCGCGTATTCGGCGTTTACCATCTGTCCCCTGATGATCTCGATGGTGCCGTTTATCAGCATCTTGTCGTCGAGTATCATCAGGTGGGAGTCGAGTATATATCCGTGCTCTTCGCCGATATCGAACGATAACTTCTTGCGTATGTCCTCGAGCTGGTCCTTGGAAGTCGCGACCGCCCTCTTGAAACGGGCTATCTCCTGGCTCACATCGTCTTCCGTGACGGTATGCCTGGAAACGGACACCCGGTTTCTGTCCACCAGGTAGACCTTACCGATGGCGACCCCAAGCGAGACGCCTATTCCCTGATAGAGCTTCAAAATCTCCTTAAGCCTCCTCGTGGAACTTCGCGTCGATAAGACTGCGTATCGCTTCCACCGCCTGGCCCTCGTCCGGCCCGTCGGCCCGTATCATGACCTCGCAGCCCTTCGCGGCCGCGAGCATCATTATGCCCATGATGCTCTTGCCGTTTACCTCCACGCCGTCCTTCTCTATAGTGACTTCCGAATCGAACATGTTGGCGGTGCGGACGAAAAGCGCGGCCGCCCTCGCGTGGAGGCCCAGTCTGTTCTGAATTTTCGCGGCGCTCTCTATCAAATTACTCTCCGTTCCTTAACGGGGAAGGCAGGGTTGGGCTGCTACCTCTTCACCTTCGGCTTCAGGACATTAGACGCCGTTATTATGCTCTGGATGCCGCCCTCCTGCACGATGGCCGACAGGTCCTTCAGGCCCTTGTCCTTCCGGTGGTTCGCGTATTTTATTATCATCGGAAGATTCACCCCTGTGAGCACCTCGACGTTGTCCTCGTCCAGAAACGAAAGAGACAGATTCGACGGGGTCCCGCCGAACATATCGGTAAGCACCAACACCCCTTCTTTACCGTGCGCCCTTTTTATAGCCGCGCCCACCTCTTCACGCGCGGTATCCACGTCCACCACGGAGCCTATGGATACGGTTTCTACGCCATCTAACGGGCCGACAATTATCTGGGCCACCTTTACCAGCTCGTGGCCAAGGTTGCCGTGGCTTACGATTACAAGACCGACCATCTCTCTCCCCTCCGCTACCTTTCGATATCCCTGTGCCGGACGGTGATGTCCAGGCCCTTGTCCTTCATCCTGTCTTTCAAGAACTCAACGATAGCCACGGAGCGGTGCCTGCCGCCGGTGCAGCCAATCGCGATGGTCAGGTAGTTTTTGCCTTCCTGAGTATATAGCGGGAGAAGGAAGTCCAAAAGCCCTGATACCTTTCGGAGAAAGACGGAACTCATGCCTTTCTTCTTCACGAACTCCTGCACCGGTTTCTGTCTGCCCGTCATGTCCTTTAAAAGCGGCACGAAGTTCGGGTTCGGCAGGAACCGCACGTCGAACACTAAGTCTGCGTCGTAAGGGACTCCGTATTTGAAGCCGAACGAGGTAAGGGACAGGGTGAGCTCTCGCGAGCCGCTGTCCCTGTAGTTCTTCGAGAGTTCGTCCCGGAGCTGGTGAATGGTCAGAGAGGAGGTGTCTATGATGCGGTCCGCTTTCTTGCGCACCTCGTCCATCATCTGCCGCTCCAGGCGTATGGCCTCCGGCAGGGGTTTTCCCTTCGCTACCGGATGGGGCCTTCTGCTCTCGGAGAAGCGCCGGGCCAACACCTCGTCAGACGCCTCGAAGAACAGCACCTCCAGGTCGTTTCCGTCCTGAAGCTCGTCTATGAGTTTGCCAAAACCCCCGAAGAAGTCTTTTTCCCGCGCGTCTATACCCAGCGCAATTCGGGTGACGCCCTTATCCGACTGGGAGCACAGCTCGACGAACTTCGGCACCAGCGCGGAAGGCAGGTTGTCCACGCAGAAGAAGCCCATGTCTTCCAGCGACTTTATCGCGTAGCTCTTGCCGGAACCGGAAAGACCGGTGATTATTATTATTTTAAGCTTCGCCAACCGCCTCTTCCTCGCCAGCCGCCGGGGTCATCAGTTTTTGGTTCAGCCGCGTGTCCAGAAGCGCCGCCGCATTTACGCCCTGGCTTTTCAGCGCGTGATTCCTTGCCGCGACCTCGACAATTACAGCTATGTTCCTGCCGGGAGTTACCGGCATCCTCATGTACGGCAGGCTCACGCCGCCTATGTCCATCGTCTGGTCGTCCAGGCCCAGCCTGTCGTAGCTCTCCTGCTCGTCCCAGTGCACCAGTTCCACCACTATGTCCACGGCCTTCTTCGCCTTGATGGACGAGATGCCGAAGAGGTCCCGCACGTTCACCACGCCCAGGCCCCGTATCTCCATAAGGTAACGAATCATCTCCGCGCCTGAACCCATGAGCTTCCCACCGGAGAGCTTCTTTATCACCACCACGTCGTCCGCGACCAACCTATGGCCCCGTACCACGAGGTCGAGAGCGCACTCGCTCTTGCCAATGCCGGAGGGGCCCATGATGAGGACGCCGACTCCCATTATGTCCACCAGAACGCCGTGGACGTGAATCTCGCTTGCGCCAAGCTCCTCGACCGCTTTTATTATTCCCCGGATGCACCGGTTGGTCTCAAGCGACGACGTAAGGAGCGGAGTGCCCTGCTTTTCCGACTCCTCAAGCATCTCCTTGAACGGCGAAATGCCAGCCGTCACGACATATGCCGCGGCTTTTTTCTCGAACAGGTCCCCGATAAGCTTCCGTCTTTTCCGCCCGGTAAGCTTACCCAGGTACGTCATCTCCGTCTTTCCGAAAACCTGTATCCGCCCCGGGTCCAGGTTGTCGAAATGCCCGGTCAGCGCCAGACCCACCTTCTGCACCTCCGCCTTGAGCGGGGTCTTCGTGAGCCCCTTCCCGCCAGCCGCCAGCATCAGGCACATATCCCGGGAGCAGCCCTTCAGGATGTCCTTTACGTAAACCCTTTTCATCCTTCTTCCCGCGTGATGAGCACCTTTATCTCTTTGGCGTCCCTGGCCTTTAAAATCGATTCCCTGAGCTTCGCGTTCTTCATAAGCCGGGAGATGAGAGCCAAAGCCTTCAGATGCTCTCCCGGTGCGTCCTCAGGCGCGACCAGCAGAAAGAAAAGCTTCGCCGGCTGACCGTCCAGCGAATCGAAGTCTATACCCTTGCCTGAGCGCCCGAACGCGATTATCATCCGCGTGAGCCCGCCCATCTTTCCATGGGGTATGGCTACCCCCTCCCCTATGCCGGTGCTGCCCAGGGATTCGCGCGCGGCCAGTATATCGGAGAGGGCGACCGGTTCCGGTATCTGTCCCTGTTCCCCGAGGAAAACGGAGAATTCGTCGAGCACCTCCTGCTTCGTGCGCGCCCGAAGCTCCGGTATCACCATTTCCTCGGTCAGGAATTCCGAAACCTTCAAACGCGCTCCTTACTTGCCCGAGGGCTCAATCAGGCCGATATTTCCGTCGTTTCGCCTGTAGATGACATTAATGGACCCTGTGGAGAAGTTGGAGAAGATGAAGAAATCCTTATCCAGAAGCTCCATCTGCATGACTGCCTCTTCCGGAGTCATCGGCTTCATATCGAACCGCTTCGTCTTTATAATCTCCGGTATCCTCTCCGCCTCTTCCTCTACGGCTGCGATTTCCATGCCTTCGCCTCTGCCCTTGTGATCTTTGAGCTTTTCCTTGTACTTCTTGACCTGGCGTCCTATCTTGTCGGTGACGTTGTCTATCGAACTGTACATCTCCTCCGTCTCTTCGGACGCCTGGATGATGAGTCCGTTTACTTTTATCTGCACCTCGGCCTTGTGCCGGAATTTCTCCACTGCCAGCGTGATATTGGCGTCGGCGGATTCGGGCAGGTACTTCTCGAGCTTCTTAACCTTCTCGAATGCATACGTCTTAAGGGCGTCCGTCGATTCCATATGCCTTGCGTTGAAAATTATGTTCATATGCTGCCTCCCTGGCTCTTGCCCTTGTCAGTACGGCTTCTTGCGCGCGCTTGCGGGGGGCATCTTCAGCTCACCCCGGTATTTTGCGACGGTCCGTCTGGCGATATCAATGTTCTTCGACTTTAGGATGCTCACTATTTGCCTGTCGTTCAGCGGATTTTTGGGGTCCTCCTCGTTTATTGTCTTGTGGATTAAGTTGCGCACGGTAATAGAGGAGAGGTCGTCGCCGTTTAAGCTGGCGATGCTCCCGGAGAAGAAATACTTAAGCTCGTACATCCCTTGCGGCGTATGGACGTACTTGCTCGTCGTGACACGGCTGATGGTGGACTCGTGCATCCCTATATCTTCCGCCACGTCTTTAAGTATCATGGGCTTTAAATAGTCTATCCCCTTGTCGAGAAATTCCCTCTGCCGGACCACTATGCTCTCCGCGACACGGTAGATGGTCTTGTTCCTCTGCTCGATGCTCTTGATGAGCCATTGGGCGGACCTGAGTTTCGTCTCTATGTAGTCCTTCGTCGCCTCGTCTCCCCCCTGCGTCATCAGGTTCCTGTAAAACGAGCTGACGCGGAGCCTGGGTATGCCCTCGTCATTTAAGAGTATCACATAATTCCCGTCTTTCTTTACCACATATACGTCCGGGACGATATATTGCACATGGGAGGACGTAAAGGGCCTGCCGGGCTTAGGCTCCAGCGCCTCTATCGCGTTCGCCGCGAGCTGGACATCCTTCATGGTAACCTTCAGCGCCTTGGCGATTACGCTGTATCTTTTTTTCTCAAGGTCCTCCATATGGTCATGGATTATATCCTCGACTATCGTCCCCGTGAGGCCCAACTGGCGGGCCTGTATCAAAAGGCATTCACGGAGGTCCCTCGCGGCCACGCCCGGCGGGTCCAGGTCCTGCACCAGCCTGAGAGCCGTTTCCGCCCGTTCTATACTGGCTCCCGCGGCGGCGGCGATCTCTTCCAGCGTCACATCCCGAAGATAGCCGTCTTCGTCTATATTGCCTATTATTATCTGGCCCAGCTTATTTTCAAGGTCCGTCGTCGTGACGAGCCTCAGCTGCCACGCGAGGTGCTCGGAGAGGCCCACTTTGGAAGAAAGCGTCTGCTCGTAAGAAGGTTTTTCGTCGTCCTCCGGGAAGTATGCCACGTCTCCGGAATAATCGTCGCCGTCCATGTAGCTGTCCCACTTCAGGTCGAAGAGGTCAGCCGCCCGCTCTTCCTCGCCTTCAACCCGTTCTTCGTCGGTTTTGACGTCCGGCTCGTCCGAGTCCGCTTCAAGGTTGGCGTCCTCCAGGACCGGGTTCTCCAGCATCTCCTGATAGACCACCTGCGACATCTCCAGCCGCGAGAGCTGCAGGAGCTTGATTGCCTGCTGGAGCTGGGGGGTCATCACCAGCTTCTGCGCAAGTTTTAGATCCAGACGCATCTCAATTGCCATATCCGACCTCTAACTCAAAGCCTGAAATTCTCACCCAGGTAAATCTGTCTTGCCTTCTCGCTCTGGGCTATCTCGCCCGGAGTACCAGCCTCCAGGATAGTCCCCTCGTTTATTATGTAGGCCCTGTCGGTAATCTCGAGGGTCTCGCGGACGTTGTGGTCCGTTATAAGCACCCCGATCCCGCGGGCCTTGAGCCTTGAAACAATCTTCTGTATGTCCATTACGGCTATCGGGTCTATCCCCGCGAACGGCTCGTCAAGCAGTATGAACGAGGGGGACATCACAAGGGCCCTAGTTATCTCCACCCTGCGCCTCTCGCCCCCGGAAAGGGTGTACGCCCTGGCTTTCGCGAGCGTCGTCAGGTTAAGCTCGTCCAGAAGCTCGGCCAGCCTCTCCTCCCTCTCGGCATGGGACAACTCCAGCGTCTCCAGCACCGCCATTATATTCTCTTCCACCGTGAGTTTCCTGAATATGGAAGGCTCCTGCGGCAAGTATCCCATCCCCAGGCGCGCCCTTTTGAATATGGGTTGCTCCGTAACCTCCAGGTGGTCCAGGAATACCCTGCCCTTGTCGGGCCGGACAAGGCCGACGACCATATAAAATATAGTCGTCTTTCCCGCGCCGTTCGGCCCAAGAAGCCCGACTACCTCGCCGGTCCTGACCGTGATGCTGACCCTCTTCACAACGTTCCTGCCGCCGTATGACTTCCGCAGGCCTTTTGTATACAGGGTCTTCACTTGATATTGATCCCCTTTGAGCCCATCGGCAGTCCGGGCTTAATGATCCTGGGCGCTGTAGAGGATTTCTTCTCCGCGCCTCCGGCGCTTTCCGCCCCTCCCCCTGCCGCCTTTGCCGGCGTCTCACCCTGCTGGTACAGCACGGTCTTCGCCCCGTCGGCCTGGAAGGTGTCCTGCTGTATATCATAAGTTATTTTCGTTCCGGTGAGGACGTTATCCCCTTGCCATACCCTGGGCTTGCCGGTCAGAACGAACTTATCGGTCCCGCTGTAATAAGTCGCCTCGTCCGCCGTGGCCGTCTTGTCCTGCTGGACTATCTTGACGTTCCCCGTAGCCACGATGGTGTCTATCTTGCCGGAACTCTGGAATACATCGTCGCCCGGCTTAGGTTTCGAAGGGGCCTTATCGTCTTTCTTGAGGTGGATAACCACCTCTTCCGCATAAAGAGTGATATCCCCCTTCTTTACAACCACGTCTTTTTTATACGTCACGATTTTTGATTTGTTGTCCGCGAAAAGAGACCTTGCCGTCACGACGACCGGGATCTCCCTGGAGTTCAGCGACTCGTTCTTCACGGCCGGTTTAGCTCCGGCGGCAAAGACGGCTTCCGCGGCCATTAAAATTATGAAAGCCGCAAATCCCGCCGCCCTAACGGGACTGGGTAAAAGTAGTTTTAACCCCATTTGTTATCTTTACCTCCTGGAGATCCGATCTCGCGACCATCCCCTTGCCTTCGATTTTTATATTCTTGCCTGAAAGCGTTACGTTGTCTTTCGTACTCAGCTCTTGTTTAACCCCGTCCCATGCCAGGGTCGGAGAGGTCATCCTGTAACCGTTGCTCGACGTAACCACTACCTCGTCCTTATCTTTTCCGATAGCCTTCATGCGCTTGGCTTTCGAGTCGTAAGTCCCATTATCGGCCGTCAGCTTTAAAACAACGCCGTTCTTGGCGTTATATACCGCTTCCAGGTCTGTAAGGTCGGCCTGCCCCGAGGCCTTTTGCATCAGCGCTTTCCTGGCCGTCAGCTGCCAGTTTTCGCCCATGCCGTCGTTTTTGGCGAACTTGAAGCCGTCGATCACCACTTCCGCCTGGTCAAGCCGGACCTGGGGTTTAGCGGCACTGGGAGCGGGGCTGATTAAACCGGGGTTGTTTATAAGGAAGACGGCGCTTACGGTAAGCAGGGCGAAGACGGTTATAGCAAGGAGGATTTTTGCTCTAACTGCATATTTCATAAGAATTTCTGCCAGAGACCTTAAGTTTTGGTACTATAATTGCAATATCCAAATCAAAGAATAACATACAGTAATATCAAAGTAAAGCCAAAAAACCCCCTGTAATCTGAAGCTTAAAACTCATTTTTTGAGAAATAATCCAATAGGTTACCTTCCATTAAACCAGAATCGCACACGGTAATTTTATTCGCCTGGGCCGCGTCCATTATCACCGCCAGGAGCACCGTTCCGGACAGGATAATATCCTCTCGCCCAGGCTCTATACCGGCGATCAGCCGACGGCTCTCCTTCGGTAGTCCCGCCAGCCTGCCCTCCAGCACCGCGACTCTCTCCCTGTCAATCGAGTGCCCCGTGACTTTCAGCGGGTCGTAGAGTTCCAGGGCCAGGTCCACCGCCGCCAGTGTGGTTATGGTCCCGGCAGTTCCTATAAGGATGGGCCTTGCCCCCGCCAGAAAATTCTTCAGAGGAGGTATTACCTCTCCGGCGCAGAAAGCTGTCAGGTCGGCCATCTCCAGCGTTACGGGAGGGTCGTTCAGCAGGAACCTCTCGAAAAGATTTACGGCGCCGACAGGAAGGCTGATTGCTTTATGCCTGGACCAGTCTTCGGTCAGGATGAACTCGGTGCTCCCGCCCCCGATATCGATTATCAGTTTTTGGCCGTCAGGGGCAATATCTCCCAGACCGTAACGCACGCCGAGAAGCGTCAGCCGCGCCTCTTCTTCAGCGGAGATCACCCTGAGCTCTATCCCCGCCTCTTCCCGCGCCTCCTCTAAAAATTCAGCGGAGTCGGATGCCAGCCTCAAAGCCTCCGTCCCGACCGCGCTCACGCCCTTTACTCCCGCATCCAGCATCTCGCTCGCAAACCGCGAAAGGGTCCTGATTGTCCGTTCCCTGGCTTCCGGCCTTAGTTTCCCGCCCTTTTTAAGCCCCTCGCCAAGACGGGTAGTCTCACGCAGGTTGAGCGCCTCCCGCACTATCTTATTACCCTGCACCTCCGCCGCCAGAAGCCTCACGGTATTGGTCCCGATATCTATCGAAGCGATAAGAGGCATTTACCTTACCCCCAGTATTTTATGGACTTGCGGAATGACCCGTACTTTTTTTAATGCCTGTCTCGCGCAGGAATAAAACTCGAAAAGCATCTCTGGAGACGGCCCGGACTTTGCCGCCAGGGCCACCGGCTGTATAACCAGAAGCGCCTCCGGAGCAGTTGTCGCCAGCATTTTCGCGGCGGTCTCCACCTCTTCCGTACGAGTTCCGGAAGATACCACGACCTTCGCTACCAGTTCCTTACTCTTGGCCGCATCCAGAAAATCACGGTGTTTTTCCCAGAATTCCCCTTTCCCGGTCGTGGAGGGTATCTTAAAGTCCATACTTATAATATCTATAAAATCAACTATTTCTCTGAGAGCGTCCGCCAGGATTCCATTGGTCTCCAGAAGGACCTCGAACCTTCCTTCCAGCTCTTCCAGCAGACCGCGCAGGAACTCCGGCTGTTCTAAAGGCTCTCCGCCGGTAATGCTTAATTTTGAATTGAAACCGGGGAAAATTTCCTGAGCGAGCACCGCCTCCATTACTGCCCGGCTTGATAAAGGATTCCTAAGAGGCGACGACGGCTTCCCCGCCCCCTCTTCTACGTATGCCAGGTCTGCCTCTCCGAGGGAATAGGAGGTATCGCAGTACTCGCAGCCCAGGCTGCATCCCGAAAGGCGCACGAAAATATGCCTCTCTCCCATGAAGGGGCCCTCCCCCTGAAAAGATCCGAATATCTCGCTGACGCGTCCGGCAGGCTTCATTATTAATTTCTACCATAATTACAATAATTTTGACTACCTCGGAAGAAGCAAATATACCCTTTTAAACGGGGGCTGTCAATGGGCTAACTGCTTCATTTTTCATGGTATTAAATATTTTTAACTCGTTTAGGTCTTGACTTATCGCATCCCGTGTCATATATTGTTCGCGGGAAAGAGGAGTTTCAAAAGTTCAAGCCTGAAAGGAGGGGCGCATATATGTCCGTTAGCGCGAGATTTTTGGCTTTGCTTTTGCCAGCCGTTATTTTCTTCCCTGGACATGCCCTGGCCGATGATGCCGCTCCCCGGACCACGGAGCCTGCGGCCCGCCTGGCCGTCGCCGCGCCCGTTTCCTCCGAACCCACGGGCGCTATAAAAGTTGACGATAAACAAATAATAGCCGACGCCGGACAGATAACCGCGGCGGCTGGCCAGTCCGTGGGCGCGAAGTCCCTGCAAGCGGATACGAAACCTTCAGCGCCCCCGAAAGACCAGCAGGCAGGACTTACAGGGGGCGGTGCCGTTAAGCCCGCCTCCGCAGAAAAAACCGCTCCCGCTCCTTCCACGGCAGAAGCTAAACCCGCTGCTACTCCCGACACGGCCAAGGAATCCTCAAAGCAGGACGGGTCCTCTGCGGGAAACGTTCCGGACCCTGCTTCTCCCGACTCCGCTGCCACCGACACCGCGGCACCTTCTAATTTTTTAAATGACGATACCGCAACGGTCGTATCATCGCCGGATGCCCCAGCCGCCGAAGCAGTCGCCGGCCAGCCGGTGGAGCCTGCCATAGCCGGGCTCGACCTGAAGGCGGCGCAAGGTGGTGGCCTGCTGGCCCCCGTGGCAAGGGACGTGCAGTATTTCTCGAAAACCGTAAGGAAGCATTTCCAGCTATGGCTTGCCCGTTCGGGCAAGTACATGACTCTTATGAAGAGCATCCTGCGGGAGAACTACATGCCGGAGGACCTGGTCTTTCTGGCGCTCATAGAGAGCGGGTTCAATCCCAAGGCGTATTCCCTGGCCGCGGCCTCAGGCCCCTGGCAGTTCATAAGAGGCACGGCGACCAGGTATGGGTTAAGAGTAGACCAGTGGGTGGACGAACGGCGCGACCCGGTAAAATCTACGCAAGCGGCGGCGGCATATTTAAAGGACCTTTACGGGATGTTCGGTTCCTGGCCGCTGGCAATGGCCTCTTATAATGCGGGTGAGGGCAACGTGGCGCGGGCCATCAACAGGACCGGGGGTGTTCAGGACTTCTGGAAGCTCCGTAAGACGCGCTATATGCCGTCCGAGACGAAAGATTATGTTCCCAAATTCATCGCGGCCCGGATGATAGCCCAGAACCCGGATAACTTTGGATTTAAAGACCAGGAATACGACCAGCCGTTCGTCTTCGAGGAAGTCCAGCTCGACCACTGCACGGACCTTCGCACAGTCGCCCTCTGCTGCGGCGTATCTATAGACGAAATAAAGGACTTAAATCCAGAGCTGATAAAGGGCTGCACCCCGCCGAACAGGACCTATACCTTAAGGATACCGAAGGGCAAAAAGGAGCAGTTCCTGGCGGCTTACAACGCCCTGCCGAAAGATGAACGCTTTGCCACGCCGAAAGTTTTCACCGCCAATGCCCGCTACGTCGTCCGGAGAAGCGAGACTTTAAAGAGTATTGCCGGGAAATTGGGTGTCCCGGTCGCAAAGCTCGCGGAGGCGAACCACCTGAAGGTGAGATCAAAGGTCCGGAGAGGCAAAAGGCTCCTCGTGCCGAGGGAAAGATTAATCATAGCGGCTGAAATACCGAGTTCCCTGCCAAAAACGGCGGACGAATCAAAACCCGATGCGAAGGCCGATGTCGCGTCCGACACTCAGCCTGGAGCATCCGGCGCGCCGGCGGCGGAAGAAAAACCGTCGCCGAAAAGAATTGAGCTGGGTTCTCTGCTCCCACCCGTTGCGGTCGCCGATGCTGCCGAGTCAACTTCTGGCGATTCAACCTCAGCTGAGTCAACTTCTGGCGATTCAACCTCAGCTGAGTCAGCTTCTGACGACTCTTCGGATGATGGAACCGATGAGCCTCATTCATCCGGGTTCCATCACTCTAAACACCATTCCTCGCGTTCCACGTACAGGGTTAAAAAAGGGGACACCCTGGCCTCGATCGCAAAACATCACCACACCACCGCCGCAAAACTTGCCAGGCTGAACGGCCTTGGAAGGCACAGAAAGATAAGGGCGGGGCAGACCCTGGCGCTTTCGGGCGGTAAGGTAAAGATAGCCGGTGCATCATCCAAACACAAAAGAGTCGCATCCCTTAAAAGAAGAAGGGGGAAGAAGTATCAGGTAAAGAACGGTGTAACACCGGCGGCGTAAACCGCTCGTCGTCCCGATCTAGACCGATCCACCCATTGCTCTCTATCCCGAAAAAATAAAAGGGCCGGCATGCCGGCCCTTTTCAATTCTGATTCTTCACTCAGGAATGGCTTTAGTTGGACTCTATTTCTTGGCCGGCACTTGCGCGGGAACGACTTTTATATTTGCGGGTGCGGGGGCTCCGGCGGGGACTTGCTCTGCTACCGGATTCCCAGTCAGCTTCGCCAACTCAAACTTCGCCTCGGAAGCCCAGGGAGAATCAGGGAATTCTTTTACCAGCGCCTCCAACTGATTTACTGCCTGCTTCGTATCCCCCTGCTCGGCCAATATCTTCGCAAGACGGTAGCGGTCCTCGTCCTTAAAGAACTTCCGGTCAGACTTCAAATCAGCGCTCAGGATATCAACAGCCTCTCTATTGTTTCCCTTTGCCTGATATGCCGACGCCAGCCTCTGGACCGCAAGCGCGGCCAGCAATGGGTCATCAGTCCGGTCCTTCAGCGTTTTATATTCCTGTATCGCGGTATCCGCGTCGCCCATTTCGAGATTGGCGTTCGCCTGGTAATAAAGGGCACGGTCCGCCTGCTTGCCGCCCTTTGAGGATAACTCTCCAAAAAGCTCACTGGCCTTTTTGAGACGCTCGGCAGGAGCCATGGGCTTGTTTCCGGGAGGGGCGGCGTTGACGTCGTAATATTGGAGGGCCTCCGCCATCTGGGCCGCGGCTTTATTTTGCGTCGATTTCATCACCATGAACCCCAGAGCGGACGCAATTATCACCACCGCCAGGACGGCAAGGCCGATGTAAAACTTCTTGATGTTCTCCTGAACGTACAGGAGAGCTTTTTGCGTGAACGACTGAAACTCGTCCGGCCCCGTGAACTGGTCTTTCCTTTTACCCGTCCTCTTCCTCCATGTAGTCAATGCATCACCCTCCGAGTATTCTGTTTACTATCTCTCTCGAATTCCTGAAAACTATCGCGGATTCCTTAAGGTCCAGCCCCGCTCCGAGCAGCACCTTTTCCGCAAAAGAGTCGTCGATTAAATCTCCGGGCTCGTGGGCGTCCGTATTCAATACCAGCTTCGCCCCGGCCTTTAGAGCGGCCTGTGCTACGTGCCCGTTGGTAAGCGAGTGCCCCTTTCGGGCGGTTATCTCAAGGTAAACGCCTTTTCTGGCCGCGAGAGAGGCGTCCTGCGCCTTTATCAGCCCCGGATGCGAGAGAATATCCGCCCCGGCGGCTATCGCGGCCTTATTAGTCCCCTCCGCCACCGGCTCCACCGGCGATTCCCCGTGCACCACCACCAGCTTCGCGCCCATCTTCCGCGCCTGCTTCACCAGTTCCTTTATGGCCTCCGGCGGCACGTGTGTCAGTTCTATCCCCGGTATGACCGTTATCGGCAGGAGTCCGGAGAGGTCCTCCGCCGCGCGGACTATTCTGGGTATTATGAAATCCATGTTGGAGCCGTCCGCGTGGTCGGTGATTGCGATTGCCTCGTATCCCTTTACCATCGCCCGGCGCACGAGTTCAGATGGGATGAGGACGCCGTCTGAGAACAGGCTATGAGTGTGCAGATCTATCATAAGATTTATGAAAATAGCATAAAAGACTCCGGAATTCAAGGGGAAATTCCTTGACTTGCCTGGCCTTTAATGCTTAAATTTAACATTCACTAGGGATATCATCCGGGGGTATTTTCATGTGCGTCGGAATACCTGGGAAGGTAATAAAGGTCGAGGGCCGGATGGCCACCGTCGATGTCGGCGGTGCCAGGAGGGATATAGCTCTGGACCTGCTTCAAGACGTCCTGCCCGGCGATTATATAATCGCGCACGCCGGTTTCGCCATCCACAAGGTGGATGAGGAAGAGGCCCTCAAAACCCTGGAGATTATCCGCGAGATCGCCGGAGACGTCCAGGGGTATGACGGGGCGCTTTGACGGCCAGGTATTCTAAAGGAGGCTTTAATAATGAAACTCTTTACAAAAGAATTGAACACCAAAACAATGCTGTGGATTTTCGGAGGAATTGTTGTCATAGCTTTGCTTTCGCCATATATGCAGACAGCAACACAGCAACCAGGAGGCACCGAAGAAATGCTCATCCGTGCCAGAGCTATCAGGTCGGCAGATGACTTTGTAACAGCAAAATTAAAGGCACCTTCCACCGCCAAGTTTCCCGACGAGTCCGAGGATAAAGTTTATACAGATAAAACCAAGGCAAATGTTTATTATGTACAAGGTTACGTGGACTCGCAGAACAGTTTTGGCGCGATGCTTAGGGAAAAGTATATTTGCGAAGTGAAGAATGATAATGGACATTGGGTTGAAATTGAAACACAATTCACCGAATAAAATACTAATAAAAAAATGAAACACGTGGACGAGTACAGGGACTCTGAGCTTGCGCGCATCCTGCTGGAGAAAATCCGGTCCTATTCGAAACGCGGGCCGAAGCGCGAGTTTAAGTTCATGGAAGTCTGCGGAAGCCATACCGTCGCTATCTTCAAAAGCGGCATAAGAGACCTCCTGCCTTCAAATATCAGCCTCGTATCCGGCCCCGGCTGCCCGGTATGCGTAACCGCCGTCCATGATATCGATAAGGCGGTCGCGATGTCGAAACTGCCCGGCGTCATAATGGCTTCTTTCGGCGATATGATGCGCGTGCCCGGCTCATATTCGTCAC
>JBARKJ010000143.1:0-3810 GCA_049801375.1 Nitrospirota bacterium | reverse complement strand
TTTTCGGCATAATCGCGGGATTCCGGAATATGTTCAGTATGGCAAAGAAGACTGATGTGCCCGACGATCCGAATCAGGAAAAAGGGAATTTTCGGGACAAGGACAGCAACCATTTCTAAAGCAATATGATAGCCGCAAATAAAAAACACCTGGTAAAGGTCGCGCTGTGGGGCGGCGGGCTCTCGGTAATCTTCGCCGCGTTAAGCCTTATCAAGTTTTCGCCCATAATCGCCGCCAGCATACTTACCGGCGCGGTCTTGTCCATCTTCAACGTCTACTCGATAGTGACGATGGTGGAGGCCCTGGCAGGCGCGGCAGTGGCCGATAAATCCGCCGGAAAGGCAGCAAAAATACTTTCCACCATCCTGCACCTGGTAAAGTTTCTGATTTTGCTTGCCCTTCTGTTCCTTCTCGTGGTATATAAGCTTACGAACCTTTTTGCATTGGCGTTCGGGTTTACCGTCGTCCTCTTCGCAAACTTGAGCGCCGGGCTTTCCGGGCTTAAGGAGGGCGGCCAAAGCGGCAGCGGGCAGTAGTTTAGACGCATGTTAAGCAGCACATTCTCCATCTTCCCCGGTATAGGCCCGCGCCTTGAGAGATATCTCTGGCGGATCGGCGTCCTCACTTGGGAAGACTTCCTCTCCTCCGAAAAAATCGCCGGATTCTCAATCCAGAGAAAGACTCTGCTGGATGGCTACGTCCTGGACGCCTTAACCGCCCTCAGGTCGGGAAATATCCTGTACTTTCAGCCGCTTTTAGGCCCCGGCGGTTTCTGGCGGCTCTGGGACCTGCTGGGCGACGACGCCCTCTGCATGGACATAGAGACGGACGGCCAAAACGCCGAGGCGGGCGAGGTCACGGTGGTCGGTTTCTACTCGAAAGGCGAGTACCGGCCGTACGTATTCGGAAGGAACCTGAACCGGGACGACATCCAGCGGGAGATCGAGGACGCGAAACTTCTCGTGACCTTCGCGGGCAGCACCTTCGACATCCCGTATCTGAAGGCGTTTTATCCGGGGCTCCGGGTGGACGTGCCGCATCTGGACCTCTGCCCCGCCGGACATAAGGCCGGGCTGAAGGGCGGCCTTAAGAAAGTGGAGAAGCTGGTGGGTATCTCCCGCGCGGACGAGGTGGAAGGCCTCGGCGGCTATCAGGCCGTACTGCTCTGGCAGGCGCATATGCACGGCAGGGATGGGGCGCTTGAGACGCTCATCGCCTATAACCGCGAGGATACCGAGAACCTGCACATCCTTGCCTCGAAAATCTACGACATGCTGAAATGCCCAATATGAAGATAAGAAACAAACTGATTCTGCCTTTCGTCGTCTCGGCGATCCTCTTCCCAGCGTTATCCCATGCCGCCGAACCGTCACCCGCGTCCTCACTGCCGCCAGCGCCGCTTCAAGCGTCCTCACTGTCGCCAGCGCCGCTTTCAGTGAACGAGAAGGCGCGGTTCGACCATGCTCTTGGGCTGTACATGCAGGGCTCGTTCGAGCCGGCCTCGGAAGAGTTCCGCGGATACCTGAGGGACTTCCCCGAAGGAGAGCATGCCGACGACTCGCTTTACTGGCTGGGGAAGTACCGGGAGATGGCAGGCCCTTTCGACGAGGCCGCGATTATGCTGCGCCGCGCGATTAACGACTTCCCCACCAGCGACATCGCCGCGTCCATACAGTTTGAGCTTGGGTACTGCATGTACTCCCCGAAAAACCCGGGCCGGGACCTGATGAAAGCCTTCGCGGAGTTTATGAAGGTCCCCTCCCTATATCAGGGCGACACCGTCGTCCCTCAAGCACTCTATTACGCGGCAATGTGCCAGATGGAACTCAATGAATTCATGAAGGCAAAGGAAATTTTCACGAAGATTGCCGCAAAATTCCCCGATTCCCCGTATGCCGCCCCCGCACTTTACAACCTAGGCCGGATTTCCATTTCTGAAGGAAATACGGTCGAGGCCAAGGCCTCGTTCAAGGCGCTCATTACCCGTTATCCCGCAGGGCTGTATTCGAATGAAGCCGCAAGGGCGGTGGCATCTATCGAGAACGCCGCGGGGGAAAAAGGGTTGGCGGCTGTCACGTTGAAGTAAAACCCTCTATGAAAAATCTCACATTATCGGCCATAATCGTCTCGTTCCTGATATCCTTTGCCTGCCCGGCGATTGCCGACCCTTCCTTCGCGGCGTCCCCTTTCCCTTCGTCACCCGCAGCCCTGCCCGCCCCGCTTAAAAGCCTCTCGATTACCCGTGCGCCCGCTAATGTGCCCGGCGAAGGGACACTGGTCTGCAACTGCGACCCGGCGGGCGCGGAGGTTTACTTGAACGGGATATCCATAGGCGAGGCCCCCTTGCGCAAGGAACACATAAAGGCGGGGGACTATACCCTGGCTTTCTCAAATCCCGGATACGAGGACTCCGCAGAGAAAATAACCATCAAAAAAGGCGTGACCCTGACGATGGAAGAAAAAATGTCCGAGGCGCGCGGCAGCATAATGCTGGACTCGGACCCCCAGGGCGCGGCGGTGCTGCTTGACGGGAAGGATGCGGGCGTCACGCCGGCGACTCTTACGCATGTATCGGGCGGGAAGCACAAGATATCCGTCGCGAAGGATTATTTCGAACCGTTGGAGCAGCCGGTGAATATCCTGCCCGGCGCGAGCAAGGAAATTCACGCCCAACTCAAGAGACGGCTCCTGTTAATAAATATCGACGGCGGGGCCGGGGCGGCGGCGCTGAAGGCACTTAGCCGGCTTAACGGGCTCGACATCATCCCGACGCCTATAAACAAGCTCAAGGAAATCTTGTGCGCGAGAGAACTGGACCCGGCGTCGCTTGAGTTCCTGAGCTGTCTAAAAAGGCAGCTGGACCTGGAAGACTCAGCCATCCTGTCCAGCCTGCTGGAGCAGGAGCGCTCCGAGCTTGCCCTGTCGGTATCAGATAAACAGGACGGCAACGGAAGGGTAGTTTCCTTATCCCTATACTGTTCTCGTTCGACGGTCCCGGACGTAATCAATATCCGGTGCAAGGACGACAGCCAGTTGGAAGAGGCCTTAGACCGGTTCGTCGGCCAGTGGGAAACTCAGGCCGGGGCTAATATTGCGGGAAAGGGAGGCGGGCAGGCCGCGCCTGCCGCGGCCGCCGAGGTTAGCGAGGCCGCGCCCGAGGACGCGCAATATCTCTTCAACCTTGCGCTGGTGCTGGTCTCCGAGAAGCAGGACCCGGGGCCAGGCGAGATGATTACCCTTGGAAACGCATATCTCCGGGCGGGCGAGTACGAAAAGGCGCTCAAGGCTTATCGGGAGGTAAAACCCGAAGCCAAAAGCGGAGTATGCCGGGGCACTGCGCTTTACCGCATGGCAAGGGTTTACGAGAAGATGGGCCTCTGGACGCAGGCCGCAAGCTCTTACAGGGAGCTTTGCATCCTTTACCCCGAGGCGACCCTTATCTCACAGAACGGCCCCAAGGCCGCACCGCTAGCGAAGGAGCGCCTCGAAGCCCTCTACAACCTGGGGCTTGTAAAAGAGCGCTGGTGGCTGTAAAACAGGCCTTCCAACCCCCCTCCGGGATAAAAATTAATTGATTAACTGCCGGTGTTATGATAAATTTAACATTTTTGAGGGTTTCTGTCTTCGCTACCGCTCTGGACAGGTAAATCTTTTCGCGAGAGTGGCGGAACTGGCAGACGCGCCGGACTTAGGATCCGGTGGGCAACCATGGGGGTTCAAGTCCCCCCTCTCGCACCACACAGGAGACGATAACAAAAATGAAATTCGAAGTCGAAGACCTTGGAGCTACGAAGAAACGCCTGAAGGTGG
>JBARKJ010000142.1:0-7150 GCA_049801375.1 Nitrospirota bacterium | reverse complement strand
ACGCTTGGCGCTTTTTTCCTGCTCTTGGTCTGGGGCAATCTCGTCGCCGGGATGAAGGCGGGGCTCGGCTGTCCGGACTGGCCGCTCTGCCACGGACGGGTGGTGCCGCCGTTCCGGTGGGATATTTACATGGAGTTCGGCCACCGGATAATCGCCGCCGTCTCCACGGCGCTTCTGGCCTGGCTCGCCGCAAGGCGGCTCAAGGTTTACCGCGGACCGGCAAAGGCCGTCCCCGCCGTGGCGATAGGGCTTATAGCTTTCGAGATATTGCTGGGCGGGTTTGTCGTGCTGTTCGGCCTGCCCGTGCAACTGACGACGGTCCATTTCATGGTCGGGCTTTGCATGTTCGCCCTGGTCTTCTACATGGCGGTATTCGACGGACGCAAAAAGGAACCCGCCTTCTCGGCTTCCGGCATGGCGGGGTTCTTTCTGGGCCTGGGCGCGTTAGTGTACTTCCAGGCGGCGCTGGGAGCGTACGTGCGGCATTCCGGCTCCGGGCTCGCCTGTCCGGACTTCCCGTCCTGCCTGGGGAAAATACTGCCCCCGCTATCCGACCCGAAGGTCCTCGCGCAATATTCGCACAGGCTGGCGGCGTTTATGATTTTAGCCACCGCACTGGTATTTTACGCATACGCCCTTGTTGACATCTCGGCTGCAAAGCTTCGGGTATGGTCGCTTGCCATCTTAAGCCTGGTGGTGGCCCAGATAATAGCGGGCGCGGTGGTGGTGATGTCCGGGCTGTATTTCGCGGCGACCGCCATCCACTTAGCCATCGCGCTGGGGCTTTTGATGGTGATAGGCCGTCTCTGGACGGAAGAAGTCCTCAAAAGTTCCCGGCGGAAGGAGTATCTGCCATAGCCTGGAGCGGGACTATCCTGAAACCCGGCATCGCCGCAGCCGCCGCACTGTCCGCGCTCGCGGGGATGTCGCTTGCGGCGAGGGGCCTGCCGGACACGCCCGCGGGTATCCTTACCCTCTTCTGCGTCGTGTTCGCGGTATGCGGCTCAGGGCTTTTAAACGTCCTTCTGGAGGAGAAGACGGACGCCCTGATGCCCAGGTGCGCCGCCCGTGGCCGGGCGCTGGACAAGCTCGGCAGAAAAAATGCGGCGATACTGGCCGCCGTTCTCATTTCCTCTTCCCTGGCCGTATCGTGGCTGGCCGTAAACAGGACCGTCTCGCTCATAATCGCGGCGGCGGTCTTCCTGTACGCGGTATTCTATACCCTCTATTTAAAAAGGAATTCCCCGTTCGGTACGGTGCTTGGGGCCGTCCCCGGCGCGCTCCCGGTCCTGGCGGGTTACGCGTCAAGGGACCAGAAAATCGGTCCGGCAGGCTGGATACTCTTCCTCGTGATGCTGGTCTGGCAGCCGCCGCACTTCCTTGCGCTCTCGCTGAAATACCGGGACGAATACGAGGCCGCCGGTTTTCCTTCGATGCCCGTCCGCCTGGGAGAGCGCTACGCCAAGGCGTCTTTATTCATGTACGCCTCCGCGCTCCTGCCCTTGACGCTCTCTTTGGCGTGGTTCGGCTACTGCACGGTATGGTTCGGCCTCGCGGCGTTTGTCGCGGGGACTTTGTTCCTGTTCTTCATATGGTCGGCCGTGATGAAAAAGCGGGAATTCGGAAGGGCGTTTTTAATTTCCATCATGTATATCGCAGTCGTCCTCCTGGCGCTGGTCATAGACCGGAAATTCGGGCTGAACGGCCGGATTTGACAGGGACGCCGTTTCTGCTAAACTAAAATGGAAGATTATAGAGTAATATCCGATTAAGCACCTTCCACCCGAAGTCTCTTGAAGTTCCTTAAGAAATCGGATTTTTAACAACCTGCTTCAAAAAACTTAAATTCAAAGCTTTGTCTTGCAGCGCGCCTGTGGAACGGCTCCACAGGCGCGTCTGGGAAGCCGGGGACGGGCAGACCATACTTTAGACTCGTGCCGACACCCGAAGGTTAAATGCCCTCTCCGGCTTCCATGCCGCTGCCATCCGCAAACGGAGGCGTCAAACCATGCGCGCAGTAATGTTCTATCACTCGGTCGTCTCGGACTGGAACCACAGGGACGCCCATTTCCTCCGGGGAGTGGTGACGGAGATGATGGCGCGCGGGCACGACGTGACGGTCTTCGAGCCGAAGGACGGCTGGAGCAGGCAGTGCCTTATAACGGAGCATGGCCGCGAGGCGCTCCGGAAATTCCGGCGCGCGTACCCTCATATCAGCTACAGCTATTACAACACGGATAATATCAATCTCGACGATGCTCTGGACGGCGCGGAGCTGGTGATGGTCCACGAGCGGAGCGAAAGGGCGCTGGTGTCGAAAATCGGGGAACACCGGAAAAAGAAGGGAAGGTATAAACTCCTTTTCCACGACGCGCACCGCCGCACGCTGGCCCGACCGGATTCCATGCCTGGATTCGACCTCTCCGGCTACGACGGCGTCCTTGCATATGGCGCGGCAATCCGCGATTTATACCTCTCGCGCGGCTGGGCCAGGGATGCATGGGTATGGCGCGAGGCAGCGGACGTGCGGATTTTCAGGCCGCTGAACGACAAGGAGCCGTGGGGGGACGTGGTCTTTATAGGCGACTGGGGCGCGGGGGAACGGCAAGCCGGTATACTGGAGTTCCTGGCCCTGCCGGTGAAGGCGCTGGGCCTCAAGGCGCGGGTCTACGGAGTGGGCTATCCTGAAGAGGCGAAGAGGGAGCTCCTTAAGGCGGGGATAGAATACGGCGGCTGGCTTCCGAACTTCGAGGTTCCGCAGGTCTTCTCACGCTATAAAATGACGATACACATCCCCGAAAGGCCATATTCTTCGGCCCTGGCCGGAATCCCCACGATAGAGCCTTTCGAGGCCCTTGCCTGCGGCATACCCATGATATCCGCCCCGTGGAACGAATCCGAAGGCCTTTTCGCCGAGGGCCAGGATTACCTGGGCGCGAAAGACGGTAAAGAAATGACGGCTCTGATGGCGGAACTGACGGCAGACCCGCATCTCAGGGAGCGGCTCTCGGAGCATGGGCTGATGACCGTGCTGACCCGGCATACGTGCGGGCACAGGGTAAACGAGCTGATGAACGTGCTGATGAAGGTATCCGGGGCGTGCAGGGTCGCGAGGGTTAAAAAGGTCGTGGGAGAAAAAAGGCTGGCGAGTGCGCGGTAAACCGGCGAGAATATGACGGGAGGAAACATGCGAATCGTAATTCTTGGTCTTTCCATAACTTCTTCCTGGGGCAACGGCCATGCCAATATCTATCGGGGCCTGGCGCGGGAGCTTTCCGCTCTTGGCCATGACGTCCTCTTCCTGGAGCGGGACATGCCGTGGTTCGCCCAGAACCGCGACCTGCCGGAGCCGCCGTACTGCCGGACGTATCGCTATAACAGCGTACCCGAGCTGAAGAAGAACTTTACCCGCGATATCATGGACGCGGACTGCGTGATGGTCGGCTCGTGCGTGCCGGAAGGGGCGAAGGTGGGCGACCTCGTGCTTTCAAGGGCGGGCGGCGTGACGGCATTTTACGATATGGACACCCCCTTCACGCTTTCGTATCTGAAGGACAATAAATGCAGTTACTTAACCCGCAAACAGGTAAGGGATTACTCCCTCTACCTGTCCTCCACCTCCGGCCCGACCCTTGAAAGGATAGAACAGGAGTTCGGCTCGCCGATGGTCCGCGCCCTTTTACTCAGCTCGGACCCGGAGAACTACTACCCGGAAGGCGGCCAGCCCACGTGGGACCTGGGGTACCTGGGGACGTACAGCCATGACCGCCAGCGAGACTTAGAAGAACTGATGCTGAAGGCCGCCGGCACGCTCAAAACGAGGTCTTTCGTGGTGGCCGGGCCTCAGTACCCGGAAGCGATTATCTGGCCGTTCAACGTGCAGAGGATAGAGCACCTGCCGCCGGATATGCACAGGAAGTTCTATAACTCGCAGAGGTTCACCCTCAACGTCACCCGCGCCGACATGAAAAAGGCGGGCTACTCCCCGTCCGCGCGCCTTTTCGAGGCCGCGGCCTGCGGCACGCCGATCATAAGCGACCTGTGGGAGGGCTTAAGCGATATCTTCGAGCCCGGAAGAGAGGTGCTGGTCTCGCGTTCGGCGGAGGAGACTATGGACTACCTGCTCTACCTTCCTGAAAAGGAAAGAGTGACGATGGGCATCCGGGCCAGGGAGCGGGTCTTAAGGTCTCATACCACCGTACACAGAGTGGCCGAGCTTACAAAATATATCAAGCAGGCGGCATACGCGGGAGAATACCAAAAGGCAGGATAAACCTGTTACTTTTCTTTCCCGTGAAAGAAAAGTAACACAAAAGAAAGCGGGACAAGTTTAAACGTTTTTGGCGCTACCTTTTTCCCAAAAAGGTAGCAAGAGTTACGACGTCGGCAGGTAAGACTCCGCCTTCACTTTAAGCTCCCTCAGCATCGCGGCGGTAATCCTGCGTATCCTGACCTTCGGCAGCATCATCAAAAAAGGTCTCAGGCCGGCGAATCTCTCCCTGCTCACAACCTGAACGGCGCCGCCCATGTCCGAAAACAGAAACTCGTGCTTCGCCAATACTCCGAACTTCCTGGCAGACCAGACCACCTGGTCGTGCGGCACCACGCACTCGACCATCGGCCTTATCGAAAACGGCATTGCGTAGAGTGTTATTTGAAGCGACAGCCTCTGCCCTTCGGAAATGAAATAACAACCTTCCGGCCTCGCGGCCTCTTTCATGGAATGGTTCCACTGGTTCCAGCACGCAAGGTCGGTGAAGATGTCCCAGACACGGTCCATCTCCGAGAATATGGTCACGGATTCGATTATTTCCATCGAAATTAATTATATCGTAAGAACTTGAATAACGCGAACGGATAAAACTGTCAGGCAGGTGAAATCACACACGGACCGGCATCAGCATGATTGGCACGCCCTGGTTGTAGAAATAGCGCTGGACGGCGAAGATGGTGTAGTTGTGGAGCATCCCGGTGAATATGTTGGGGTTCGGGAAAACTAACTGTCCGCCGAAGAAGGTGACATTCGGGAAGCGTTCGAGTACCTTCGGGGAGACCTTCGATATCTCGCCGACGACGTCCGTGCCGAAAGAGGCGTAGCCCTCCGCGTAAATGCCGTGCGTCCGGGCCAGCTTAACGTATTTGTCCAGGTCTTCATTCACCTTCTTCTTGAGCGCCTCAAGCTCTTCCACGCCCTTGAAAGTGCCCGCGTCCACTATGCCCACCTCGATAAACACGAAGTTCTTGAACGTCCCTCCGAACTGGCGGATGACGTTTAAGAACGTGTGCAGGCCCAGGCCGTTATATCCGCTGACCAGGATAATCGCCGTCTTCGCGTTCGGGTCGGCTACCGGCTCGCGGCCTCCGTTCTTCGCCGGGGCCTCGTGGATGCTGTATCCCGCCGCCTCGACAAGCGAGTCCAGGCGGGAGAGGAGCTTGGCGGTATTCAAGTAATGCCTTTTTATCAGCAGCGCCATGCCTATCAAGAACCCTGTTATGACTATCGTTATCCAGCCGCCTTCCGTAAATTTCAGTATGACGACCGAGACGAGTATGAAGGAGGTCAGGGAAAGTCCCAGCCCGTTTATGAAAAGCTTTTTCCTCCAGTGCTCCGCCTTGCCCCGCTCAAGCCACCAGTGCCGCACCATGCCTAACTGGGACAGTGAAAACGTTATGAAGACGTTTATGGAGTAGAGCACCACGAGGAAATCGACGGAGCCCCTCGTGATCACCATCATCAGGAAGGCGACCAGCCCCATTATGAATATGCCCTTCTGGGTGACGAGCCTGTCGGAAAACGTCGCGAACTTGGTCGGGAACCACCGGTCGAGCGCCATGTTTGCCAGGACCCTCGGCCCGTCCAGGAAGCCCGCCTGAGCCGCGACCAGAAGCAGGATAGCCTCCGAGACCAGGGTAACGATCAGCAGGACGTATCCCCCGGTTCCCCAGCCTTTCGTGACCGACTCGTACAGCACGGCGTTCAGGGTCTTGCCGTGGACGGGCTGAACGCCGTAGAGCAGGTAGGCGACCATGAGGCCCACGACCATGAACGACAGCGAATACGCCATGTACCGCATGGTATGCTTACCGGTCTTCACCTTCGGCTCGCGTAAGATGGGCAGGCCGTTACTGACGGCCTCGATTCCGGTAAAGGTGCCCGCCCCCATGCTGTACGCCCTGAGGATCAGGAAAAGCATCCCGAAAGTCCCGATGGCCGACCGTGTACTATGTACGTCCGCCCTTGTCGCGGCCATCATCGCGGGGAAATGCCCGGAGTTGGCCACCACCGCATATACGATGAAAAAGACGTGGGTCAGGAGGAAGACCATGAACAGGGGCACGAGCGGGAGGACCGATTCCTTGACGCCCCGCATATTCATTATCGTCATGAAAAGAAGCGCCAGAAAGGCGAAGTAGAGCTTGTACGGAAGCCATGCCACCGGCAGGAAACTGAAGATGTAGTCCGCGCCTGCGGCGATGGAGATAGTAATTGTCAGGACGTAGTCTATCAGGAGCGCACAGCCGGAAACCATGCCCGCCTTGGGAGAGAGGAGCTTGCTCGCCACAAGGTATCCGCCGCCGCCGGTCGGGAAAAGCTCAATTATCTGCGAGTAGCTGGTGCTGATTATGAATACGGTAATGCCGGAGGCAAGGGCGACGAAAAGAGCCAGGTGCGGGTGGCTTAAGAGGGCGAGGAACGCCTCCTCGGGACCGTAGGAGGATGAGGACAGCCCGTCCGCGCCGAGGCCCACCCAGGCGAAGAACGCGATAAGCGAAACGTTATGGAAGACGTGCGGGTCGTAAATGTCGCGCGCGCCGCCGATGACAACTTTCTTTAGCCAGCCGAACATGGGATTATTATAACTCCTGAAAAAGAAAGCCGCCGGCAAGACCGGTGGCTTTGATTTGCTGTCCGGGTTGCTCTATAAATGCCTGCGAGGTTAGCTGTCGGGCTCAGGCTTGATAGTACCTTATCCCTTGAAAGTACCCGATAAACCGGGCAACTTAAAAAAGGGAATTCGCCCCGAAAACTTTGGGTCCCCCGCATCCTTCCGGTTTGCCCGGAAGAATTTCGGCCGCAATTATTTAAAAACGTGCTTAAAATAGTCCTGTTTTTTTACGTTGTCAAGAATTTTTATAAAGAGCGGCCTGA
>JBARKJ010000141.1:0-7090 GCA_049801375.1 Nitrospirota bacterium | reverse complement strand
CACGGCGAAATAGAAGCCTTGCCCGTGGCCGATTCCTCCATAGACTGCGTAATCAGCAACTGCGTGATAAACCTGTCTGTAGATAAAGACAAGACTTTTTCCGAATCGTACCGCGTCCTGAAAAGCGGCGGCAGGCTGATGGTATCGGATATCGTGCTGACCAAGGATCTGCCGCGCGCGGTAGTGGAAAACGTCGAGGCCTATACCGGCTGCGTTTCGGGCGCGGTAAAGTACGACGATTACATATCCGCGGTTAAACGCGCGGGGTTTACTGACGTGACCGTTCTCTCGATGGACGATGCGTCGTTTCTCGCGGAGACCACGTGCGGCTGCGGGATTGTCACAAAGGATAACGTGAGCGACCTGGGACTTCGGAGCATAAAAGTGCTGGCGAAGAAGTAAACCTTTGCTACCTTTTTGGGAAAAAGGTAGCGCCAAAAACTTTGAAACGGTTTCAAGGAGCCTTGATGGTTAAGGTTATGTTTCTATGCACCGGCAACTCCTGCCGGAGCCAGATGGCGGAAGGGTTTGCAAGACGTTACGGCGGGGGAGATCTGGAGGTTTACAGCGCGGGCCTGACCCCTGTGGGCGTGAATGAAAACGCCGCAAAGGTCATGGCGGAGTTGGGGATAGATATTTCCGGCCAGACTTCGAAGGCCATAGACCGCGAGCTTTTAAACCGCATGGACATCATAGTCACGCTGTGCGGACATGCGGAATCCCTCTGCCCGGCGACTCCCCCGGAAATCAAAAGGCTCCACTGGCCTGTCGATGACCCGGTGAGGACGAGAGGGAGCGAGGAAAAAGTGCTGGCCGAATTCCGCCGGGCCAGGGACGAGATAATGGGGAAGGTGGTTGAATTTATAAGAAGGATTAAAAACGCATCTTTTTAATAATGATTAATTGTTAAGAATGGTTAATTGGATTTTTTTGCCGGTTTGAGGTATTAATATGTCCGTTCATCCGAAAATAATTGCCAACCCATAACGGGAAAGGAGGCAGAATGAAGAAGATATTTTTATCCGTTTTAGTAATCGTTTTTCTGGTATTTCTTTCATTAACAGCCTTTGCAATGCCGCACAGATCGATTTTTAGTAACTCCACCTCAACACTGTTTTTCGACGGCGCATTGAGGACCGCGAACTTCTCCGTGCTGAGCGTCGGGACCCACCCCCATGGGATACTACCCCCTCGCATTGCCAGGAACAATGGGGGGCCCGACAACATGACGGTGGCATTCAACAACCTATCCGGTACGACGGCAGGGACGCTAAGCTTCCCCGGCGGCGGTGCCTGGCTCGGCTTTAGCGGTTCATTCATGTTGAGACAGGCCGAGCGCGTCCTGGCCGCCCAGACCATGGGCTTCGGTGTCATCAGGCTGGACAACCACGATAGCGTGACCTATGACCCGGCAACGGGCACGTTCACCGGGAGCGGAGAGGTGGTGCGGTTTACAGGGACCGTGGACATGGATGGCGTAATGAGAAGTAATGGCGACAGGGCCATGATTAAGCTCAAGATATACCCGGCGACCGCAGTAAAGATGGCAGTATCAAGTAACGGCTCGTCCGTCGTCTTCGGTAATGGGACTGCGGTGTCCATAACGTTCGGCGTGCCTGCCTTGCAGATGAATAGACGGCTCCAGTAGCACACGAAAGCGGCTGGCGTCCGCCCGGTCGCGGACAAAACGGACAGCTGCCATAAAATAAAAAAGCGCCCCTGTGTGGCGCTTTTTTATTGCTCTCCGGCAGCGTTATCTCCCGGGCCCGGACCTTCCTTCATAAACCCCTGGTAGTCCTCTGGAGTGCCGTCCTGATCCGCCTCGTCTACGGCGTCATCACCGTCTTCAGTTTTATCCAGGAACTCTCCCACGGTCATATCGGCCTCCGCAGGGGGCTTCGCCACTCCTTCAGTTCCCGCATCGGAATCCCCCTTGATAATAGCCTGGTCCCGCGGCGTGTCTTCCCTGGCGTTTTGCTCACCGGTCCCTGGTGCGGGTACAGGGGATTGGGCGTCGGCCTTTGCGTCGGCTTTTTCGGGGGATTTTGCATCGGCTTTTGCTGGAACCTTTGCGGCGGAAGAAGGCGAGAGCAGGTTCCCCGCCGTGCCGCCCGCGGATATGGAGGCGACCAGGGAGCGGGGGAACGAGGCGCTGCCGCCTTCCATTTTCAGCTCGATTGTCCTGCCATTGACTTTATAGTCTTTCGCGCTTATGGACTCCCCATTGGTGAGAGTTACCACGTAAGCCGCGCTTGAGGGAGAGGCGAGGGCCAGCAAGGCCACGCCGATAAAGACTAAAAATACAGCATTTCTATTAAGTTGCATCATATTCATGATTATAACGCTATAAATAGACTTGACAATGACACACTAAAGCGACATAATGGAAAAAGCTTAATACAAGTATACCATCTTCCGGAGGATTTGAAATGAAGATCATTAAATGGGACCCGTTCAAGGACGTGATGACGGAAAAGCCGAGCACATGGTCTCCCGCCGTGGACGTCTATGAGACGGAGAAGGAGATAGTCCTGACGGCGGAGCTTCCAGGGGTGAGTCAGGAAGATATAGTGCTGACCGTCCTGGACAACGTCCTGACGCTGAAAGGGGACAGGCGGTTCGAGCGGGACGTGAAGCATGAGAACTTCTACCGCATAGAGAGGAACTACGGCAACTTCCACAGGAAATTTTCCATGCCCTGCGACGTGGATTCGGCAAAGACTTCCGCCAATTTCAACGACGGGCTTCTTAAGGTGGTGATACCCAAGGTGAACAAGGTAAAGAAGGTCCCAGTGAAGGTGGAACGCTAAAATGGCCCAGAAAAGGGATTACTACGAGGTCCTTGGAGTCCCGAAGACCGCGGACGAAAAGGAAATAAAAAAGGCGTACCGCAAGCTCGCCCGGAAATACCACCCGGACGTAAACCCTGGCGACAAGGAGGCGGAGCGCAAGTTCAAGGAGATAGGCGAGGCGAACGACATCCTCTCCGACCCCAAAAAACGCGAGATGTACGACCGCTTCGGCCACGCCGCCTTCGACCAGACGGCGGGCGCGGGGGCCGGCGCGGGAGGCGGAACTGGAGGATACAGGTACGAATACAGGCCCGGCGGCGGAGGCGGGTTCAGGCCGGAGGACTTCGAAGGCTTCCAAGGCGGCGGCGGGGGCGGGTTTGAGGATATCTTCTCCGGCCTGTTCGGCGGCGCGCACGGCATGGGCCCCATGAAGGGCCAGGACTCGACCACGACCATGGAAGTGGATTTGGAGGACGCACTCTTCGGGACCACCGCCCAGTTGAATCTCCGGCGGGAGGCGCCCTGCACGGCATGCGGCGGGACCGGCTCACAGCCCGGAAGTTCGCCCAGGACCTGCCCGGACTGCGGCGGCACGGGGCAGATAAAGGCGGGACGCGGACCTTTCGGCGTAAACAGGACCTGCCCGCGATGCGGCGGCGCGAAAAAGATTAAAGAGCCATGCAGAAACTGCGGCGGCAGCGGTTATGTCCCGAAGACGGAAAAGCTTACCGTAAAAATCCCGGCCGGAGTGGACAACGGCTCGAAAGTCCGGCTCCAGGGCATGGGCGGGCCCGGCGTAAACGGCGGGCCTCCGGGCGATCTATACATTATCACCAAGGTGCGGAAGCACCCTTATTTCGAAAGGCGCGGGGACAACCTCCACAGCGAGATACCGATAACGTTTTCGGAGGCCGCGCTGGGCGCCAAGGTGGACGTGCCGACGAAGGACGGAGTCGTTACGATGACCATCCCGCCCGGTACGCAGTCCGGCCAGGAGTTCCGCCTGCGCGGCAAGGGCGTGCCGCACCTGGGAGGCTCTGGTGTGGGCGACCATTACGTGCGCGTGAAGGTGGCGGTTCCGCCGAGCCTTAACGAAAAGGCTAAATCCGCACTAAAGGACTTTATGAGCCATGTGCCGCAGGACCCGCGTTCCGGCATAACCTTCAGCGGGTTCAGGCGCGGAAAAGGTGCATCTACATGATTAAGAGACGGACGGCGGTTTATATGATCAGCGTAGTGTCCGAGATGCTGGGCGTGCATCCCCAGACGCTGAGGCTTTATGAGCGCGAAGGCTTCGTACATCCCTCCCGCAAAGGAAGCGTACGGATGTACTCGGAAGAGGACGTGGAGCGCATACGGACGGTACTGAACCTGACCCGCGAGATGGGGGTGAACCTTGCCGGTGTGGAGGTTATACTTACTATGCGGGAGAGGATGCAGAAGCTCCAGGACGAGATGGACCGCATGATGCACGATATGCGCGAGGAGTTCATGCGTGAGATTGCGCGGCGCGAGCAGGAGTTGAAACATCCTCTTGCGAAGGCGCCGGATGGGGAAATTATAAAGGTAAGAAAAAATTAGCCGTCATTCCCGCGAAGGCGGGAATCCAGCGACTTTCGGAGGTAAGTTATGAAAGGAACTGTTGTAGAGTATAATCCAAAAAGGGGAACATGTATTGTGAAGGACAACAGCAATGAATATTCCGTCTTAGAACTGCTTGGCCACGAAGTTGAAGTTGGCGATGTTATAAGTGGCAATCTACATAATTTGGGCAGTGAAACAGTTTTCAATGAAACGCAAATGGAAGCAATGTCAGTATATATTCAAGATATACATGCCAGTTTAAAAGTTGCGAGAAGCATAACTTATTAGAAGTCTCTGGATTCCCCGATTAAGTCACTCGGGAATGACGGAAAGATACGTGTTTAGGAGGTTCTATGCGTCTCGATAAATTTACGGTAAAGGCACAGGAAGCGGTACTTGCTGCGCAGGACGAGGCGGGCAGACGGGGGCAGCAGCAGGTGGATGTCGAGCATCTCCTGCTGGCCCTTCTGAAACAGCCGGAAGGCGTGGTGCCGCCGATACTTAAGAGGCTCGGCGCGGACGTACGCGCGCTTGAAGGCGAGGTAATATCGGAGCTGGAGCGGATGCCAAAGGTCTCAGGCGCGGGCCAGATGGGGCAGGTCTATGTCACGCCCCGGCTGAACAAGGTCTTAGATAAAGCGGCGCGCGAGATGGAGGGCCTTAAAGACGAATACGTCTCGACCGAGCACCTGCTTTTAGCGATGGCGGAAGACGACGGCGCGGCGGGCCGGGCACTTAAGTCTGCCGGCGCGAGACGCGACTCGATTCTCTCTGCCCTGAAAGAGATAAGGGGCTCGGAGCGGGTCACGGACCAGAACCCGGAGGAAAAATACGAGGCGCTTACGAAATACGGGCGCGACCTGACCGACCTCGCAAGGAAGGGCAAGCTGGACCCCGTGATTGGCCGGGACGAGGAAGTCCGCCGGGTGATACAGGTGCTATCCCGCAGGACGAAGAACAATCCGGTGCTGATAGGCGAGCCTGGCGTCGGCAAGACGGCCATCGTCGAGGGCCTCGCCCAGAGGATAATTGCCGGAGACGTGCCTGAAGGCCTGAAAGACAAGCGCGTAGTCGCGCTCGATATGGGGTCGCTTATCGCCGGGGCCAAGTTCCGGGGCGAGTTCGAGGACCGGCTGAAGGCGGTGCTGAAAGCGGTGGAGGAGTCCGAGGGGAAAATCATCCTGTTCATCGACGAGATGCATACACTTGTCGGGGCGGGCGCTGCGGAAGGTGCGGTCGACGCCTCGAACATGCTGAAACCCGCGCTTGCCAGGGGAGACCTGCGGTGCGTGGGCGCAACGACGATAGACGAATACAGGAAGCATATCGAGAAGGACGCGGCGTTGGAGCGGCGTTTCCAGCCCGTCATGGTGCAGGAGCCGAATGTCGAGGATACCATCTCGATACTGCGCGGCCTCAAGGAACGCTACGAGGTGCACCACGGCGTCCGTATAAAGGACTCGGCTCTCATCGCCGCGGCGATGCTGTCAAACCGCTACATTACGGACAGGTTCCTGCCGGACAAGGCAATCGATTTGATCGACGAGGCGGCGTCCAAGCTCAGGATGGAGATTGATTCGATGCCCACGGAGCTTGACGAGCTGGAGAGGACCATACGGCGGCTCCAGGTGGAGGAGCAGGCGGTGAAGAAGGAAAAAGACACGGCATCGAAGGAGCGGCTTAAGAATATCGAAAAAGATATTGCCGAGCTTAACGAAAAGCGTTCCGTGCTCCATGCCCGGTGGATCAACGAGAAAGAGGCCATAAAGAAGATACGCGAGCTTAAAGAGAAGCTGGAGCAGGCCAAGGGCGAGGCCGAGCGGGCGGAACGCGAAGGGAACCTGGGGCGCGCGGCGGAGCTTCGTTACGGGACTATTGTGGAGCTTAACCGTGAGCTTGAGAGGCAGAACGAGGCCCTTAGCACCTTGCAGGCCCATGGCTCGCTTCTAAAAGAAGAAGTGGACGATGAGGACATCGCGGAAATAGTCTCGAAATGGACCGGCGTGCCGGTATCGAAGATGCTGGAAAGCGAGATGGCCAAACTCACGACGATGGAGGAGCGCCTCAAGGAGCGGGTCGTCGGGCAGGACGAGGCGGTGGTCGCGGTATCTGACGCGGTGCGCCGTGCGAGGGCGGGGATACAGGACCCGGACCGGCCCATAGGCTCGTTCATATTCCTGGGCCCCACCGGAGTCGGCAAGACTGAGCTGGCGCGCGCGCTCGCGGAGTTCCTTTTCGACGACGAGAAGGCGATGATACGGATAGACATGTCCGAGTACCAGGAGAAGCATACCGTTTCGAGGCTTATCGGTGCGCCTCCGGGGTATGTGGGCTTCGAGGAAGGCGGGCAGTTGACCGAGGCGGTACGCAGAAGGCCATACTCCGTGATACTTTTCGACGAGATAGAGAAGGCGCACCCGGAGGTGTTCAACGTGCTGCTGCAGCTCCTTGAAGACGGCAGGCTGACCGACGGGCACGGGCGCACGGTGGACTGCAAGAACACGGTCGTCATCATGACCTCCAACATCGGGAGCCAGTTCATACAGGAGGCCAAAAACGAAGAGGAGATGCGAAGGCTCGTGTCGGAGGCTCTGCGGCATCATTTCAAGCCGGAGTTCTTAAACCGCATCGACGACATCATCATATTCCACCCGCTCACCGAAGAGCAGTTGAAGAGGATAATCGATATACAGCTTGGGCTGCTCCAGAGGCAC
>JBARKJ010000140.1:0-7345 GCA_049801375.1 Nitrospirota bacterium | reverse complement strand
CGCACCGCCCGCGCCGCCCGCGGTTCCAGCCGCCGCCGCGCCGCCCTGTCCTTGCGCCTGCGCCTGAGCTTGCGCCTGAGCCTGAGCCTCGGCCTGCACCAGCAGGGCCTTCATCGCGTCGAGCTTCTCATCTACCTTCGAAAGCTCGTGCGTGATATCATCTATCTGTCCCTGGGAAACTCCGCCGCTGGTGCCGGAAAATGCGCGGTTACCAAGGTCCGCCTGATTTCTGATTATAGTATTCAAGCTATCGTTTATCTGTCCAAACGACTTCAGCAACTCAAGCGATTCCTTGCTCCGCTTGTTCTCCGCCTGGAGAGAGTAATTTATATCGGCCAGGCTGCCCTGTATCTCCCGGAGCTGGGCGTTAGTGGCGGCGGTCTGGCGCTCGACCCTGTCGATGTCCGCGCTCGTGGCGCAGCCGCACGCGAAAACCATGAGAATAAGCGGCAAAGAAATTATATATTTTTTCATTATAAGCCATACCCTCTTAGCACGGAAGGCGGGCCCTGTATGGACCCGCCTTTCCAGATGTAACGCCCCCTCACCCCTTTTTAAAATAAAAGGGGCGGTCGGGGAGCGTTATGAAAAGTCCTACTGAACCACGAAGTGGTCCCGCCTGTTCTTGGCCCACGCCGCCTCGTCATGTCCGGTGTCGAACGGCTTGCTCTTGCCGTAGCTTATCGTTTTCAGCCTGTCGGCCGACACGCCTAAGGATACCAGATAGTTCTTCGCTGCGTCCGCGCGCCTCTGGCCCAGGGCAAGGTTATACTCCACGGTGCCCCTTTCGTCGCAGTTGCCTTCCACCGTGATGATATGCCCGGGATTAGCCTTTATCCAATCCGCGTCCTTCTGCAATACGGATGCGTCGTCCGGCCTGATGACATAGCTGTCGAAATCAAAAAAGACGTCTTTAAGGGCCTTCTCCGCTTTCCCCTCTTCTACCGGCTCCGGCTGTTCCTTCGGTCCGGGAGGAACCTCTTTGGCCTGCTCTTCAGCCGGCGGCGCCTTCTCTGGGGCAACCTCAGGCGGCGTTTGCTCCATCGGCTTCTGGGTTTCCACCCCCCCGGTTTCTTTAACCTGTTTTTTCGCGCACCCGTAAGCACCCGCAAAAACCAGTAGCGCCGCAGCCAGGCATACTAGAAGAATCCTGTTAATCTTCACCCCTTTGCCTCCTTCTTCTATTGTTTATAATATGGGAAAAAGCCCCCAGGAAAATGTTTTGACAACTTGTGTATTATAGCACAAACGTATTAAAGTCAAATTATTTTTCACTGCCCATCCGGGGCGACCATGCAGGGGTCTGGCAGCTCCCGTTGAGCGGAAGTTTTTTTACGTTTTCGCCGTGAGTATCCATTAAATATAGCGCATTTTTTCCGCTCCTGGTAGAGGAAAAAACGATATGCCTGCCGTCGGGCGCCCATGACGGGTTTTCGTTGCTCCCTCTGTTCCAGGTAAGCCGGACGACGTTGTCCCCGGTCGAGTCCATCATGAAAATATTAAAGACGCCCCCTTCACGGCTGACATACGCTATCTTATCCCCGTTCGGCGACCAGGCGGGTGATGCGTTGTACTTCCCGCTGTACGTGAGCCTCCGGACATTGCCGCCGTCCGAGTCCATCGCGTAAACCTGGGGCGAGCCTGCGCGGTCCGAGTTGAAGACTATCTCCCGCCCGTTCGGCGACCACGACGGCGAGGTATTGATGCCCCGGCTGTGCGTGATCGGTGTCAACCCGTTGCCGTCCCTGTCCATGGTGCATATCTGGGCGTTGGCTCCCTTGCTCAGGCACAGCGCGATCTTCTCTCCGTCGGGCGACCATGACGCCGCGGTATTAAGCCCGGGGGCAAACGATATGATCCCCCTGCTCTTGCCGGACGTGCTTACCCACCAGAGGTCGGGGTTCATCCTTTTGTACGATGTGTACGTGATGTAGTTGCCCGAAGGCGACCACGCGGGGAGAAGGCATATCCCCTCGTCCCTGGTCAGGCGGAACGCATCGTGCCCGTCGTAGTCGGCGATATAAAGCTCGTCATGCCCGGTCATATTGGAGATAAAGGCTATCTTCGTCTGGCAGACGCCTTTTTCGCCCGTTAACTGGAATATTATCTCGTCGGCGAGCCTGTGTATATTCTGCCGCATTACACGCAGGGACTGCGGATAGCTTTTGTTCATGATGACCGAACCGGCCTTGGCGTCAACCAGTTTTGCGGATATCGTAACCTCGCGTCCGTCCGTGGAATAGCTCCCTGAAACGATGTCGTTCACATCCAGCGAGGCCCAGGCGCTCGGGTCGCCCTTTATTTCCTTGACCCTTTTGGCGTCGAAGAACCCGGAGAAGTTAAGGTCGTCCGCAAGTTCGTCCGCCATCGCCTTGTCCCGCCCCTGCGGGTCGACAAAACCTCCCTCGCGCTCGAAATCCGGGATTATTACGCTTATCTTCGCCGCGCCCTTCGTTGTGGAGAGGTTTATCTCCGGCGTCGTATCCGCGCGGGCTAACGCCGTAGAGAAAAAGACCGCGGCGACTAATAGCGTCATCCCCGCGAAAATCCAGCGACTCTTTGATTTATTCATTTTTTATTTAACCTTGTTTCCCCGGTATGAACGAGTAATGCACCCCGAGCGCGTCCCCCAGGCCTGGCGGGGGCGGCTGTATTTTTCTCACCATTTTTACAGAAATAAGCGCCTGCTGGTCATAAAGCTCAATTCCAGAAGAAGTTTCTATTTGCACCTGGGTTATATTTCCACCGCCGTCAATTACGAAAGATATTACGGCAGGCTTTGCTGGCTTTTGCCAAGGTACCCGATTTTCCCAAATGTGCTCGACTTTTTTTTGAATCATATCGGCGTACCAGGCATATTTCGAGTCGAAATTCCCTGAGAATGCCACCGGGCCGGTAATCGCGCCCGGCTTCGCTTTGCCGCCTCCGCCCGCCGGTCCCTGTCCGGGGCCTATCGGCGCCGCAGGCTGGATTTTCGCCACTTCCGGTTTTTCCGGCTCGTGCTTCTTCTTTTGCTCAGGCGGCTTCTTCTCTACCTCTTTTTTCGCAAGCTTCACCTGCTCTTTCTCAGGGACAGGCTTTTCTTTTTCAACCGGGTTTTTTACCTGCTCAGGGGATTTGCCGCCCCCGCCCGCAGGGCCCGGCAGGGTAGTAACGGTGACGTTGAATAGCTGTAGCGCTCTCGGCGCCTTCCGGGCAGGCAAAGTCCAGATTATTCCGAAAACCGCCGCATGCAGGAAGATTGAGACGATGACAGCCGCCCAAAAAAAATCGCCCGCCTCCTCCGTGGAGACGAACTTCTCTCTTGGGGGCTTCCCCCCTTTTCCCTTTATTCTCCTTGAGACAGTATTCATTAAAAAACAACGCCTTCCGGCAATCGGTTTTCCATCAGAAAATCCATTAATTTTCGCATAACGGGCCGGCTGATGTCAAGAGCCGTAGGTCAATCAAAAAAAGGAAGGTCGCTGAAGAAGAAAAGGGATTTTTTCGGATGCACCGGCTCCGGCGGCAAGACCTGCTCGTCCTTGAGTATCTTCTCCGGCACCGCCGTCACCATGGTCTTCGCGGCCCTCTCTCCCACCAGCTTCGCCACCTCTTTTACGGCCGTCGAAAGCACGGGCGGCCTCGGACCGTTATCGTGTGCGTCGCTCGCTATCACGTGCGCGAGCCTTCGCTCCAGCATGGACAGCGCAAGCTTCCGAACGTCGTCTCCGAATATCCCCAGGAAGCTTCCGGCCGTCACCTGCATCAGCGCCCCCATGGAGACCAGCTCGTAAAGGCACTCCACGTCCTGAAGCGCCCTCGGGTTCCTCTCCGGGTGCGCGATGAGCGGGACGAGGCCCATCTCCCGCATCGAATGCATCGCCTCGTAAATTTTTTCCGAATCGAAAAGCGGCGGGAGTTCCGTAAGGACATACCTGGAACCGTTTATGGTGCAGTAAGAGCCGGATTTAAGTCCCGCCAGCGTCTCATCGGACAGGCTGATCTCCGATGCGGGATACAGCTCGATTTCCAAATCTTCCGCCCTGGCCTGAAGCTGGGCCGTCAGCTTTATGACCTTCTCCCTGAGGTTGTCGTGACGGCCGGGTATGACGTGCGGGGTCATCGCGATGCCCTTTATCCCGTCGGCGACGGCGATCTTGAGCATCTGGAGGGACTCTTCCATCTCGCGCGGACCGTCGTCCGCGCCTGGAAGGATATGGGCGTGTAGGTCGTACATGCTATATTTCTACCCTGCGTCCCCCTGCCGGCGGCTTGTTTTCTATCTTCCGCCCACCCCCCTTGGCCGATTTTTTAGGCTTTTTCGGGGCCTCGTCGAGATCAAAAGCCTTGTGCAGCGCCCGCACCGCAAGCTCAGTATATTTGGCGTCTATGACGCAGGAGATTTTTATCTCGGAGGTGCTTATCATCATGATATTTATCCCCTCGTCAGCTAACGCCGTGAACATCCCGGACGCCACCCCGGAGTGCGAGCGCATCCCCACGCCGATGATGGACACCTTTGATATCTCGTCGTTCACGATGACCTCTTCGCAGGCCGAGGCCTTTGCTGCGTCCTTTATAACGGGCATGGCCTTCTTCAGGTCGGTCTTCGGCACGGTGAAGGAGATGTCCGTATAACCGTCCTTGCTCACGTTCTGGATTATCATATCGACAATGACTTTTGCCTCCGCGATGCTCCGGAACAGCTTCGCGGCCACGCCGGGTTTGTCAGGCACGCGTAAGAGCGTCACCTTCGCCTGGTTTTTATCGTATGCAACGCCGGAAACGACCACCTGTTCCATCGTTTTGTCCTCCTTCGTTACCAGAGTGCCCGGCACGTCGTGAAAGCTCGAAAGCACCCTGACCGGTACGCTGTATTTTTTCGCGAACTCGACCGAACGGGTCTGGAGCACCTTCGCGCCCAGGCTCGCCATCTCGAGCATCTCGTCGTATGAAATCTTGTCGAGCTTCCTCGCCTGCGGCACAATGTTCGGGTCCGTGGTATATACTCCGTCGACGTCCGTGTATATGTCGCAGAAGTCCGCCTTCAGCGCCGCCGCCACCGCCACCGCCGTAAGGTCCGAGCCGCCGCGTCCGAGAGTCGTTACGTCCTGCTCCTCGGTTATGCCCTGGAACCCCGCCACCACCGCGACCTTATTCCGGGAAAGGGCGTCCTTTATCCTGCCCGCGTCTATGCTCTTTATCCTGGCCCTGGTATGCGCGGTGTCCGTGAGTATGCCGGACTGCCTTCCGGTAAAAGACACGGCGTCCACGCTTAAGTCTTTCAAGGCCATCGCGAGAAGGGCGATAGTGACCCGCTCGCCCGTGGAGAGCAGCATGTCCATCTCCCGCTCGTCCGGGTTGGACGAGACGCCGCTGGCCAGCGCTATCAGCTTATCCGTCTCCCCGCTCATCGCGGAGAGGACCACCACGACATCGTGCCCCTGCTTTTTGGTCTTCGCGACCCTCTTCGCTACGTTCTTGATCCTCTCGACGTTCCCCACGGAGGTCCCGCCGTATTTCTGGACTATCAGGCTCAAGTTGTCCTCCTCAAGGCACTAAAAGACGGTCGATGAGATTCCACCCTTCCTCTATCACCAGCCCGGTCCGGGCTGCGCCCGCTTCGTCATATTTGGAATTATTTATCCGTTCATCCTTCCCGGAATCCCACAACACGAACGGCACCGGGTCGCTTGTATGGCTTTTTATCTTTATGGGCGTCGGGTGGTCCGGCATGGACAATACGCGGAAACCCGGCTTCCCCTTTACGGCGTCCAGCACCGTCCCCACGACTTTTTCGTCGAAATCCTCCACCGCCTGCACCTTGTGACGGAGGTTCCCGCTGTGCCCGGCTTCGTCCGGCGCCTCCACGTGCACGTAGACGAAATCAGCGGATTCGAGCGCACAGAGCGCGGCCTGGGCCTTGCCTTTATAGTCCGTATCGATATAGCCGGTCGCGCCGGGGACATTGATGACCTTCATGCCGAGTGTCGCCGCTATCCCCTTCAGCAGGTCCACGGCTGAGATCATCGCGCCTGAGATATTATACCGCTCCCTGAAGGCCGGGAGCGCGGGTTTTTTGCCCTGTCCCCATAGCCAGATCGAGTTCGCAGGAGACTTACCCGCCACCAATCGCCTGCGGTTTATCTCATGGCCGGAAACCACGTCAACCGACGCCTTCATCAGACCCAGCAGGAAGTCCGCCCCCGGCCCGGAAGGCAGATGGCCCGCTACGGGCTTTCCGGTTATGTCGTGCGGCGGGGTGCAGATTGCTCCGTCTTCGCCGCCTTTCCAGAGCATGAGGTGGCGGTAGCTCACGCCGGGATGGAAGCTCACGCCGTTTCCTCCGAGCCTTTGCTCCAGTTCAAGCATGAGGGCGCGCGCCTCGTCCGTGGAGATATGTCCCGCGGAGAAATCCTCCATTACCGAAGACTCGTATCCCTTTTCAAGCCCTGCCAGAGTGACCAGGTTGCAACGGTAGGCAACGTCGTCAGGCTCCAGCGGAAGCCCCATCGCGGCGGCCTCCAGCGGTGCGCGTCCGGTATAGTATTTCCGTGGATCGTAGCCCAGGACGGAGAGGTTCGCAACGTCCGAACCCGGCGGCATGCCTTCCGGCACGGTCCTGGCAAGGCCCATCGTCCCATGCGAGGCGAGGTAATCGAGGTTGGGGGTCCTGGCATATTGCAGGACGGTCTTCCCGCCCAGTTCGACAAGCGGAAGGCCGGACATGCCGTCGCCAAGCAGTATGAGGTATTTCACTATTTCGCCCCCGCTTTTAGAAGCGCCTTCGCAACTTCCTCGCGTTTCTTCGCCTTCGCGAAGGCGAGAGCGGTATTGCCGAATTTATCCTTCGCGTTTACATCCGCGCGGCGCTTTATAAGCTCGCTCACCACGCCTTCCTGTCCGGCGGCGGCCGCGCCCATCAGGGCAGTCACGCCTTCCTTATTCTTTATGTTAGGGCTTGCCCCTTTATCCAGGAGCAGCTTTACGGCGTCATCGTGTCCCATCACCGACGCGTATACCAGCGCGGTCTCGCCGTCCTTCGCGCGGGCGTTCACATCTGCGCCTTTATCGATTAGCATCTTGGCTATGTCGGGATAGCCGTTGAACGACGCGGCCATCAACGGGGTGGAGCTTTCGTTGTCCTTCAGATTCGGGTTCGCGCCGGCCTTGAGAAGCGCCTCGGCCGCGTCTTTCCTGCCGTTCGCCGCCGCGCGTATCAGGGGCGTCGCCCCTTCGGTATCGCGCGCGTTCACGTCCACGTGCTTCTTGATAAGCTCGCGAATGCCCGCCGCATCGCCCGACTTCGCCGCATCGAAAAGCGACTTCTCCATCGGCCCTGCAAGGGCGATAACCGGGACAA
>JBARKJ010000139.1:0-6633 GCA_049801375.1 Nitrospirota bacterium | reverse complement strand
GAGCGCCTTGCGCCCTTGTATCCGCCGAAGCTCCTTGGCTCGGATGACGGACGCCTGCCCTGCGGCCTGGCCGACCTGTCCTGCCTGTCTCCCGACCTGCCGTTACCGGCATAGCCGCGCGGCGCTCCGTATCTCGGCGCGGGCGCGTGAGACGCCCTGCTGATATCGGGTATTATGTAGTCCAGCCCCTCCAGGGTGCACCTCTGGGTCTTCTGGCCCAGCAGCCTGTCTATCGTGGCGACCATGGCGGCGTCCTCGGACGTGACCAGGGTAAAAGCTTCCCCTGTCTTGTATGCGCGGCCGGTGCGGCCTATCCTGTGCGTGTATGCATCCGGGGAATCCGGCATGTCGTAGTTTATGACGTGCGAGATTTTTGAGACGTCTATGCCGCGTGCGGCGATGTCGGTGGCTACGAGTATTTTATACGAGCCCCTGCGGAAGCCGTCAAGAGCCGCCTGCCGTTTGTTCTGCGAGAGGTTCCCTTGCAGCGACGTCGCCGTGTAGCCCGCCGTCTTCAGAGTGAGGGCCAGCTTCTCCGCGCGGTGCTTCGTGCGGGTGAATACCAGTACCGAATCGGTTTCCGTACGGGACAGCAACTCCTTTAAGAGTGTAGTTTTGAAGTGCTGCTCGACCGGATAAAGCGCGTGCGAGATCGTATCCGCCGGGGCCTCGTGGTCTACCTGAACGACCGCCGGTTCGTGCAGGATCTCCTGGGCGAGCTTGCGTATATCTGCAGGCATGGTGGCCGAGAAAAGGAGCGACTGACGCTTCTCCGGGAGGCGGGTCAGTATCTTCTTTATATCCGGCAGGAAGCCCATGTCGAACATCCTGTCCGCTTCGTCCAGCACGAGCGCTTCCACGCCACGAAGGTCTATCGTGCCGCGTCCGATATGGTCAAGGAGCCTGCCGGGGCAGGCCACGACCACTTCGACGCCCCTCTTCAGCTTCTGCATCTGCGGTACAATGCCGACGCCGCCGTAAATCGAAGTGCTCTTAAAGTTGAGATACTTGCCGAGCGTGCAGAAAGATTGCTGGGTCTGCTCCGCAAGTTCACGGGTGGGGGCCAGTACAAGCACCCTGACGCGGCCCCTGGGTCCCGTTACCAGCCTTTGAAGGAGCGGCAATGTGAACGCGGCCGTCTTGCCCGTTCCCGTCTGCGCCAGGCCCATCACGTCTCCGCCGGCGAGCACCTTCGGGATTGCCTTCTCTTGTATAGGTGTTGGGATTTTGTAGCCGCATTCTTCAACGGCCTTCATAAGCTGCGGGATTAATTCAAGTTCTTGAAAAGTCATAGCTATCCTCTGATTAAAAGCACGGCAATGGCCGGCGCATTTCATCCGCCAACCGACTCTCTGCTTTTTTTCGAGGGGGAATTTCCGAAAAGACAGGTAAGGGCTACGCGAATGGTTATTGGCTTCCAAATAGCCAAAGTTGCACAAGTATACATTAATTGAAGCAGATTACAAGCTTTCTTTAAAGAGTAAGATAAATATAGCCATACCGCCGCCGTTATGCTATACTTCCACACTCAAGAAGAAACCCTGGATCTCTATAACTTCCGGGGCAGTCAAAAATCGCCGTGCTTTCAAAGACATAGAAAAAGGAAAGCGCAACGCATGGACGAAGGAGAACCAGTCATTTCGACCAGTTTGCCCGCACTTAAAATAGGAAAATATACTCCGGCATATCCGCTTATACAGGGGGGTATGGGTGTCCGGATATCCGCACACCGTCTGGCCGGCGCTGTAGCCAAGGCCGGCGGCGTCGGGACTATAGCCTCAGTGGGCTTGGGGCTGTCATCCAAACACTATACCGGCAAGAACTATTTCGAATCGAATAAACTTGCCCTTGCCGATGAGATAGCGGCCGCCCGCAAGACCGCTCCCGACGGCATAATCGCAGTCAACTGCATGGCGGCCCTTACCGATTACGAGGCGCTGGTCAGGACCTCGGCGGAAAACGGGGCGAATGTAATCATATCGGGCGCGGGGCTCCCGATGCAGCTTCCGGAATATACGAAAGATTTCCCGGACGTGGCCCTTATCCCCATCGTCTCTTCCGCGAAGGCGGCGAGGCTGATAATCAAGAAATGGGAGAAGCTATACCACCGCATGCCGGACGCGATTGTCGTGGAGGCTCCCGGCAAGGCGGGCGGGCACCTCGGCGCGCGCACCGAGGAGGTCTTCAGTCCAGAGCTTACCCTGGACAAGGTGGTGCCTGAGTTGGTGGACTTTCTGGCCACCGAGGTGAAGGCGGATATTCCCGTCATTGCCGCCGGAGGAATATGGGGCAGGGAGGATGTCGCGCGTGTATTCGGCTACGGGGCGCGCGGGGTGCAGATGGGGACCCGTTTCGTCTGCACGTTCGAGTGCGACGCGCCGGATGCCTTCAAGCAGATGTACCTCGATGCCGTCGATGACGACATAGTGCTCGTGCTAAGCCCGGTCGGGCTTCCAGGCAGGGTAATAAGGAACGCCTTCTCCGAAAAGCTGGCCGACGGCCCGCCGAAGGGAGACCGCTGCACCATCAACTGCCTGAAGCACTGCTCGCTCCGCTCGGAGAAGGTCGGCTTCTGCATAGCCAGGGCCTTGACGGTCGCGCATAAGGGCGACGTCGTGGACGGGCTTATATTCTCCGGCTCCAACGCCGTCAAGTGCAAGGAGATAGTGCACGTCCAGGACGTCATAAATGACCTTTTCGGGCAGCCGCATATTACCGAGGTGGATGCCAAGGAACGCGCCGTCCAAGTATCGTAATTGTTATTTCATACCCTCTTAAATCTTAAGAGGGGCTAAATTGAGCCGCGGTTTTGTCCCGCGGCTTTTTTTATGCTCTTTGAAAGGCAAGGGGTGGGGATTAATGCGGTCGTCGCCTTAAGTGTTATACTGTGTATATATATGTAGATTTAAACTGGAAGGGAGCTAAACATGGAACCAAAAATAAAGGTGCTTGGCTTTGCAGGAAGTCTTCGGAAAGGCTCATATAACAAGGCGCTCCTCCGGGCGGCGCTGGAACTGGTCCCGGACAATATGAGCCTTGAAATTTTAGACCTGGAAGGATTGCCGTTATTCAACCAGGACCTGGAAAACGACCCCCCGCCGAAGCTGCGTGAATTCAAATCCAAGATAAAAGCGGCTGATGCGATATTGATCGCCTCTCCGGAGTATAACTATTCCATACCGGGCGTCCTGAAAAACGCCTTGGACTGCGCCTCCCGCCCGTACGGTGATAACGTGTTATCGGGAAAGCCGGTAGCCATAATGGGCGCATCCATGGGCATGACCGGGACGGCGAGGGCCCAGTACCACCTGCGGCAGAGCTTCGTGTTCCTGAACATGTATGCGGTAAACAGTCCGGAGATCATGGTGCCTTACGCCAGCGAAAAGAACTTCCCGGAAGGACGGCTTGCGGACCAGAAAACGAGGGATTTGATAAGGCAGCTTCTGGTAAGCCTTGCCGACTGGACGATCAGGCTGAGAGGGGGACAAGAACTGAAGAAGGCGGCTTAATTAAAGCTCCATACCCCTTGGCTTTCGATTCCGGAATCGCCCACAATCCGGGAGGCCCGAGGTTCGTCTTCCGCCCGTACTCGGAGTGCAATTCCGCAGCAGGAGTTCATGTGAGACATTATCGCCACTTTGCACCAAAGACCTGCTTTTTTCAGCGCCTGCTCCGCCTTGATGGTAAGAAAGCAGCTCTTGAATACAAATATCTTATATCGCACTGTCATGATAGTCCACCTCCGACGGAAAAGTTCAAGGTATAGTTCTTAAAAGATAAAATCTATTATTTTATATATATTACAATATGTTACATTTATTTCAGGTATTTACTTAACCGCTATTTAACCATGATGTCAAATACTTGATTATTACGCCGGGGACCGTCGGATTAATAAGTAAATTATTTCATTGCCGGGGCCGCCCTTTTTTATTAAAATAAACCTGATGACTTCCAAAAAACCCTCCCTGTATCTGATCGACGGAAACTCCTATATCTACCGCGCGTTCTACGCCATACGCGGGCTTACAACATCCAAGGGCTTCCCCTCCAACGCCGCATACGGCTTCACGAATATGTTGATGAAGGTGATAAACGAGAAGATGCCGGAGTACCTTGCGGTCTGCTTCGACCCGAAGGGAGTCACCACCCGCCATCAGGTCTACGAGGAGTACAAGGCGACCCGCGCTCCAATGCCGGAAGGCCTCGTGCCGCAGATACCGTACATACATAAAACTGTCGATGCGTTCAACATCCCCGTCATAATGTTCGACGGCATCGAGGCGGACGACGTCATAGCGGCGGTAACGCGGAAGGCGGTGAAGGAGGGCCTGTCCGTCACCATCGTGACGGCGGACAAGGACCTCTTCCAGCTGATAAACGAAGACGTCCGGATATACGACACCATGAAGGACGAGATGTACGGCGTGGACGAGTGCATAAAGAAGTTCGGCGTCCCGCCCGGGAAGATACCGGAGATACTGGGGCTTATCGGGGATACCTCGGACAACATCCCAGGCGTCCCGGGCGTGGGACAGAAGACGGCGGTCCAGCTTATTACCGAGTTCGGCTCCATAAATGGCGTCCTCGAAAATCTCGACAAGATAACCAAACCGAAGCTTAAGGAGTCGCTGAAGGAGAACGCGGGGACCGCTCGGCTCTCAAGGGACCTGGTAGAGCTGATGCAGGAATTGCCTCACCCGGTGGATATCGAATCCTTCAAGCGCCGTCCGCAGAAGAGCAGGGAGCTGATAGAGCTTTTCAAGGAGTTGGAGTTCACGGCGCTGCTTAAATTTGTTACGCCGGAGGAGGCCCCGGAGGCCGAATACGTTACCGTCCGGGACGAAAAATCTCTGCGGAAAATCGTGGAGCAGATAAAGAAAGCCGGCAGCGTTTCCGTGAATGCGGAGACTACGAGCGTGCTGCCGATGGAGGGCGAGCCCGTGGGAATCGCGCTCTGCATGAGCGACGAGCGGTCGTACTACGTCCCGTTCGGGCACTTTGAGCAGAGGCCAGGCGAACTGCTGATAACCGAGGCCGCAGGCCAGTTGCCGAAAGAGAAGGTCATAGAGATACTGAAGCCTCTGCTGGAAGACGCCGGCATCAAAAAAATCGGCCACAATATCAAGTACGACATCATCGCGCTGTCCAACATGGGGGTGGAGCTTAAAGGGGCGGAGTTCGACACTATGGTCGGCTCATATCTGCTAAACCCCGGACGCGCGGTACACAACCCGGAAAGCGTCGCCCTGGAGCACTTAAGCCTCCGGAAGATGGCGCTCTCGGAAGCGGTGGGGACGGGGCAGAAGATTATATTGTACTCGCACGTGGACGTGGAGACGGCTACCAGATACTCCGCCGAGTACGCCTACCTTTCATGGAGGCTGGCCAAGGTCCTGAGGCCGAAGCTCGAAGCTGTGGGACTGGCCAAGCTCTACTATGAGATGGAACTGCCGCTGATCTATGTCTTGGCGGAGATGGAAAAAAACGGTATATATATCGATATGGCTTACCTCCACGAGATGGGGGCGCAGTTGAACTCGGACCTTACCCGGCTTATCGGGAAAATATATTCAATCGCCGGAGAGCAGTTCAATATAAACTCCCCGAAACAGCTCGCCTGCGTGCTCTTCGAGAAGCTTAATCTGCCGCCTGTCAAGAAGACCAAGAGCGGGTATTCCACGGACGAGGAAGTGCTCCGGATTCTTGCCCAGAGCCACCCGCTCCCGGCGGAGATACTGGAGTACCGCGAGCTTTTCAAGCTGAAGTCCACATACGTGGACGCCCTGGGAAGACTCGCAAACCCCCGTACCGGCAGGGTCCATACGAGCTTCAACCAGGCCGTGACCGCCACGGGCCGGTTAAGCTCGTCCGACCCGAACTTGCAGAATATCCCCATCAGGGGCGAGATAGGCCGCAAAATAAGGACGGCATTCTCCGCGCCCAAGGGGAGCGTCATAATCTCGGCGGACTATTCGCAGGTGGAGCTTCGGATAATGGCGCACCTGGCAAACGACAGCTCGCTTATAGAGTCGTTCATAAACGACGAGGACGTCCACAGCAGGACGGCGTCCGAGATATTCAATATCGCACAGGAATCCGTGACCCCGGAGCTTCGAAGACGCGCCAAGGCGGTGAACTTCGGCATCATGTACGGACTGAGCGCGTATGGCCTTTCCGCACAGTTAGGCGTGCACCCACGCGAGGCTAAGGAATATATAGACGCATATTTTAACCGGCACTACGGGGTAAAGGAGTTCATCGATAAGACGCTTAAGGAGACGGCGGAAAGCGGCTATGCCATGACGCTCTTCGGCAGGAGGCGCCCGATACCGGAACTGCAAAGCGGGAACAAAACGACTCGTAGCCTTGGCGAGCGGCTGGCCGTGAACACGCCTATACAGGGAAGCGCCGCCGACCTGATAAAGACGGCGATGATAAACATCAGCCGGAGGCTTAAGGAAGAGGGGTTTAAGGCTAAGATGGTGCTTCAGGTCCACGACGAATTAGTGTTCGAGGCCCCGGAGGACGAGGCTCTGCGGGTTAAGGAATTAGCGATAAAAGAGATGGAAGGCGCGGCGCATTTCAAGGCCCCGCTTAAGGTGGATGTCGGCCAGGGTCCGAACTGGGGCG
>JBARKJ010000138.1:0-15876 GCA_049801375.1 Nitrospirota bacterium | reverse complement strand
AAGGGCATTACAATCCATATTAGGGGGTCCGGGAGGGGTTTGTGAGACGTCCGTTTTTAATGGATTGGCGGTATTTTTATCCCTATCTTAAAAGGAGTTACGTCCCTATTGCGAACAATTTCGGCGGCGTGTCTCGCACTTCACAAGTCATTGTAAACTAAAGGTATTTTTTACGCGCTTTCACCTATTTTCAGCTTTCCACGTGAAAGATAAACAGCGGCATATGCGTTCAGCTCAAAACACGAAATACCTAATCCACACATACAGCGCCGCTATCCCGACAGACATAAACGTCACCGGCATCCCGTACAGCATGAACCGAAGGAAGCTTATCTTTTTTCTATGCCTTTTCGATAAGTCGAAGACTATGACGTTGGCGGACGCGCCTATCGCCGTGCCGTTCCCGCCCAGGCAAGCCCCAAGCGCAAGCGACCACCAAACCGGCATAATCATTGGGCTTTTTACCGCCTCGTGCAACGCCTGGCCGGGCTGGAGCTGTCTTGCCATATCCTCGACGAGCGGGTTCATTGCGGCCACAAACGGGATGTTATTGATGAACGCGGAAATCCCCGCCGACAGCCACATCACAAGCATCGACGCCCTGAACATATTAGCCCCGGTTGCGCGCAGCAGTTCGCTGGAGAGCCATTTTATAAACCCAACCTTTACCGCCCCGCCCACGATAATAAAGAGCCCGATGAAGAAAAATATCGTCGGCCACTCAATTCCGGAAAGGAGCTTGTGCATATCCCGCTTCCCCGTTAAAAGCAGGAGAAGCCCCGCCCCGAAGAGCGCGACCGTCGCGGGCTCATACCCGAGCTTCCCCTGAAAAATAAAGCCCAGCAGCACCAGGGCCAGCACGAGTACGGATTTTATCGCCAGCGCCTTGTCCTTTATAGCCCCGCGGTGGTCCATCGCCATTATCCGCGCCCGCACGTCTTCCGATGCGTGCAGGCCCCTGCCGAATATGACCTTTATCATAAGCAGGAACCCGGCCATAATCACGATTACCGCCGGGCCGAGGTTGTATAAAAAATCCATGAACGAAAGACCGGCCCTTGACGCGATCATGATGTTGGGCGGGTCTCCGATGAGTGTCGCGGTCCCGCCGATATTGGATGCGAATACTTCGGTCAGCAGAAAAGGGATCGGGTCCGCATCCAAGGCATCCGCGATAAACATGGTTACAGGGATCAGGAGAAGTACGGTCGTAATGTTATCCAGGAGCGAGCTGGCAAGCGCCGTCAGGATGGCAAGAATATATAGTATTTTCGCGGGGTCGCCCCGGCCCAGCTTCGCGCTCTTTATCGCCACATACTCGAATATCCCGGAGGGCTTCATCATCGCGATAAGCGCCATCATCGAGACCAGCAGGAATATTACGTTCCAGTCTACCCCCAGCTCCCGGACATGGAATGCCTCGTCCTGCCCCAGCACCCCCAGGGCAAGCATGAGGACCGCGCCGAAGATCGAGGCGGCGGTACTGTCCACGAGTTCCGTGATAATGAGGCCGTAAGTGACAGCGAAAACAATCACCGCCGCCCAGAATGTGAAATCGGGGGAAAAATTATTCATTGTTCAACCATGTTTATCTATCAAATACCACATTTTTATATGGCAAGAAAGATTATTTGACGTTGAACCTGATTTTTTTTCGTGATAAGATTTAATTCATGACTACATGTCCGGAACTTATTATAACACCGTGCAGGCTCTGCGGGGCGCACGTCATGTCCTATCTCTGTTATGACGAAAGGGGCCATGCGGTTATCACCTGCCCTACATGCGGCTCGACCCTTTTCGACAAGATCTACGACGAGACCTCCGACAGGTTCATCAAGAACCAGCGCAGTTATTACGCCCTTGCGGCGGAGGTCATGCCCGAGTTCAAAGAGATGGTCCGCGCGGGCGATCAGGTAAAAATAAAGACTGAAGAGGAGACTGAAGGATGAGGACTGGCCAAATCCTGCTGGCTTTTATTTTTCTGGCAATCCTGCCTTCCGCGGCATTTGCGCACCAGTACCCGGCAGGATTCAAGGGTTTTGCGGACTCGGCCTCTTGCGCCCCATGCCATAAAGCCATCTATGACGAGTGGAGCGCGTCCATGCACTCGAAGTCGTCCAGGGCCTCCGATCCCGCCCATAACGCCGTCTTCTCCGCATTTTCCCAGTCAATGGCCAAAACGGGCAAGAAAGCGCCTTATTTCTGCGCAAGCTGTCACAACCCGGCGTCGGAAGGCGCGGCAAAAACCTATTCGTCCATGCCCGGCATACCCTGCACGTTCTGCCACAGCGAAGAGGGCATAACGGACGGCAAAATGTTCAACACCTATAAGATCGCCACCACAATAACCTCTTCTTCTGCTTCTTCTGCGCAAGAGGCGCCACACGAGGTAAGCCAGTGGTCGTTCGCTCAGCCGTACATGATGTGCATGGGCTGTCACGGCAAGATGGTAAACGGCAAAGGCACCGTAATATGCAGTGCGGACCTGGAAGGATACTCAGACTGCGTCAAGTGCCACATGGAAGAAAAAGCTGGTCCCCCCGCCGAGGGCTCGGCTAAAAGCTCGCACTACTCCCACTTTTTCCCGGGCGGACACGATAAAGATATGCTGCAGAAAGGGATATCCCTGTCCCTGGGTGCGGAGATGGGTAAGCTAATAGTAATTATCAAAAACGATAACCCGCACTTCTTCCCGTCCACGAACCCCATGCGCGCGGCATATCTGAAAGTCGAGGTCCTCGATAAAGAAGGAAATCCCCTCTTCGAGAACCCCGCTCCTGCGCCCGGCCAGAAAGAAATGTTCATGCGCGTATTCAGCGCGGACGGGAAGGTCGGCGTGCCGACTTGGGAGGCGAAAGAGGCTCTTGATTCAAGGATAAACAGCCACGAGGAGCGGACGCTGACATACGACCTGCCGAAGGGTGCGGCGATGGCGAAGGCCGCCGTTTATTACCGGCTGGTTACCCCCGCTGCCGCCGCGAAGCTGGGGATACCGGCAAAGAGCGCGGAGCCGGTGAAGGTTTCCGAAGCCGAAATCGAGATTAAATAAATTCACGCTTTCCCCCCCCTTTTTGACAACTCGCCCCTGCTCGATTATTATTTGAGTAGGGGCGTACTTTTCTGTAGTCCCTTTTTCCCATTTTCACCAGTCGAAGAGGAGGGCGCGTGCTCAACGGGCGGATTGCCGTCGTAACCGGCGGCGGGCGGGGTCTTGGGCGCGCAATTGCCATGGCCCTGGCGGAGGCTGGTGCGAAAGTGGCGGTGGCTTCCAGGACCAGGGAGGAGCTGGAAGATACGGTTTCCATTATTGCGGACAAGGGCGGTCAGGCCATCGCGATAAAAGCGGACGTATCCGACCCTGGAGACGTAAAGAACCTCTACCGCGCGGTGGAGATGAAGTTCGGCCCGCCTTCCATACTGGTGAATAACGCAGGGGTAACCGGCCCCATCGCCCCCATGAAAGATATTCCCGACCCCGAGTTCCACCGCTGCATGGATATCAACCTTACCGGCGCCTGGCTCGTGTCGAAGGCGTGCATCCCGGGGATGATTAAAAAACGCTACGGCAAGATTATAAACATAACTTCGGGCCTGGCTGACTTCGTTATACCACGTCTGGGCGCCTACAGCATATCGAAAGCGGGTCTGAACACTCTTACGAAGGCGCTGGCGAGGGAGCTGGAACAGTATAACGTTAAGGTTTACGGGATGGACCCGGGCTCCGTGGACACCAGGATGCACGAGGACATCCGGAAACTGGACATGAACGTGCTGGGGCCGGACGCGTACCGGGTTTTCTGGGGCCTGAAAAAATCCGGCCAGTTAAAGCAGCCGTCCGAAGTAGCGAAGCTGGCGGTTTTCCTGGCATCGGACGAGTCGGACGATTTGTCGGGAGAGATAGGGACGGAAGACCATTTCATGAAATGGGGCTACCGGACCGCGGCGTAAGACAGGCCGTACTTTTCTTTCTGTCTTCGCTATCGCTCTGGACAGATAAATCGTCTCAGGTGAAAGAAACGTACCAAAAGAAAGCCGGACTATTTTTAGTTTAAACGTTTTTGGCGTTACCTTTTTCCCAAAAAGGTGACGAACTTACGAGGGGTATATGGCAGAGCCTTTGAAAATAAACAGGGGACGGGTGGACCTCTTCGAGCAGACCCATTACTCACGCGGGGAAGAAAAGGGCGAAGTAGAGCAAATCCTTTCCTGGTATAAAAAAACTTGGGAAGCGGCCGGTCGGCCGGCCGGCGGGGCCCGCGTTCTGGAACTGGGATGCGGGCCGGGGCTTCATTCCATTGCCCTTGCCAAAAACGGCTTTACCGTGACCAGCCTTGCCCGCACGGAGTCCGCCTTAAATGCCGCGAAGGAGCGGGCGGCGGATGTTCCGAACGTGGAGTTCCACCTCTCCGACATAGAGAACGACACCCTGGTGCCTTACGGGATCCAAAACCTGGTCATAAGTCTCGGTAATACGGTATCACAGTTGAAGAGAAGCAGTCTGATGGTCCTTTTCGACAGGGTCCGCAGGCTCCTGGCCCCGCGAGGCGCATTTGTTTTCAACGCGGTCTACTGGTCTCAGCCGTTCTCCAAAAACGTCATAGAGCGGGACGCCTCCGGCGAGATATCGGTCATCTGGGAACGGGAGCTTCTGGAAGATAAAGGGACCGTCCTTATGAAGGGACATTTCGTAAAAGAAAATTACGACCAGTCCTTCGAGGTCAACTGCTTTAAGATACCGGAGATGCTGAACCTACTTGAGATGGCGGGGCTCCGGCAGATCAGGTGGTCGCACCGCCTGGATTTCAAAGGGAAAAACTTAGCGGGTGCTGCGTCCATATACTACCGGGCGAGCCGGTAGTTATCAATCGTCAGGGGGCCGATAGTTTGAAACAACGGGGGTTAATGGCTCCCAAAACAGCGGGCACCTGTAGTTATCGAAAAAGCTCTTCCGCCCTGTTCCGCACTCTCCCGAATAATCCGTCCAAGGAACACTCTTTCGACTGGACCAATACCTTGAAAACCCCTCCCAGCCATTCCGGGTGGAGCAACGTTTTTATTCCCTGCCCCGCCTCTATCAGCTCCTCTTGAGACGCATTTGTACGCCTGGCCAAGTCCTCGAACCACGGCAACGTTTCCATGAGGAACTGTCCCTGGTCGCAGAAAAGTCCCGGGGCGAGGCCGCTTTTGTTCCCTTCGAGGGCGACGGTGGTAAAGTCCACGTGCGCGGTAATATCCTGCTCCCCGACCCGCTCTAAAAAGTCTTCGTTAGTTGAATGCCTGTAATGGCAGAGCGCGGTGCCCCTCATCCTTGAGGCGGAATAATATTGCTCCGCGCAGTACCCATAGTCCACAGTGATTACGAAACCTTTCTTCAGCTTCCCGCCGACCTTGCCCATCCACCCGGAAATCCTCAGGTTCGCCTCTGTCGTCATCCCTGCCGGGAGCTTAGGCGTCAGCCGGTTGAAATGCATCGCCAGTTCCGGCGTGGAGAGCGGCCCGGTCACAAAGGCCAGTTTTTCACCCCACCCTTCGTCTTGCCTCTGCTGCCCCCCTTCCCCTTCCTGACGCTCCTCCAGGCACACGTAAATTTCGGACAGCCCGCCCGGCTCCTGCTTGACCCTGTGGAAGGGGAACGCATCGACCAGTTCGTTTGAAAAAAATATTCCCTCTATATCGGGCAGGCCGTTTAAGTCCTCAGTCCAGGTGACTTTGTCACTAAAATCTAAAAGCGCATTCTTCTGTTTTGCCGCCATGCCGCACGCGCTCTCCACTATAAAATACCGGCATCTTCCGTATTCGGCGGGATGGGACTTAGCAAGCACGCGCAGGAAATCGGCCGCGAACAGCCCCTCGCCCGCCCCCATCTCGACGAAATCCGGCCCTGACTTCTCCGAAAGCTGAACAAAGGCTTCGGCCATCAGCATCCCGTACATGCGCGTCGCCTGAGAGGAGGTATAGAAATCGCCAGCCCTGCCGATAGAGGCCGCCCCGGAGGAGTAGTAGCCGTACAGGGGATGATAGAGCGCAAGTTCCGCATAACGCTCGAAGGTTATCCTTCCCGCCGCCCGGATTTCTTCTTTTATTATTTCCAGGAGCTGTTTCATATAAGCCGGATAATAACACCTTACCTCAATAAAAACAATAAGCCCGGCAAGCGTCTGCTATAATTGATGAGAAAAGGAGGCCCTCCCACATGCCATATACGTTGAACGAAAACGAAGATAAGCTGACCGGCAAGACAAAAGAGCTCCACAGGGCGCTTCAGTCGATAGTGGAAGAGCTGGAGGCGATAGACTGGTACCAGCAGAGGGTGGACGCGACGGAGGACCAGGAGCTTAAGGCAATCCTCGCCCATAACCGGGACGAAGAGAAGGAACACGCGGCGATGCTCCTCGAGTGGGTGAGGCGAAGCGACCCGGCATTTGCAAAAGAGATGAAGTCTTTTCTTTTTAAGGACGGGGTTAAAATAGCGGAGATAGAGAAAAAAAGCGGTTAATCCGGCTTGTTCAGCACACCGATGAATGCGTCCACGATTTTCGGCTCAAACTGCGTCCCGGAGCATTTCTTCAGTTCCGCGACCGCGAAGCTTTTGCCCCTGGCCTCCCTGTAAGGCCTGTCGGCGGTAATGGAGTCGAAAGAGTCCGCGACCGATAATATCCGCGCCAGGAAAGGTATCTGTTCGCCCTGCAGGTGAAGGGGATAACCTTTGCCGTCCCAACGCTCGTGGTGGTGGCGGATGCAGGGCACGATGTCCCTGAACTGCTTTATCGGCGCAAGGATCTCCGCTCCCCTGTCGGAGTGTTTTTTAATTGATTCGTACTCGTCGTCCGTCAGCGAGCCCGGCTTATTCAAAAGCGCATCGAATATCCCGATTTTCCCTATATCGTGCAGGAGGCCAGCTAACTTCAGCCTCTCCAGCTGCTCGTCCGTAAGTCCCATCTCTTTTCCGGTCCGGACGGCGTAGCCTGTGACGCGGGTGGAATGTCCGCGCGTCCAGTGGCTTTTTGCGTCTATCGCGGAGGAAAGCGCCTGCACGGTGTTTATCAGCATCTCCTCCAGGTCTGCTATCAGGCGCGTGTTCTCTAGTGCTATCCCTATCTGGTATGCCAGTTTTTCGGCCATCGCCGTATCCTCGAAAGTGAAACCCGCCACCCTCTGGCTCCCGAGCCTGATAAGCCCCAGTCCGGTCCCCTTGCTCATTATCGGGACGATTATCTCGGAGCGGATTACCGCGTCCCGAAAGACGGTGTCTTTCCCGTTTCCCCCCGTCTCGTCAAGGACGTCGGCCCTCATCACCGGCCTGCCTGAAAGGAACGTATCGACGCCTGGGAAGCCGTCCAGCAGGAACCGCTCGTCTTTTTTAAGCTCCGCCCCCCAGCCGCAGTTTACCCGCAGCGTCTTCTCTTCCGCGTCCAGCAGCAGCAGGCACCCGGCATCCGCCGGGATAAGCCTTTTTATCTGGAGCGAGACCCTTGAAAGCATCTCGTCCCTGTCGAGAGTGGACAGTATCATCCTGTCTATCTCGTGCAGTACCCTGAGCGCCTCCATCCCCTTGGCCAGCTCCAGCCTCTTTTTCTGGGTCTCCTCGTAAAGGCTGGCGTTTTCAAAGGCCGCGCCGAGCTGGTCGGCGATGCCTTTTATCAATGCCGGGACACGCGAATCGCCGCTGATTTTATTAAAGTTCACCCCGAGGAAGCCGGCTACCCGCTCCCTCGCCATGACTGGAGCGATAATCAGTTCTTTCAGCTTAAGGTTTGCCGCGATATAGTCCGGCACCAGGCCGGGCAGTTCCGCCTCCCCGACTGTTAAAAGTTTTTTGGTCAGCATCACCTTCTCAAACGCCCGGACGTCCGCCAGCCTTGGCCGCATACCCATCAGGATGGAATGCAGGCCGTCGTCGCAGCCTACCGCCTTCCTGGGGACGAGCGTGCCGTCCGCCTCCGCCAGCATTACAGCCGCGCCCTCAAAATGTATGATTTTTCTCAGGACGTGGAGCACCTTATCCGCCGTCTCGTCCCAGTTAAGTGATGCGCTCGTTATCTCGGCCATCTTGAGCAGGGCGTTGGATACCTCAAGCTCCGTCTTCAGCGCCTCCTGTGCCCGGTCCCTTTCCATCATCATCTCGTGCTCGGAAAGGGCCTTTTTCACCGCGGGCGCAAGCTTTGCCATCCTGTCTTTCATGACGTAATCGCAGGCCCCGGCCTTGATGGCCTCTACAGCCGTGTCTTCGCCGATCTTTCCGGAAACCATGATGAACGGGATATCACGAGCCTTTTCCTTCAGGAGCTTAAGCGCCGTCAGACCGTCGAACCTGGGCATTACGTAATCCGAGAGTATGACGTCCCAGCCCTCGCCCAGGATGGCTTCGGCCATTTTCTCCGGAGTATCGACCCTCTCGAAATAGACCTCATAACCCGCACGCCTCAGTTCCTCCGCCATCAGGATAGCGTCGTTTTCCGAGTCTTCCACTATCAATGCTCTAAGCGGCTTTTCCATTCGCTTCCCTTGCCTGCGGCATCGCTTCGTTTAAAATCAGCCAATAGAGGCCGAGCTGTTTTATGGCTTCGTTGAACTCGATAAAATCCACGGGCTTTCGCACGTAGCTGTTTGCGCCCAGCGAGTAGCCGCTTACAAGGTCTCTTTCCTCCTTGGAAGAGGTAAGTATCACTACCGGCAGGCATTTTGTCCTTTCGTCGCTTCTGATGCGCTTCAGCACATCCAGGCCCGATATCTTCGGCAGATTAAGGTCCAGGAGCACGAGCTGGGGCAGTTTGCTTCTTCTGCCGGAATATGCGCCGGTGCAAAAAAGAAAATCAAGCGCATCCGCGCCGTCCGTGGCGATAACAACTTTGTTGCAGATATTGTTTACCTTGAACGACCTGAGTGTAAGCTCGACGTCGTCCGGGTTATCCTCCACCAGCAATATTTCCCTGTCCGTCATACCTGCCTCCTTTCAAATGAGAAGTAAAACGCCGCCCCTTTTTCCGGTTCCGACTTAGCCCAGATGTCGCCCCCGTGCCGCCTTAGAATCCTTTTTGCGATTACGAGGCCAATACCCGTCCCGGGAAAGTCCACAGTGGAGTGCAGCCGCTGGAATGGGGTGAAGAGTTTATCGGCGTAGGTCATGTCAAAGCCGGCTCCATCGTCCTTCACAAAAAAAATCTTCCGGCCCCCGTCCTCCGAAACGCCAAACTGGATTACCGCCTTATCATGCCCGGAGGTGAATTTCCAGGAATTCGACAGCAGGTTCTGCATTACCGTCCGCAGGAGCGGCAGGTCGCCCCATGCCGTGACGCCTTCTTCTATAATAAATTCGACCTTGCGCCCCGGCTCCCCCCTCCTGAGTTCATCTTCTATTTCTCCCGCAATCCCCGTTAAGTCAACGTTTTCGAAACGCATCTCGGTCCTTGTCACCCGCGAGAGCTTCAGCATGTCGTCTATTAGCTGGCCCATCCTCTGGCTGGCGAGGCGGATCCTTCCCAGGTAGTCTTTCCCTTTTTCGTCGAGCCTGTCCGAATATTCCTCCAGGATGGCCTGTGAAAATCCGTCAAGGCTCCGAAGAGGCGCGCGGAGGTCGTGTGATACCGAGTAGCTGAAGGATTCCAGCTCGCTGTTGGCGGATTCTAACTGGGCTGTCCGGTCGCGGACTCTCTGTTCCAGCTCCAGGTTCAATTTTATTACCTCCTCCTCCGCCCGCTTCCGCTCCGTTATATCTCTTGCGGCGGCAAATATGCCGGCTACCTCGCCCCTTTCATTCCAATAGAGTGACGCGTTGTAGAGCACTGGGGTGCAGCGCCCGTCCCTGCACATTACCTCGAGCGGGTAGTCCTGTACGAACCCATCTTTAAACACCTTCTGATATCCGGCGTTCGCCATTTCCGGCTCGGTGAAATATCCGGAGAAATCAGTGCCGACGATTTCCTGCCTCGTGTAGCCGGTTACTAACTCCGTCGCCCTGTTCACGTCGGTTATTTTTCCGTCAGGGCCGATAGTGACAAGCGGGTCGAGGCTCGCCTCCAGGAGGCTCCTGTTATATGTCCCGGCATCCCGAAGGGCCTCTTCGGCCCGTTTTCTCTCGGTGATATCTCTGGCAGCCGCGAAGATGCCGGCGACTTTGCCCCCTTTATCGCGGTAAACGGAGGCGTTGTAAAGCACGTCCGTCAGGCGCCCGTCCTTGTGCCTTATGGTGAGGGGATAGTCGGTTACGGACCCTGCCCGGAAAACCTGAAGGTAGCCCTCCATGGCCTTGTCGGGTTCGGTGAAGTAGCCTGAGAAGTCCGTCCCGATAAGCTCGTCCCTCGGAACGCCCGTGACCTTGACCGTAGCCTCGTTTACGTCGGCGACCTTGCCTTCCGGGCTTATCGTCACGAGCGGGTCGAGGCTCGCCTCAAGCAGGCTCCTGTTGTATGCTTCCCGGCTCACGGTTGAGAGGTTATGCCTCATAAAGTCTCCTTCAGGGCGGACAGATTTACGCCTTCAGTAAAAATAAATTCCTTTGTATAAATTTATACCACGGACTCTTGCCGGCCGCAAGCCGCGCCGATTAATCAAAATACTTAAAATTGTTCTAAAAAATTGACACGGCATAAATCTTTGTTATACTTTTTTGAAGTCAGCCGCCTGCGGCAGAATCTTTGCCGCATTTCTTTTGTCTTAGCCTCATGTATTAGAAAGGGAGGTACAATCATGCACAAGGTAAAGGAATACAAACTGGAAGGTAAACTAAGGGGCATTTCCGACAGGCAGCTACAGGAGCACAGGGACGTGCTCTATAAGGGTTACGTGGATAAATTGAACATGATTGAGGAAGAGATTAAAAAAGCGCCCACCGAAGGCGCGAACGCGACTTACGCCGTCATCCGGGAAATGTTCAAGGAGAAATCATTTACGACAAACGCCGTCTTTCTGCACGAATGGTATTTCGAGAACCTCGGCGGCAAGGGAGGCGCTCCGGGCGGCAGGATAGCAGAGATGATAAAAGAGCGCTGGGGTTCGTTCGATAACTGGATGGCACAGTTCAAGGCGGTCGCAATGTCCGGACGCGGTTGGGCCGTGCTCTCCTGGAGCATGAACGACAACACCCTGCACAACTACATGATGGACATGCACGATATCGGCGCTATCTGGAATGAGATCCCGCTTCTGATACTGGACATCTACGAGCACGCCTACATGATAGACTACGGGGTCAAGCGCGCGGCATACCTCGACGCGTTCTTCCAGAACATAGACTGGAACGTGGTGGAGAAGCGCCTTCAGACGTCCCTGAAACTGGACGAGGCCCTGGGAAGGGCCGCATAAAATATGCCGCTTACCCTGGCTGAAAAACTTATCTCCATGCACGCGGGGCATGAGGTCCACGCGGGCGAACTGACCGTGGTGAAGGTCGATTTCGCCTACGTGCAGGACTGGACCGGCCCCCTGACGGTTGACAAGATTGCGGAACTGGGAGCGGGACTTGCAAAAGTCCCCTCCCATACCGCCGTTTTTATAGACCACGCCTCCCCGTCCTCCTTCAAGGAAGTCTCCACGGGGCACACCAAGCTCCGGGAGTACGCCAAGAACTCCGGCTGCATGCTGTCCGACATAGGTGGCGGGGTAAGCCACCTGGTACTGGGCGAGCAGGTCACGTCACCCGGGATGCTGATGGTGGGCGCGGACTCCCATACCTGCCAGGGCGGCGCATTGGGGGCATTCGCCACCGGCATGGGATCGACGGACATCGCGGTCGCCATGGCCACCGGCGAGACCTGGATGCTGTGCCCGGAGGCAATCCGGGTGGAAGTCACAGGGAAGCTCCCGCCGGGAGTATATTCCAAGGACATCATCCTGTACCTTATCGGCTCAATCGGCGCGGACGGCGCGACATACCAGTCTCTTGAGTTCTTTGGGGATACCATAGAACGGTTATCCATTCCCGGAAGGACCACTATTTCGTCGATGGCCGTGGAAGCCGGCGGAAAGTGCGGGCTGTTCGAATCGGACGGGCATACCCTGGACTGGCTCCGCGAGAATAATCGGGAGAAAGATTTCAAGGAGATAAAGGGCGACCCCGGCGCTAAATACGTCAGGGAAGTCAAGATAGACGCAGGTCGCCTTGAGCCGATGGTCTCTTTCCCGCACATGGTGGACAACACGAGGCCCATCTCGCACCCGGACTGCAAGGACGTCCCGATCCAGCAGGCGTACCTGGGCTCCACGACCAACGGTTATTTCGAGGACTTCGAGGCGGCGGCCCGGGTAATCAAGGGAAAGCATGTCGCCCCCGGTTCAAGGCTCGTCGTAACCCCGGGCACCAAGAGCGTCTATCGAAAGATGATGGCCGCGGGCCTTATGGATGTATTTCTGGATGCGGGCGGCGTAATCAATTCGCCGGGATGCGGGGCATGCCCTGGAAGCCATGAAGGCATCCTTGGCGACGGCGAGAACTGCGTCGCTTCCATAAACCGGAACTTCAAGGGCAGGATGGGAAACCCCAAGTCATTCGTTTACCTTGCCTCGCCCGCGCTGGTCGCGGCCTCCGCCATCGAAGGGAAACTCGCCGACCCGAGAAAATACATATAAACCGTTACTTTCTTTTCACGGGAAAAGAAAGTAACACAAAGAAAAGCGGGGCTTAAAAACACGCTAAAAGTTTTTGGCGTTACCTTTTTACTAAAAAGGTAACGGTCTGGAGGTTTCATGGGAAGGGCCTGGAAGTTCGGGGACGATATAAGCACTGACTTGATCGCGGCGGGCAGGTACGCGTATTTAAGGACGAACCTGCCGGAGCTTACCAAGCACGTCCTGGAGGACGCACGCGACGAGTTCAGGGCCCAGGTAAAACCCGGCGATTTCGTCGTGGGCGGGAGAAATTTCGGCCTGGGCTCATCCCGCGAGCATGCCCCGGTGATTATAAAAATGGCCGGGACCTCGTGTGTCGCCGCCAAGTCCTTCGCCCGGATTTTCTTCCGGAACTGCATAAATATCGGCCTTCCGGCTGTACGCGTGGATACCGACCAGATAGAAGACGGCGACGAGCTCGAGCTGGACCTTAAGGCTGGCGTGTTAAGGGATAAGACCAAGGGGATAGAGCTGCCGTTCCCGCCTATGCCACAGGTGATGACGGATATCCTTGAGGCGGGCGGACTGGTCCCGTATCTCAAAAAGAATAAAGGATTTAAATTGGCGTGAGTTAAAGGAGGCGTGTGGACCAGGACCTCGAGCTTTATTACCACCTTCGCCTCGTCCGTGAGTTTGAGGACAGGGTCTCCAAGTTACACCACCAGGGCAAGATACCGGGCGGCGTTTACTCCGGCCTCGGTCAGGAGGCCGTAGTCGTCGGTTCGGTTTATAGACTTAAGCCCGACGATTTCATCTTCCCGCTGCACCGCGACCTAGGCGCGTTCCTGGTAAAGGGCGTTGACCCGAATCTCCTGATGGCCCAGATAATGGGCAAAAAGACCGGCTTCTCCGGGGGCAGGGACTCGTTCCTTCACGCCGGCGTCCTGGAGAATGGCGTAGTCGGCTCCACCTCCATGCTCGCCTCGTCCCTGCCGGTCGCCTGCGGCGTCGCCTTGAAATTTAAAATCAGGAAAGAGCCGCGGGTAGTAGTCGCCTTCTTCGGCGAGGGCGCGTCCTCCAGGGGCGATTTCCACGAAGCGTTGAACTTCGCCGGCGTCCATAAGCTACCCGTCATTTTCGTCTGCGAGAACAACTTCTACGCTTTTTCCACGCCCCAGTCAATTCAGATGGCGGTAGAGAACGTGGCGGACAGGGCGGCCGGATATGGCTTTCACGGGCACGTCTGCAGCGGCAACGACCTCTTTGCCGTCCTGCGCGCTATGGAGCATGCGATAGACCAGGCGAGGCGGGGCGAGGGACCGGAACTGATCGAATGCAAGACTTATCGCTACTCCGGTCACAGCGAGCACGACATGGCCTCGTACCGGGCGAAGGAGGAGCTTATCGAGTGGGAAAGCCGCGACCCCATCCAGCGCTACGAGTTCTTCCTCGAAAAGAAAGAGTACGATGTCGCGAAGATAATAGAGGAGACGGGCGCCAAAGTTAAGGCGGTGGTGGACGAGGCAGTGCAGTTCGCGGAGTCCTCCCCGGAGCCGGAAGGCCCGGAGGCTATGGAGGGGCTGTATGCGACGCCAATATAAAGCTATGGGTGCGGACAAGGTCATTTTGTCTCTCTCAGGAGGTTCTCTTGGGCATCTCTAAGGCTCATTCGCTGTGCCAGAAAAACTCGCTTCGCTCAAACAGTTTCTGGCACGGCCGCTCATTTCGCCGAGAGCTGCCGGGCGTTCACCTATTCGTTCGCTCAAAATGACCTTTATCCAAAAGGTCCCGCTTTCTTTTGCTACTTTTCTTTCACGTGAAAGAAAAGTAGGAAGGTTTAAATGGAACTGACTTACATAAAAGCGATTAACGAAGCGCTTCGGCAGTCCATGCGGCTGGACCCGGACGTCGTGCTCCTGGGCGAGGACATTGCCGCGCTGGGCGGGGCGTTTCTGGCCACTGAAGGGCTGTTCGAGGAGTTCGGCCCGGAGCGGGTAATCGATACCCCGATTTCAGAATCCCTGATCAACGGCGCATCGGTCGGGCTTGCTATCGCCGGGATGCGGCCGGTGGCGGAGATGCAGTTCGCGGATTTCATATCCTGCGGGTTCGACCAGCTTGTGAACATGGCGGCGACTCTCCGGTACAGGCACGGCGGTAAGGCCAAATGCCCGATGGTGGTCCGGTGCCCGTCCGGGAGCGGCGTGCGGGGCGGGCTGTTCCATTCGCAGAACCCGGAGGCCTGGTTCACGCGCGTGCCCGGCCTTAAAGTCGTTGCGCCCGCGACTGCCTTCGACGCCAAGGGGCTCCTTATCGCCGCCATACAGGACGACGACCCGGTAGTATACTTCGAGCACAAGTTCCTGTACCGGCGCATTAAAGAGAATATTCCCGAGGACAGCTACATCGTCCCCATCGGGAAGGCTGCGCTTAGGCGCGAGGGCGACGACATCTGCTTCATCACCTACGGCTCCGCGCTCTACCTATGTCTTACGGCGGCTGAAGAACTGGAAAAGGAAGGCGTATCGTCCGAGGTGCTGGATTTAAGGACGCTCCTGCCGCTGGACAGAAAAGCGATAATCTCCTGCGCCAAGAAGACGGGCAAGGTGCTGATAGTGCATGAGGACAGGATAACTGGGGGCGTTGGAGGCGAGGTCTCGGCGATAATAATGGAGAACGCCTTCGAGTATCTCGACGCGCCGGTAATGCGCGTAGGCTCGAAGGATACGCATAACGCCTTCGCCGGGCCGATGGAGGAGTACATCCTGCCGAACAAGGACAAGGTCCTTGCGGCGGCGCGGAAACTGGCGGGATATTAACCTTAACATGGACAACAAATTACCATGACCGACGTTAAGATGCCCCAGATGGGGGAGAGCATAGCCGAAGGGACGATATCCGTCTGGCTGATTGACGAGGGGCAGGCGGTAAAGGCCGATGAGCCTTTGGTGACCGTCTCCACGGACAAGGCGGACGTGGATGTCCCGTCGCCCGTTTCCGGCGTCCTTGCTGAGATAATTGCAAAAGAGGGCGAGACCATCCAAGTGGGTGCTTTAATAGCGCGAATTGACGAAAAATCGGCTATGGTGGGGAAAGCGGCTCCCAAACCGGCGACTATGGAGCCCAAAAAACCAGAAACACCGGAGGCCGCCAAACCTGAAGAAGCCGCCCCTGAGAAACCGGAAGCCATGAAACCTGCCGAGGGCGTCCCTGGTGCGGAAATAGAAAAAAAGGTTGAGACCGCGAAGGTCGAGACTGCGCCTCCGCAAGAGACCTCGGAGGCAAAGACAACTGTAGAGGGCAAACCGCCTGAGATGGCTATAAAAAGAG
>JBARKJ010000137.1:0-11537 GCA_049801375.1 Nitrospirota bacterium | reverse complement strand
GCGTTGCTTATCTGGAAATATCCCGCCTGGCCCACGCCCAGCGTATAGCCCATGACGGAGGCGCCCCCGCCGTTAGTCGTGCCGTAGAGGGCGGCGCAATTGTTGCTGTGGTTGCTTATCTTAAAATAACCCGAACTTCCGGACGCGCCGGACATATTGCCGAATACCGCATTGCCCGTGCCAGTCGTATAAACATTAACGGCCGGACTTGAGCCGTTTGCAGAGAACGTATTCGCGCCGGTAAAGGTCTGCGAGGCGTTAAGCAACGGAACGTTTGCAGAGAGGCTGCCGTCCGGAACAGTGCCTGTAAGGTTCGACGCATTAAGACTTGCCGGAGCGGGGATGTTCGTCAAACCCGAACCGTCGCCGATAAATGTGCCCGAAAAGGTGCCCGCCTGAGTCCCTGAAAATGTCTGGCCGACATTTAATTTTGCCACGTCTGACGGAAGAAGTGCATCCGAAACCGTGCCGGTCAGCTTGGAGGCGTCCAGCGAGAATATGTCGGAAGCCGCGTCCGCCGTGCCCGATTTATACGAGTACCCGTCGCTCGTTATCCTCTGCCTTGGCGTCATCTCGGAATCCGCATCTACCGTTATGCCAAGGTAGCTGTCGTCCGATAAGAAAACCGAGGGAGGTATGGGATTAACCGAGCCAAGCGTGGCGTTGAATATGCCGTTCGTCAGGTTTACGGTCTGGGTCTCGCTCCAGAGACTCGTCCCGCCTGTCGATGTGTTGTATATGGAGAACGAGACGCTTTTCGTCCCGGTAATAGGCGTCCCGGCGCTGTCGGTGAGCTTGCCCTGGTAATTGATTAACTGCGGGACCGCGAACGCGCTGAGGCTGAAGGCCAGGATCGCGCAAATTAACAATGAAAGCACAACGTACTTCTTCATGAGTCCCCCTTTTCGTACTGCTCAAAATGGAACAAAAATCTAAATAATGCTTAAATCTCTAAACAATGTCAGTACATTATAATAACGATTATTAAATAGTCAATAAGTAATTACTTAATCCCTGCTAACTGTTTTCACTTTGAATCTCAATTTTTATAGGCGCGTTGACATTGACTGGAGATTGCGGCTTTCATGGGGGAAAAGGGTGACTAAAAAAGAATGGGAAAGGTTAAACCGGTTGAATTTAAAAAATAAATCTATATAATATCTAGAATCAAATGGAAGACGTATGCTAGATTGAGAGGGTTCATTTAAAATGGAAAGCGACAAGAAAACGCTACTTGTTTTTTCTCTGGCATCGATCGCGGTTACAGCTATATATTACGGCCGCTTCCTTCATAATTTTTTCATCTTCGACGATTTCAAGTACATAGAAAATCTCTTTGAGGGCCCAGTTGCCGTTTTCTTCGGCTACCATAGCTTGAGGGCGGTAAGCAACAGCTCATGGTGGCCCCTGTATGCAATATCGGGCTTTGATCCATTCATCTTCAACCTCTTCGGCCTTGTCCTGCAAAGCGTAAATGCGATAGTCCTTTACCTGTGTCTTTTGAAACTCTTTAAAGACAAAGGCTATGCGGTCCTCGGAGGCGCGTTTTTCTTATTGAACGCTGTCGGATGCGATGCCATTTTTTGGAAGGCTGCAAACAGCGGCCTGATCAGCCTTTTCTTCTATCTCCTGACCCTCTACGCTTATGTGAGTTACCGGCAAAAAGGCTCAAAGTCATATCGCGCCCTGTCGATACTCTTCTTTCTCGTTGCCATGTTCAGTAAGGAAGAGGCCGCGTCACTGCCATTCATTGTTATCCTTATAGAACTGGTATTTTTCGGCGGTCTAAGCGAAAAGAAGGCCGTTTTGCGTAGGGCCGCACCGTTTATAGCAATTGTATTATTTTATATGGTCATGAACAAGGTGATGTTCAATTATATACTTCACACCTACATTGAGCTGTCAAAGTTCTTCCAGCCCCGGCCGCTTTACGCACTTTTTGCCGGCTGGACGGTTTTCTTCCTTCCCCCGCAAGGCCATCTAAAAATGTCAAATCCGGCGATATATCTGACCCCGCTCGGAATTATCCTGAGCTTTTTCTGGGTGAAAGACAAAAGGGCGCTTTACTTCGGTTACGGCTGGATATTCCTTTCCTTCCTGCCGCAGAGCCTTACCAGCCTCGGGCAGTTTGAACCTCGGTACATTTTTAATTCAATAAGTCGCTACCTGTACATTACATCTATCGGCTCTTCGGTCATCTTTGCCGCAGTCATACTCCGTTTCAGGGAAAAGTTCTCAGCCAAGGTATATTATCCCGTTGCCGTGGCCGCCGTTTCACTCTTTGCCTTGCTAAACTATGGACAAGTCCAGACAAGGGGAAATGAATGGCGGGACCAGGCGGCACCCATGATACCCTTCCTGGCTTCCGTCAAAGATAAAATGCCAGACTTCCCTCCCAACTCGTATGTATTTGTCATAGAACCGCCTGTAGGGAGATCATACGTACAACAGGCGCTCCGGGCATTTTACAGGAGGGCGGATATATCCTGGATATATTCTACAGGGTATACCCGGAAACCTGGCGAGAACGCGTTCCTTATATCCTGCAGATGGAGTGATGACGGAAAAGTTAACTCGGATATAGTGCCTATAAAAGGCTTCGAGCCAACGGGTGTGGGATGTGCGAGGCCCGTTTTTTAAATATGGGGACACTTCCAAAGAGGAGGAGTGAAGCAACTCGTCTAATAGATCAATACCGATAACGTTAAAACCCATCCCAAAATCGTCAACTGAATAAATCTATCCCTGAGTAAAACATCGGTAGGAGAGCCGCTGTCCTTATCGACAAAGGCTATTTGCAAATACCTCATGATCCCCAGCAGTACAAATACAACGGAAAGGTACAGCTTATCGGTGTGCGCCTTTTTTATAACCTCGGGAGATACCGTGTACATAATATAAGAAACAATAGTAACAGAGGCTATAATCGTCATCGACAAGTTTACTACGTCGAGATTGTACCCGTCCACGACTTTTCTCACCTTGTCTCCGCCTGAGAGAAATACGAGCACGTCGTCCCGCCTTTTGGCAAGTGCCAAAAAAAGGGCAAGCAAAAAAGTCATGAGAATTATCCACATCGAAAGCTGAATGTTTGTCACTGCAGACCCGATAAACAATCTGAGAACAAAGCCAATGGCAATGATAAACACATCAATGATGGCTACGTGCTTCAGCTTGAGTGTATATGTACTGTTGAGGACCAAATAAGCGAACACAATGTAAAGCATTTGCCGACTCAAAAGAAAGGCGCTGCTCAACCCCGCCAAGAGAAGCGTGAGCATCAACAAAAGAGCTGCCTTCTTGGAGATACTTCCGGAAGCAAGGGGACGGTTTTTTTTCGTCGGATGTAATTTATCTTCTTCAACATCATGGTAATCATTGAATACATAAACAGCGCTTGCAATCAATGAAAATGACAGAAACGCCAAGAATACCTTCGATAGCAATTCAAGATTGGTAATCTTCAGGCCAAAAAACAAAGGAGCGAAGATGAACAGGTTTTTAAAATACTGCGGGGGGCGCATTAAATCGATGTAATTTTTTAACAATAGCCTTTCTCTAATTTTCATCTGTGGTTGTTGACCTTTCTCAGCGTATTGTACCAATTGTAAAGTTAGAGTCAACCCCCTTGTTTCCTGCGCCGGAGAATAACTTATAAACCTGATAAATATCCAGCGCGCTATTCTCTGTAATAGGGCTATAAACCAACTTTTTTTCGGCGTCTTTGTCATTAAAATGATATACTTATCTTAAGGAGAGAGATTCGGGAGGTTATTATGATACTCGAATTGGATGAGAAGGAAAAAGAGGTTTTAAAAGAGGTTCTTCAATCATATGAAACGGAACTGAGGGGTGAAATCGTCAAGACCGATGTCAAGGAATTCAGGGACACCCTTCATGGAGAGGAAGAAGTAGTCAAGGAACTTCTAAAAAAAGTAGCCTGACCGAAGGCATAAATAAAGTTCCCCTCCCTGGCGGAGGGGAGCTTCTACATTTTTTTGCCAGGCCCGACGGTTTTTTTAGTCGGAAATCGCGGCAGTCGGCAGGGACCAGCCGAAAATGGCGTCGGTGTACTCGAACCTTCCCTTGTTGAACGGGACCAGTGCAAGCTCGCAGGCCAGCGTCTCTACCTTCGCCGTCTGGACAAACTTCACGAGCCTCCGGTTCTCCTTGGGAGCAAGCGAAAAGAGGATGAGCGGAGCGATAAGCAGTGAATCCTCCGGAGAAAACACGCAGCCCCGCGCGCAAGCGGGGAGTTCGTTTTCCTTAAAGACAGGCTGTTTCATTGTAAAACCTGACGCCAGGCGTGACAGGACCTTCAGGTTCCTGATGCCGAACGCCGGAATAAAAAAACGGAGCGGCACGGACTTATCCTCCGCCCGAGGCTGCACTAAAAGCCCCGGGGAGAATGTTTCGAGATCGAATTTATTCGACAGCTCACGCTCCTCTCCCGCAATCTTCACCTTTACCAGCCAGAACGGAAGATACTCCGCTTTCTCGGCGCCCGGCAGTTCCGGCATCGCGGCGGTATAATTTACTTCCGTAAAATTGCTCTCCGAAATGTACCATGCCTTCAGGCAGGAAGGGCAGAAAAATACAAGGTCGCTTGGCCGGACGGGCAGGTCCGCGTCGCAGTCCGGACATTTAAGCGGCCGAAGCGCCGCAGTCTCGAATTCCTGCTTCCCCGACGGGTCGATAAGCTCGTCCAGCATGGAGAGGGGGGCCTTTGCATTTAATACCTCGCCGCTTATCCCGTCAATGACAGCGAGGGCGCCCTCCAGTCCGTCCGCGACTTCTATAATCCAGAAAGGGGAGTAGATTACCGATTCGACCTTCCCGAACACCCCCTTCTCCGCGGCCGCGCCGTCCCCGGTATCCGCGTATCCCTTTCCCCGGAATTCCCCTATGCCCTTCTTGAGAGGCGCCAGCCTCCCACGGGCCAGGACCTCTTCACGCTCGAAAAGTTTCAGCTTCAGGACCTCCGGACGAAGCCCCAGGGACGGGGAACCGAGTTCCGGGGCATTTATCGCCAGGAGCGTACGGTCTATATGCCTTGCGGTAAGTTCGAACCGCCTCTCTGATATTGCTAAAGACGGCTCATCGAGGACGGAATATGAATTGCCATGGGTGTCCTGTAGAAGGCTTCCCAGAAAGCCCCCGCCGCCGCGAGCATGGCCGCCGGCAATATTTACTTCCTCCGAATCCCACCTAAGCTCGCCCGCCTCGAAATGATAGTACGGGACGAAAAAAAGCTCGGCTTCCCTGGCATTCCAGGCGCCGCCTGCTTTATGCAGGGCGTCGAGGGCAGCGGAGACGGCCTGTTTTGCGGTTATTTTTTCGGGGAAGTAATAGCTCAGGATGTGGCCGTGGCCGGTAACGACGTGCGCGGAGCCGCAGTAAGAGCATTTGACCGCGTTGCTACCCGCCTGATACTCTAATCCGGCCCCGCAGGAAGGACAGCGGGTGGAGACGGTAAAAGGCATATCAGCCCATCGCCGCGCCGCACGACGGGCAGAACTTGGACCCTTGCGGAAGCAGGGCTTCGCACTTCACGCAGTGCGCCTCGGCGGAGAGAGGCTTTCCGCACGAAGGGCAGAAATGGGCCGACGACGGGACCGAGGATCCGCATGAGGGACAATGAGTGGCAGGCTGCCCGTTCGACTGCCCCGACAGCATACCGGGTATGAGCATTCCCAGGCCCGCTCCCGCGCCGAGGCCGAGGCCGGCGCCCATGCCGCCCTGGTTGTTCGCGGCGTCGCCTACCGCCATTGCGGCCCTGAACTTCATGAAGCTGTCCAGGTCCCCCGCCGCGCCCATGCCGGAGCGCTGGTCGATTACCTTTTGAACATCTTCGGGCGGGGTGATAGAATTTATATAAAAGTCTTTAAGCTCCAGCCCGTAACGCGAAAAATCCTGCTCCACCCGCGCCTTTACGGACGCCCCCATCTCGTCGTATTTCCGGGGGAGGTCCAGGATGGAATCCAGGTTCTCTCCAAGGTAATCGTTCAGGCGCGATACCGTGACGTCGCGCAGGTAGTCCTTTATCGCATCCGTCGTGAAGACGCCCTGCGTGCCTACGAGCGAGTTTATAAAAAGGAGCGGGTCGCTGACCTGGAACGTATACGCCCCGAAAGCCCGGAGCCGCACCATGCCAAGCTTGCTGTCCTTGAAAACCACCGGGTCCCTGGTCCCCCACCGGAGGCTTGTGAATATCTTTCGGCTGACGAAATAGACCTCGGCCTTGAAGAAGCTCTCGAACCCCCAGGGGAGCATGAGCAGCTTCGTCAGGATCGGCAGGTTTTGCGTCGAAAGCGAGTGCCTTCCCGGCCCCAGGACGTCGGTGCCGCGCCCGTCCTGGAAGAACACCGCCGCCTGCGAATCCCGCACGATGCACTGCGCGCCGAACTTCGTCTCGCCGGAGCCTTCGGGGGGAATCCTGTGGACCATCTGCTCGCCGGTAGGGTCAAGGAACTCCAAGACTTCCAGAAACTGGGACATGGCCACCTCTTTTCTTATTAATGCCTGAAGGTATTTTAAAGAAATAAAAGGACAAAGTAAACGGGAAAAAATTGTCGGATTAAACCGATTTAACTAACGCACCGCCGGCAGGTATATTTTAAAAGTGCTTCCCATTCCCGGTTCGCTTTGCAGTTCCACCTTTCCGCCGTGCGCCTCGGCGACCGCCTTGACGATCGCGAGACCAAGGCCGCTGCCCTTAATCCACGCAGTCTTCGGGGAGCGGTAGTATTTTTTGAAAACTGATTCATGTTCTTCGGCTGGTATTCCTTTTCCGGTATCCGCTACCGAAATCAAAGTAAAATCGTCCCCCTTTTCATTAAGTGACTCTGCTTTCAACGTTATTTTCCCTCCAGCCGGGGTATAATTGAGGGCATTCTGGAGCAGGTTGGCCACAGCCCGCTGGACAAGCTGTTTGTCCATCAGCGCTTTAGCCGGCAACCCTTCCGCTATTTCCACGTTAAAAGTAATTCCTTTATTTCTGATGGCCTTTTCCAGGCCTCTGAACGACTCCTGCAAGGTCTTGGAGATGTCTGACGGGGAGAGTCTCGGGATGAGTTTTCCAGACTCTATCTCCGAAAAGGTCAAAAAGCTGTCAACCAGCTTATGGATTTTTTCACCGCTGGTTATGACGGCGGTTATCATCTCATTTGTGTCCGAGTCAAACTTGTCGGACGTTTCAGAAAGCAGCTGCATGCTGCCTAATATGGCGGTGAGCGGCGCTTTTATATCGTGCGAGACCATGGCGTAAAAATCGGCCCTCCGCTGCTCTAGAAGTTTGCTCTCTGTGACATCAATTGCGGTGCCTATTATGACGGGCTCCCCTTTATACATTATGGATGAACCAATCGCATTGAGATAAAGGATGCTTCCGTCTTTCTTTACTATACGGAGCGGGTAATTAACCGACTTTACATCGCCTTCGACGCGTTTGCGTAAATTCTCCACGACAAGCTGCCGGTCATCAGGATGTACTACTTCGAGTACGTTTTTAAAACTTAGAAGTTCTTCCCTTGAATACCCCCACATTTCGGCTGCCTTTTGATTCATATATACATAACGGCCATCACGAATCATATATACACCGACGAGCGCCTCCTCCGCGAGACATCTGAACATTGCCTCGGATTCCTTCAGCGCGTTCTCGGCCTTTTTCTGTTCTGTAATATCGCGGGTTATGCCCAGCAGGGCGGCAACCTTACCCCTTTCGTCATGAAGCGGGACGGCATTGGTCTCCAACCTGAGGACCCTTCCCCTTAACCCCACCACGTCAAACTCCAGCTTTCCGGTGCTTCCCTGAAAAACCTTCATGTTGAGCGCCTTGAATGCCTTGCGGTATTCGGGGGCGACCAGGTCCAAAATGTTTTTCCCTTTTACCTGGCCGAGAGAATCCGCCTGTATCATGTTCAGTCCCGCACGGTTCATCATCAGGAGGGACCCATCGGTGCTTAATAGCTTGACGCACTCTGGTTCGTTGTCAATTATGGATTCCAGAAATTCCTGGCTGACTCGCAGCGCGTCCTCCGTCTGCCTGCGCGCTTTTTCCGCGTCCCGTTGCTTAACCGCCTGCTCAACGGAATTTATTATCCGGGCAAAATGAGCAAACCCGACATCTTTTGTGAAGTAGTCATACGCCCCGTTCTTGAATGCCTCCCTTGCTACCTCCTCGCTGCCCTGGCCGGTAACAAAAATGACCGGCACATCGCTGCCCTGTCCCCTCATGGCAAGGAGCAGCTCCATGCCGTTCATTCCGGGCATCTGGTAATCGCTGAGAATACAGTCGACGGTATGGGTTTTCAGATAATCAAGACATTCGAAGCCGCTTTCGACAAATGCAATCGAAAAATGCGGGGCCTCTATGGAAAGCTTCAGCTTTATGAACATACCGATGTCAGCATCGTCGTCCACAAGAAGTATGCTCAGTCTTTCCATCCTGATCTGCTCCTCAAGGCCATAATATTCAAAAACATAACGTAAAATACACGCATTGCATTATACATCATTGGCAAGTTTAAATAAACAACTCTTAATCCTTAATATTATGGGATGAGGACGCCTGGTTTTCGGGAATAATACGCGACGGCTCGACCACGACCAAATATAAAATACCGGAGGGAGTCGTCTGGACGGAAGAGGATAAGGATTCCTATAGATGGACGTTCTACTCCATGACCTCCTGGACTTTTTCAAGCAGTCTTGTCACCTTGTACGGCTTCATCATGATCGCTGCCTTGCCGGACTCGTCGGTCATGTCCGCCAGTTGAAGGTCGTTATACCCGCTGAGGAATAAAATCTTTATATCGCCTTTTAATTTCCGCATCTCCCTTGCCGCTTCGTCGCCCCGCATCTGCGGCATTATCAGGTCTATCAGGACCAAAGATATCGATTTGCCGTTCTGCCGGACAACTTCAATCCCCTGCGGGCCGTCGGAAGCGGTGAGGACTTTATAGCCCGCGGTCTCCAGGACTTTTTGGGTAAGCATGCGGACGCTTTCGTCGTCGTCCACGACAAGTATCGTCCCGCCGCCGGACCATATGTCCTTTGATTCCTGCTTTTCGACTCCGGCCTGCAAAGGCTCTCCCGGCAACGGAAGAAGTACCTTGAAAGTCGTGCCGCGCCCCTTCCCGCTCGTCAGGCCAATCGCCCCGCCGTGCCCTTTCACTATCCCGAACACGGCGGAAAGCCCAAGCCCCCGGCCCGTGAACTTCGTGGTATAAAACGGGTCGAATACCCTCCCCTTCGTGTCTTCGTCCATGCCGCAGCCGGTGTCGGAGACTTCTATGAACAGATACTCTCCCTCAGTCAAATCCTTCCCCAGATGCATAGAGTCCAGGTATGTTCGCTCCGCACGGAGTTTTCCGGTGCAGACCTCGATCTTCCCCTTGCTATCCTCAAGTGCATCGGAGGCGTTTAAAATCAGGTTCATGACCACCTGCTGGATGTTCTGCGGGTCGGCCATGATGGCCGGAAGGCCGTCCGAGAGCCGGAATTCAAGCGAGGCGTTCTTCGATATGGACGCGAGCAGGAAATGAGACGTGTTATGCACCATCTCGTTTAAGCTGACCGGTTCCTTCATCGCCTCCAACTTTCCCGTAAAGCTCATTATCTGCTTCGAGAAAGTGGATACCTTGGAGACCGCTTTCTCGATGCCCTCTATCAGCTCGCGCGCGGGAGAGCCGGGAGGTAACGCCTTAAGCGCCAATCCCGCGTTCGCATCCACTGCCACCATAAGGTTATTCAAGTCGTGTGCTATGCCACCGGCAAGGGCTCGGAGGCTTTCCAGCTTCTGCATCCGCGCCTCCGATTCCCAGAGCGCCTTCTCAGCCGCGGCCGTCTTTTCCTCCGCCTTCTTCCGCTCGTTCCTGTCCAGCACCTCATTGAGGGCGCGGCGCACCGAGGGCACCAGCCTGTTCATGTGGCTCTTCAGGACATAATCCGTCGCCCCCAGCTTCAAAGACTCCACGGCGATGTCCTCGCCCATCTGCCCGGAAACGAAGATATAAGGTACGTCCGGGCATTTTTCATGCGCGAGTTTCAGGGCCGAAACGCCGTCGAAAGAAGGCAGGGAGTAATCAGCCAGGATAATATCCATGCCGCCGGATTCCAGGGCGTAGATGAAGGCCTGCTCTGTCTCGACACGGTTTATCCTGCATTCCAGGCCGGCGGCCTCAAACGCGGCGGCAACGAGCTCGGCATCGAGCAGGTTGTCTTCCAGATGGAGTATGCGAAGCTGTGGTGCCATTTTACTTCCTCTCTCTCCTGATGCATCCCGCCGGAGGCTCGTTCAATACCGCCCAGAAGGAGCCCAGGCCTTTTATCGCATCAACGAAATCCTTGAAGTCCACGGGCTTTACCACGTATGCGTTCGTGCCCAGGTTATAGCTGTCGACAAGGTCCCTCTCCTCGTGGGAGGAGGTCAGGACGACGACCGGGATGCATTTAAGCGCCGGTTCCGATTTTATCTGCCGAAGCACCTCCAGGCCGTCCACTTTGGGCATCTTCAGGTCCAGCAGTATAACCGCCGGGTCGCCGCCCGTGCGCATCTTGTACGCCCCGCGCCTGTAAAGGTAATCGAGCGCGTCGGCCCCGTCCTTTACCACTACGACCTCGTTCGCGAGGTTATATTCTCCGAGCGCCTCGAGCGTCAGTTCGACGTCGTTAGGGTTGTCGTCCGCAAGCAGTATCCTTCTTAATTCAGCGTTCATTGTCATCCGTTTCCTTTCTTGCTGCTCGTAAAATCATACCCATTATACTTTATCCCCGTCCCTTGATGGCAAGGAAAAATAAAATGCCGCACCCTTGCCCGATGCGCCCTCGGCCCAGGTCCTGCCGCCGTGCCTGCTTATAATCCTTCGGACGTTGGCGAGCCCGATGCCTGTCCCTTCAAACTCCTCGATACTGTGGAGCCGCTGGAACACGCCAAAGAGCTTGTCCACGTACCGCATGTCAAACCCGATGCCGTTATCCTTGATATATACCACGTCCTCGCCGCCGGCTTCGGTATAAGAGCCTATCTCAATCACCGCCTTATCCCTCGTCCTCGTGAACTTCACCGCATTGGATATCAGGTTGACCATCACGAGCCTGAGCATGGAGGGATCGCCATAAACCGGCGCAAGCTTGCCGACTTTCCACTCTATATCCCTTTCCCGAAGCTCGTACCTCATCTCGTCGATCACGCCGTAGACAATGTTTTCCAAGTCTATGGAGTGCTTCTGTATCTCGGTGCGGCCCATCCGGGAAAAGGTGAGGAGGTCGTCCACCAGGTTCCCCATCTGGGATGCCGCCTTGGATATCGTCGTAAGGTACCTCTTGCCTTTATCGTCCAGGTTTTGGCTGGAGTTCTGTACAAGCAGGTCAACGAACCCGTGTATGTGGCGAAGCGGGGCCCGCAGGTCGTGAGACACCGAATATGTAAAAGCCTCCAGTTCCTTGTTAACCGCCATCAGCTCGGTAGTCCGCTCCACGACCCTCTGCTCAAGCTCCTCGTTCAGCTTCCTTATCTCGTCTTCGGCCCGTTT
>JBARKJ010000136.1:0-7104 GCA_049801375.1 Nitrospirota bacterium | reverse complement strand
GCTTCATCGATTCTATCGGGATATATCGTTACATGGAAAAGCTTCTGAAGTCGAAGAACATTAAAGACCTGCAAAAACCGTTTGCCGCCGTATGCGCCGACCTGGCGACTGGGGATAAGGTCAATCTCATTTCCGGCCCTTTAGCATCGGCCCTTCAAGCTTCCGCGAGCCTGCCGGTGGTGTTCACGCCGACACTTTTAAATAACAGGGATTTAATCGACGGCGGATACGTGAGCATGGTCCCGGTCATCTCTGCAAGAGAAATATGGAAGCCGGACGTAGTCGTGGCGGTGGACGTGAATTTCGATTCAATTTTGAAACCAAGGCTCACGAATATCGTGAACATCGCCATGCACCTGGCCGTGACATACGCGCGGAAGAACACCGAGAGGGAGCTTTCAATGGCAGACGTGGCGATACGGGTGAACGTGGGTGGTATAGGACTTACAGACATTCATAGGCACAAGGAGCTGATAGAGCGCGGCCGCAAGGCGGCTTACGAAAGGCTGCCGGATATCATCAAGTATCTACAGGGATGACTTCCACCGTCCCGCTCTCTTTTTCCTGCCCCGAAAAATTGATCACCACCCCGGGCAGAAACTGCCTTATAACCCATGCATTGGTAATGAGGTGCGAGGTTATCTCCTGCACATTCAAAGTGCACCGCCCGCCGGTGAGAGCCATGTACAGGAGAAGCTGGTCGGCGAGGTGCTTTTCCACGCATCCTTTTGAATCCACATAATCTATTAATGATTTTACCGCCTCCCTGCCGACTGTCTCCGCGCGCTTTCCGCGTTCGCCGAGCGCGGAAAATCCCGTCTTAATATTTTCAAATTCCGCATCTATATATATGAATGTTCCTTGCCCTATGGAGTCCGCCCTTAGAAGTTCTATCTCGGCATCCAGCCCATGAGCCCTGATAACTGACAGTGCCGCATCCGCCTGCCTCCGCGCGATATGGTCCGGCAGGTTAGCCACCGCTGAGATGATTTTCAGGTTCAGGAGTTTGCCCCTGTCCATCAGCCCCACCGGAGTAAGCTTCGACGGAAATATTTCCGCCTCTATCTCTCCGCCGCCCTTCGGATAGAACCCCCACCTCTTTATATCGAGCGTCGTGCGAAGACCCATCTTCGACAACGAGTACAAAAAGGAGCGCTCAATGAAATGAAACGGTGGGCTCCACGCGACGTGCGTGCCCCCGGAGATGCGAATGAGTGAGCGTCCGGCGCACATCGCCAACGCTGGCAGAAGGGTCTGCATAATGAGCATCGCCGAACCCGCCGACCCACCCGGACTGCCGCCCGGGGATACATCGAAGATATACTTTCCAGGGCGCGGATTGCCGGGTATGAATGCGACCTCGGTAGACCCTATAGCCGCGCCTTGCACCTCGGCGTGGGTTATCTCAGCCGCTGCAAGAAGGGCCGTCAGGTGCTGGGGCTTAAGACCAGGTTTCGGCCTTTTTATACGTATCCCTGATATCTTGAACGGGATGCCGAGCCAGGCCGAAAGCGAGAGGGAAGTCCGTAGCATCTGACCGCCGCCTTCTCCATAACTACCCGGAATATTTAACATAATTATAATTAAACCCACTCTCCGGGGAGTTGTCAACACCCTGTTTGTGGGTAAGCTGTGGATAAAATTTTTTTAACCATGCGTAAGCGTAAGTTATGGCCAATTTTGAAATCGGTTGTCAATAAGGGCGTCATCTTCCCTTGACAAGGCTTCTCTCGTTAGAGTATAAAGGGGGTGTATGAAGGGTTCGCAAGACCCCAGGAGGCGGATTGTTTCTGGGGTTTTCTTTTTTAGAAATGAAAAGGGCCGGACACGATGGCCCGGCCCTTAATCCGGAAGAAATAGTAGCTGTCTGTTTTTTACTTCGCGGCTTTTTTGGCAGCCGGCTTCTTGACAGCCGGTTTTGCCTTCGACGCGGCGGTCGCTTTCTTGGCGACCGCCGATTTTTTTGCTACGGTCTTTTTCGCTGTTGCAGTCTTCGCGGCGGCCGGCTTCTTGACGGCCGGTTTTGCCTTCGACGCAGTAGCAGCTTTCGCGGCAGCCGGTTTCTTGGCGGCTGGTTTTGCCTTCGACGCAGTGGTGGCCTTCGCGGCGGCCGGTTTCTTGGCGGCCGGTTTTGCCTTCGACGCAGTGGTGGCCTTCGCGGCAGCCGGTTTCTTGGCGGCTGGTTTTGCCTTCGACGCAGTGGCGGCCTTCTTGACGGCCGGTTTTTTCACAGCCGGTTTTTTCGCGGCCGGTTTTTTTGCAGTCGCTTCTGCCATTTTTGAGGCTCCTTTTTTTGGCGCCGCCTGTTTAATGGCGGCAGGGTAGCAGAGCTCTACCTCCGTGACAGCTAAACGTCCGCAGGTCTCGCAGGTGTACCTGAGCTCCATGACCTTGGGCATGCACACGTGCCGAGGGTTTTCGGCGACATTACCGCAGAACTCACAGACAGCCAACTCGGTGGACCTGACGGGGTCGCATACATGACCCTTGTCCGAAGTTACCGCGCCGCATGTCTGACACACATACAGCGAGTACTCCTTGTCAGTCCTTGCCATTCATTTCCTCCTTTCTTCCGGATTCAACGCGGAGCCTTGTATTCCGGGCATCCGCGCCAGTCTTGCGCCGTTTTTGGTTTCGCCGCAGAAACCGTAAGGCGGCGCGTGATGAAAAAAAATTCTAACGAAATCAAAAAAAGTATATAGCAATAATTTTTTAAAAGCAATAAATAATTCAATATCATGCGCTTCGTCGATAATTTTTTTTTCACAATTTTTTCTTCTTTCGCATCGCTATTTTTCCGACGAGAAAGTAGACATACATGAAACAGAAATTACACTGCACATTTGTTATGCCGCTCGCGTCCTAATTCTGCGCACGCGCCTCTACGGAACGTCCAGAAAAAAGTGCGGACCCTTACAGAGAAAAGGCGCAGAGTAAGGGTTGCCGTCTTTTTTTAAGCGGCGTTTTTTTCTTTTTGCTATACTTTCTCGTAATCTTTATAAATCCATACCTTCCCGCTCCTGGAGGCTTAAGATGCTCTTCGACAGGTTTGACCCGCTTAAAGGCGAAAGGCTTGAAATAATGGACAAGGACGGAAACGTCGACACGGAACTCCGTCCGGACATAAGCGACGAGCGCCTCAAGGAACTTTACATCCGGATGAGCGTGATGAGGCTTGCGGACAAGACCGCCCTGAACCTCCAGCGCGAGGGGAGGATGGGGACCTATGCCCCTGTGTACGGGCAAGAGGCCTCTCAGGCGTCGGCGGCTTTCCTTGGAAAAGAAGACTGGCTCGTCCCGTCGTACCGGGAGAGCGGCGCGCTCTTCATGCGCGGAGTCCCGCTGTCGGGGATATACCGGTACTGGATGGGAGATGAGAGAGGCCTGATAGGGATAAAGGACCTGAGGGTGCTGCCGATAGAGGTGGTAGTGGGGAGCCAGCCTTTGCACGCGGTAGGGGTGTCGTGGGCAATGAAGCTCCAGGGGATCAAGGCTGTCGCGGCGGCATATTTCGGCGACGGCGCCACCTCCGAAGGCTCTTTCCATGAGGCGATGAATTTCGCCGGCGTATTCAATACGCCGACCGTCTTCATATGTCAGAACAACCAGTACGCAATAAGCGTCCCCAGAAAACTCCAGACCGCGTCGAAGACCATAGCGCAGAAGGCGAACGCATACGGCTTCAAGGGGATTCAAGTATACGGTAACGACATCATGGCCGTATACGCCGCGATGAACGAGGCGATGGAAGATGCGAGGGAGGGAAGGGGACCGCGGCTAATCGAAATGCTCACATACCGCTTCGGCCCGCATACCACCGCCGACGACCCAACCAAATACAGGGAGTCTGGGCAGCTTGAGAAGAATAAGCCGTTCGACCCGCTCATCCGCATAAGGCTGTATCTTTCGGAGCGGAACCTGTGGAGCGAAGAGGAGGAGTACGAGATTATGGATGCCGCAAGGACGGAGGTGGAGAAAGCTGTCGCCGATGCGGAGTCTGCGCCGCCGCCGGAACCTTCCGACATATTCCACAACACATGGAAGAGAGAGCACCCATACCTCAAGAAGCAGGAAGATGAACTAGCGGCCTTTCTCCAGGAGACGGCGGGAGGGGGTGAACCCCATGCCTAAGATGAATATAGTCTCCGCGCTGAATCTGGCCCTGGACCAAGAGATGGCCAGGAACGAAAAGATAGTCGTAATCGGCGAGGACGTAGGCCGCGAGGGAGGCGTCTTCCGGGTGACGGACGGCCTCCTGCAAAAGTACGGGCCAAAGCGCGTCATCGATACGCCGTTATCGGAGGGGGGCATAACCGGCACGGCGTTGGGCCTTGCCGTTGGCGGTTTGCTCCCGGTGCCGGAGATACAGTTCGAGGGCTTTATGTACCTGGCGCTCGACCAGATTGTCAACCAGATCGCAAGATACCGCACGCGGAGCCGCGGGCAGTATCCAATGAACCTCGTCTTAAGGTTGCCGTGGGGCGGCGGGATACGCGCGCCAGAGCATCACTCGGATTCCCCGGAGGCTGTGCTAGTGAACACGCCGGGGCTTACGGTTGTGCAGCCCTCCAATCCATACGACGCGAAGGGCCTTATGACCGCCGCGCTCCGGTACGGAGACCCGGTCATATACTGCGAGCCGAAGCGCATATACCGCGCGATAAAGGCCGAGGTGCCGAATGAGGATTACGAAGTCCCTATCGGGAAGGCAAACGTGGTACGGCAAGGGACGGACCTTACGATAGTTGCATGGGGCGCGATGATGCGCGAGGCACTCAAGGCCGCCGAAGAGCTTGCGGCCGAAGGAGTGAGCGCGGAGGCGATCGACCTGAGGACGATCGCGCCGATGGACAGCGACACCATAATAAGTTCGGTACGGAAAACGGGCAGGCTTCTCATAACGCACGAGGCCCCTAGGACCGGCGGCATCGGAGCGGAGATCGCGGCCCGCGTCTATGAAGAGGCGTTTACCAGTCTGCTCGCGCCGGTAGAGCGCGTGACGGGGTACGACGCGGTGATGCCGCTATTCAAGCTGGAGAACTATTACCTGCCTAACGATAAAAAAATAATCGCGGGGGCGCGAAAGCTTTTAAGTTATTGATTTGGAATTCACGGGAAAGGTCCCGCCTTTTTGTAAAAAGGCGGCCTAAAACTTTTAAACCGTCCGACTTTCTTTTGGTTACTTTTCTTTCTCGCGAGATGATTTACCTGTCCAGAGCGATAGCGAAGACAGAAAGAAAAGTAACAAGATTTGAAATTGGGAGAGGGTGACTAAATGGCCTACGAATTCAGGTTCCCGGATATCGGCGAAGGACTGACTGAGGGCGAGATCGTGGAGTGGAAGGTAAAGGTGGGCGACTTCGTCAAGGACCACCAGACGATACTCGAGGTGGAGACGGACAAGGCGGTCGCGGAGGTGCCCTCGCCCAAGGCCGGATATATCCTAAGCCTAAAGGGAGGCCCCGGCGACATTATAAACGTCGGTGAGGTGATAGCCGTCATAGGCGAAAAGGAAGAACTGAAGGAGAAAGCAAAGGCTAAAGAACCTTCGATCGCCGTAGAGAAGCCGGAGCCGGAACCAAGGCCGGGGCCAAAGCCAGAGCCGGTGAAGGAACCCGGGAAGAAAGAGCCTCCGAGCGCGACGGAGAAGCCTAAGGCGGAGCCGGCCAAGCAGGAGAGGGTGGAGCCGCTGGACGTGTATTCGGAGCGCCTCGCGTCGGTGGGGGTAGTGGGAGAACTGGAAGAGGCGCCGGAAGAAGAAGAGCTGGAAGAGGCTGCGCAAAAAGTTGCACCGTACCAGCCGGAGAGGCCGCGCGCGGAGGCCCTTCCGAAGGACCGGCTGCTCGCCAAACAGCTTGGCGTGGACATAGAACAGGTTAGAGGGACCGGACCAAAGGGGCGCATCACGGAAGACGATATCCGGAAGTTCGCCGGACAGGGTATTCCCGAAAAAGGGGCCAGGGAGCCTGAAGGCGCGCCAGGGCAGGATAACTGGGGAGCCGTTACGCGCGTGCCGCTACGTGGAGTGCGAAGGAAAATCGCCCAGGCGATGACGGACTCGATTACGAAGGCCGCCCAGGTTACTACGACGGACGAGGCGGACGCGGGACTTCTGTCGCTTATAAGGGAGAAGGAAAGAGAAGAGGCTACCCGGCAGGGAATCAAATTGACCGTCCTCCCGTTCATTATAAAGGCGGTCGTGGGGGCGCTGAGACGCGACCCGGCAATGAACTCCGCTATGGACGACGAGAAGGGAGAAATTTTATACAAAGGATACTACAACATCGGAATCGCCGTGGAGACGCAGGACGGGCTTATCGTACCGAACATAAAAGACGCGGACAGGAAATCCATCTTTCAGATAGCGAAGGAACTGGCGGGCCTGGCGGAAAGCGCGCGGAAACGGACGCTAAAGATAGACGCGCTGAAAGGCGGGACCTTCACCATCACCAACTACGGCTCCATCGGCGGATTATATGCGACGCCTATTTTAAATTATCCGGAGGTGGGGATACTGGGCGTCGGGAAGCTGATGGAAAAACCCGTCGCGGAAGGCGGCGCGATAAAGATAAAGAAAATACTGCCTCTATCACTTACCTTCGACCACCGTGTGATAGACGGGGCGAAGGCGCAGCATTTCATGAACAACGTCATCGCGCACATAGAGGACCCCGATCTTATTTTTGTGAACATGTAAGAAGCAGGGGGGATACAGTATTTTGTAAGGGTGCCGATATTACCAACTAATTAAGATAATCTGGAGGCTAGAATGAAACGCAAGGCTTCAGCGGTCTGGAACGGCGGATTGAAAGACGGTAAGGGTGCTTTATCCAGCGCGAGCGGCGTCCTGAATAGTACGCCCTATTCATTCGCTACAAGGTTCGAGGACAAACCCGGCACGAACCCGGAAGAGTTGATAGCGGCGGCGCACGCGGGCTGCTTTACCATGGCCCTCTCCGCGATACTGGGCGAATCCGGCGTCACCCCGGAGAGTATCAGCACGACGGCGACGGTCTCTCTCGAAAAACAGGGGGACGGCTTCGCGATAACGGAGAGCCACTTAGAAGTCCGCGCAAAAGTGCCGGGTCTTCAAGAGGCGAAATT
>JBARKJ010000135.1:0-3782 GCA_049801375.1 Nitrospirota bacterium | reverse complement strand
GTAGCAAAGAAGCTGGGACTCAAGGAAGACGAGCTTGAGTATTATGGAAAATATAAGGCGAAGGTCGAGCTGTCAGTCCTCGACAGGCTGAAGAAGAAAAAGAGCGGCAAATTAATAGACGTGACCGCCATCACCCCGACTCCGCTCGGCGAGGGCAAGACCACGACCTCCGTCGGGCTGGCGATGGGCATGAACCTGATCGGCAAGAATACGGTGCTGAACATACGCCAGCCGAGCCTTGGGCCGGTTTTCGGCATAAAGGGCGGGGCAGCCGGCGGTGGATATGCGCAGGTCGTCCCGATGGAGGACTTCAACCTCCACTTCACCGGCGACATCCATGCCATCGGCGCGGCGCACAACCTTCTCTCCGCTTTCGTGGAAAACCACCTCTACCACGGCAACAAGCTTAACATCGACCCGCACTCCATCACCTGGCGCAGGGTCATGGATATCTCCGACAGGAGCATCAGGGAGATAATCACGGGCCTGGGCGGGAAACTGAACGGCTATCCCCGCGAGTCCGGCTTCGATATAACCGTGGCTTCCGAGGTCATGGCCATAATGGCCCTCACCACCAGCCTCAAGGACTTGAGGGAGAGGCTTTCCCGCATAGTCATCGGAACGACCTTCGACGGCAAGGCCGTCACCGCGGAGGACCTTAAATGCGCGGGCGCCATGGCAGTGCTCCTGAAGGACGCGATAAAGCCGACGCTGGTACAGACACTGGAGAATACCCCGGCGTTCGTCCACTGCGGACCGTTTGCGAACATCGCGCACGGTAACAGCTCTATAATCTCCGACCAGATGGGTGTGAAGCTCGCGGATTACGTAGTGACGGAATCCGGGTTCGGCGCTGACATGGGCGCGGAGAAGTTCATGGATATAAAATGCCGCTACTCCGGCATCACCCCGTCCTGCGTAGTCATCGTCGCTACTATACGGGCGCTGAAGATGCATGGCGGCACGGCGAAGGTCATTGCGGGCAAGCCACTCCCGAAAGAGCTGGTCAATGAAAACCTAGACTGGCTCCGCGAGGGTTGCAAGAACCTGGCCAAGCAGATTGAGAACATGAAGTACTTCGGCGTGCCTGTCGTCGTCGCGGTGAACGCGTTCGCCACGGATACGAAGAAGGAGATAGACCTTTGCAGGAAACTCGCCGTCGAGGCGGGTGCCGAGGATGCTGTAACCAGCACGCACTGGGCGGACGGCGGCAAAGGTTCCATGAAGCTCGCCGAGGCGGTGGTAAAGGCGTGCGACAAGCCCAGCAAGTTCAAGTTCCTCTACCCGCTTGATGCATCTATAAAAGAGAAGATAGAGACTATCGCAAAGAAGATATACAACGCGAAAGAAGTGACGTACGCGCCGGCGGCGGAGAAGAAAATAAAGCTGTATACAGAGCTTGGTTTCGACAAGCTCCCCATATGCATGGCGAAGACCCACCTCTCCATCTCGCACGACCCCGCGATGAAGAACGTGCCCTCCGGTTATACGTTCCCGGTGCGCGACATCCGTGCCTCAGTGGGAGCGGGATTCCTCTATCCACTCTGCGGCGACATGAGGACAATGCCGGGTCTTCCTTCTTCCCCGGCAGGGGAAAGGGTGGATTTGGACAAAGACGGCAAGATATTGGGCCTCTTTTAATCCGCGAAAAATAACAAAAAAGAGGGAGGCGTATGCGCCTCCCTCTTTTTAATCCCCCATTTGCAATATTTACTGTTTCCTGCTAAAACTATAAATAAGCTTATCTTTTTAATATTGAGCGATAGTACGCAGGTTTTTTGCGCGAAAATTGATAAAATTAAGATAATCAAGTTTGGTTGAATGTTACGCAGATAATCGAATCCATTACTGATAGCCGTTTATGTTTATGCCTGCAAAGAGAATCCGAAGGCAGAATAAAAAAAATTGTTCAATTGGCAAAAATATTGCATATAAAGTATTTACATTAGAAACAACTTGAGGAATTGGCGGGTAATTTAAATGCAGGTCGAACTTAGACTCTTAGCATCCATGCGGCTACTGTTGCCCGAAAGTGACAGGCTCCGGGGGGCTACTGTATTCAGCCTCCGGGACGGGGCAACCTGCAAGGAACTGCTGATCCGGGCGGACGTATGGGGTAAATCGTCGCTGGTAGTCCTTGTGAACGGCAGATATGCCGCCATGGAAAGAGCGCTCTCTCATGGGGATGTAGTAGCTGTATTTCCGCCGGTAGGGGGGGGTTAGATGACAAAAGGCAGAGTCCTGCTCGTAGAGGATGAGGAGACACTAAGAGCCAGCCTGTCGATGTTCCTGAAGAGGAACGGCTTTGAGGTAATCGAGGCGGAGGACGAGGAAGGTGCGCTGGTCAGGCTGAAGGAAGGCGATTTCAACCTGATCATTACCGACCTCTTCCTGGCGGGCGGCAACGGGTTCGCCATCATGAAATACCTGCAGGACTGCTGTCAGGAGTCAAAATGCATCGTCATTACCGGCCATGCCTCGCTTGATTCCGCCATAAAAGCCCTCAGAAAAGGGGCTTTCGATTACCTGCTGAAGCCTTTCGAGTACGACGAGCTGAAAGCGGCCATAGACCGCGCGATACAGAAGCAGTCGGAAGAGAAGCTTATAAATAAGCTCGACTACCTTAAGATATCCAAGAATTACAAACTGACGAAAAAAGAGATGGAGATAATCAAGATTATAATCTCCGAAGGTGTCTCCAACGCCGAAATATCCGAAAATTTAAGCATAAGCAAGAATACTGTCAAAGTCCATCTCAGGAACATCTTCAAAAAAGTGGGAGTCGAGTCTAAAACCGCCCTCACAACACTCCTGCTCTCCGGCAATTCAAGATAACATCTTCCAAATTTCCCCGTTTTCTGATAACCTGATTCATCACAAGAGGAGCAACGTGCTTCTTACCAAATCTCTCCCGCTCTACCTGTGGGAGAGGCGGGAACCCATCGTTTGCGGATCGGGGGGTGAAGCCTATTGCCGGGCGAGAAGCGGGTATTCATTACGCGGTTTGATTCCGGGGTGCCGTCAAAGACGGAGGACCTTGTCGCGGCCGAGGAGGCCTTGACGGTTTTCGCAGACGGGCTCGAGGTGGCGACGCTCCTTTACACGCCTCCGATGACGCTGGAACTTACCCTGGGCTACCTTTTCTCGGAGGGGATGATAAAGTCGAGAGACGATATCACGTCGCTTTCAATAAAGAAGGGAAGCGTTTTCGTGGAGTTGAAAGGCGGCGCCCAGCAAAAGCGGGAGGGGAACTCAGGTAAGACCATCACTTCCGGCTGCGGCGGAGGTGTGAGCTTTATCTATCCCCAAGGCGCGCATGATATAAAGAAGCTGAGGTCGAAACTTGCCGTCCCGCAGGACAAGGTACTCGAACTGGCCTCGCATTTCAGGAAGATATCGGAGCTTTTTGAAAAGACCGGAGGCGTCCACAGCGCGGCGCTTTCGGACGGGAAAGAGTTTATAGCGTTCGCGGAGGACATCGGCAGGCACAATGCGGTGGACAAGGTATTCGGCAAATGCCTGCTGGAAGGGATAAATGCGGAAGATACCCTGCTCTTTACCACCGGCAGGGTCTCCTCGGAGATACTTCTGAAATGCGCCAAGCGCCGCACCCCGGTCATCGTAAGCAGGAGCGCGCCCACAAGCCTTTCGGTGAGGCTGGGGGAGAGGCTGGGCATTACGGTAATCGGGTTTGCCAGGGGGCGGAGGATGAACGTCTATACCCATCCGGAGCGGGTCCTGGCATAAAAAAAGGCGCGGCCTTTATTCAAGCCGCGCCTTGT
>JBARKJ010000134.1:0-6884 GCA_049801375.1 Nitrospirota bacterium | reverse complement strand
CAGGCCGAGGAACTGGTGGCCCATTCAAACAAGACCTTGAAGGATATCTTCGACAACGTGAATTTCGGGATAATGGTCATAGACTGCGACCACGTTATAAGGATGGTCAACAAGACTGCGCTTGAGATGATGAGCTATGAGTCTGAGACCGACATTGTAAATAAAATGTGTGAAGACCTGGTCTGTCCTACTGAGTTAAACAAATGTCCCATCATAAACTTGGGTATGCCTATAAACTTGTCGGAGGGGGTTATCCTCACAAGTGGCGGGGACAGGATACCGATATTGAAATCAGTGCGCGCGATTTCTCTTGAGGGGAAAGAGGCCCTGCTGGAGACTTTCATGGAAATCTCCAACAGGGCTAATAAAGACACTTAGAACTTCCCGTCGTACTCCTTTACCCGCTTCGCGAACTCAAGGCCGTACTGGTAGCACTTCTCAACATCCGTGGCGTCGGGGCGATGAATGCATTCAATGCCAGGCTGGACTACTTCCAGTCCCATCTTCTCGAACTCGCCGTACGCCTCCTTGACCGCGCCGCCGCTCCAGCCCATGCTCCCGAACGCGCCCATCAGCCTCCCCTTTGGCCGGAGACCTCGGAGGTAGCGCAGGAACTCCGCCACGGAGGGGAATAATCCGTTATTTAAAGTGGGCGACCCGATTATCGCGCCCCGGCCCCTCCACAGCTCCTTTACCGCCACGCTCATCGGAGTTGCCCGGAGCTTTATGACCTTGCACTCCACGCCGCCGTCCAGCACCCCGTTTAAAATTGGCTGGACCATCTGTGCCGTGCTCTCCCACATGGTATCGTAGATTATCGCCACGGACAGCCGCGCCTTTAAAGACGCCATGTCCTGATACATCCGGACTATCTTGGATACGCCCTTCCTCCATATTATCCCGTGGTCCGGGGCTATCATATCGATTTCAAGTTTAAGCTTCGCCACCTCGTCGAGCTTCATCTTGGTTAAGCTCCCGAAAGGCATCAGGATGTTCGCGTAGTAGTCCAGCACCGCGTCCTCGAGCATGGAGACGGATTCGCAGTCTGTGTACTCGTCGTCGAACCGGCAGGCCGTGGCGATATGCTGGCCGAAGACGTCCTGGCTGAAGAGGAGCTTTTCCTCCTGAACGTATGTGAACATTGAATCGGGCCAATGGAGCATCGGCGTCTCGACGAACATCAGCGTCCGCTTGCCTATGGGCAGCCTGTCGCCCGTCTTTACGGTATGGATGGTCCATTTCGATATGTCGAAGTATTTTGCCAGGCCGTTTCGGCCCTTCTCCGTCATGTACATCGTTGCGAGCGGACACGCTTCCATTATCTCGACTGCCGACGAGGCGTGGTCCGGCTCGATATGGTTTATGACGACGTAACGGATTTTATGGGGGTCTATGAGCGAACGGATATTATCCAGCGTTATGTGGGCGAAGTCATGCTTCACGGTATCGATCAGCGTGGGGCTGTCGTCCATGATGAGGTAATTGTTGTAGGAAGTTCCTTCCGGGATGATATAGCCGTGGAAATCGCGGATGCCCCAATCGACCGCCCCGACCCAGTAAATGCCTTTTTTTATCTCAGTGACTTTCATGTAGAAAACCTCCGTTTAGGCTATTATTAATAAGATAACATATGAGGGGCGTCCATTGATGGCAAAAATGATTTTTATGGCCTTTTCCTCCTATCTCATTCTATCCGTTCCGGCTTTTGCACAGGACCCAGCGGAAATCTTAAACGCGATGAGCGGCGCCTATTCAAAGGTGGAGGACTACACGGCAATTTTTTACAAGCAGGAGCGGGTGAACGGGACGGTCCTGCCCGAGGAAGAAATCCAGCTCAAGTTCAAAAAGCCTTTTGAAATATATATGAAATGGCTTCCGCCCGGGCCGCACGCGGGCAGGGAGGCGCTTTACGTGCAGGGGGAAAACGGCGGGAAGATTGCGGGCCGCGAAGGAGGGTTTTTAGGCTTTTTAAGGGGGAATTACGACCCGAACGGAAAACTGGCGATGAGAAAGAACCGGCACCCGATAACAGACCTGGGACTCGGCAAGCTGATAGAGGCGGTGGATAAAGACGTCAAACGGGGCAGGGAACGGGGGGAACTGAAGCTTACTCTTCTGGGGGAGGACGAGGTTTACGGGCGTAAGGCCTGGCATATCCTGAAAGAGACGCCGGCTGAAGGGTATTATGCCCCGAAAATGGAGATGTGGGTGGACGAGGCTATTCAACTGCCGATAAAATTAAGAATTTTCGGGCCCGGAGACAAGTTCCTGGAGAGTTATGGGTACAGCGATTTAAAGATAAACGCCGGGCTTAAAGACGAGGAATTCACTAAAGGGTACAAGGACTACCATTTCTGAAAAAGGCCTTGCAATACCGCAAGCTTTATGTTATAAATTGCAGGTTTCCCGGCTGATTACAGGCCGGATATTTTATCTCGCACACCCCGGGCGATAAACGCAGGGCGGTGCTTTCGTGAATCGGGCCGGTGATTCTGGTGATTCAGAGAGTTCCCTTCGTAAACCGGGGTGGAGGCAAAAACCAATCGGAGGTGCAAAGTGGCGGTAATTACGATGAAGGAGCTCCTGGAAGCCGGAGTGCATTTCGGCCATCAGGCGAAGAGGTGGAACCCCAAGATGAAGAAGTACATCTTCGGGGAGAGAAACGGCATATACATAATCGACCTTCAGAAGACGCTCCGGAAGTTCAAGGAGGCGTATAACTTCGTGTCTGACGTAGCCGCGGAAGGAAAACCGGTCCTCTTCGTCGGCACGAAAAAACAGGCGCAGGACTCGATTGCCGAGGAGTCCGGCCGCTGCGGCCAGTATTACGTCAACCAGCGCTGGCTGGGCGGCATGCTGACGAACTTCGAGACTTTGAAGAAGGGCATCGAAAAGCTCCGCAAGCTCGAAAAGATGAAAGAGGACGGTACCTACGACAAGATAAGCAAGAAAGAAGTCTCCTCTCTTGAGAAGCAGCGTCTGCAGCTCCTGAAGAACCTGGGCGGAATAAAAGACATGCCCAGGCTTCCCGGCGCTGTGTTCGTGGTGGACCCGCGCAAGGAAGCCATAGCGGTCCTGGAGGCGAGACGCCTCGGCATCCCGGTCGTGGGTATAGTGGACACCAACTGCGACCCGGAAGTAATAGACTACGTAATCCCCGGAAACGACGACGCTATCCGCGCGATAAAGCTTATCGCCTCAAAGATGGCCGATGCCGTAGTCGAAGGCCAGCAGAGGCACAAGGACAAAGTTGAAGGCCGTGTAGCCGCCTCGATGGCGTCCGCGGAAGAGGAAACCGGCGAGAAGCCGGAGGCGCCCGCCGCGCAGGAGTCCGATACCGCCGCCGAAGCGGGGGACGCGGGGGTCGCGTAATATAAAAATTCTCATAACTCCACCTTGATCCCCCTCCGGGGCACCCATTCCGATGGGTCGCATTAAGAGGGGGAATAAGGGGCGTTACTAAGATTGTTGGAGGAATTTCAGAGATGGCGATTAGCGCAACAGACGTTAAGGATTTAAGGGAAAAGACCGGCGCCGGCATGATGGACTGCAAGAGGGCGCTGACCGAGACCGGCGGGGATATGGAGAAGGCGATTGACTTTCTCCGCAAAAAAGGCCTGTCGGCCGCCGCGAAAAAATCGGACCGCATAACCTCCGAAGGGCTGGTGGGTTCTTATATCCACATGGGCGGCAAGATAGGCGTCCTGCTGGAAGTGAACTGCGAGACGGACTTCGTGGCCAAGACGCCGGAGTTCCAGGACCTGGTAAAGGACATCAGCATGCACATAGCCGCAGCGAATCCGAAATACGTCCGCCGCGACGAGGTTGACCCCGCCGAGCTTGCGCGCGAGAAAGAGATTTACAAGGACCAGGCGAGGCAGTCGGGCAAGCCGGAGAATATCCTGGACAAGATAATCGAGGGGAAGATAGAAAAATTTTACGGCGACGTATGCCTTATGGACCAGGTCTTTGTAAAAGACCCCGAAGGCAAGAAGAAGGTCGGCGACATAATAACGGAGAAAATCGCCAAGATAGGCGAGAACATCTCCGTGCGGCGTTTTGTCCGTTACCAGTTGGGCGAAGGCCTTCAAAAAAGGAGTTGTGATTTTGCCGCCGAAGTCGCCGAGCAGCTCAATAAATAAGAAATACCGGCGCATCCTCCTGAAGCTCTCCGGCGAAGCGCTGATGGGTCGCGAGCCCTACGGCATCGACCCGGAAGTGGTCGAGGTGGTGGCAAAGGAGATCAAGGAGGTCGTCGACAAAGACGGCATTGAGATTGCCGTCGTTATCGGCGGCGGCAATATCTTCCGCGGCCTCGCCGCGAGCGCCTCCGGCATGGAAAGGGCGTCCGCTGATTACATGGGGATGCTGGCGACCGTACTGAACGCGCTGGCCCTCCAGAACAGCCTTGAAAAACACGGCGTCAGCACGCGGGTGCAGTCCGCAATCGAGATGAAAGAGCTTGCGGAGCCTTACATCCGCAGACGCGCCGTACGGCACCTGGAGAAGAAGCGGGTCGTGATATTCGCCGCCGGGACCGGCAACCCCTATTTCACGACCGATACCGCCGCGGCGCTGCGGGCGATGGAGATAGGCGCCGAGGTGATACTCAAGGCGACCAAGGTTGACGGCGTTTATACCGCCGACCCGATGTTGGATAAGAACGCGAAGAAGTACGACGAGCTTACTTATATAGAGGTGCTGCAGGAGGGGTTGAAGGTGATGGACGCGACCGCCATATCCCTCTGCATGGACAACGACCTGCCTATAATTATATTTAACCTCAAGAAGCCCGGGAACATCCGCAAAGTGCTTCAGGGCGGTAAGGTGGGCACCATAGTGAGGGGAAAAAACAAGAGATGATACCGGAGATAAAGACCAAGGCCGAAGACCACATGAAATCGGCGATAGATTCTCTGAAACACGAGTTCTCCACCATCCGCACCGGCAGGGCCTCGCTCTCGCTGGTGGACGATATAAAAGTTGATTATTACGGTACGCCTTCCCCGCTCACCCAGGTAGCCACCCTCTCGCTCCCGGACGGCCGCACCATTGTCATCGCCCCTTGGGAATCCAAGATGCTCGCGGTAATCGACAAAGCTATCCAGAAGTCGGATTTAGGCATAAACCCGGTAAACGACGGGAAGATTATCCGGCTGGTCGTGCCGCCTCTTACTGAGGAGCGCAGGAAAGAGCTGGCAAAAAAGGCCAAGAAAATGGCCGAGGACTCGAAGGTCGTCATCCGCAATTTCCGCCGCGACGCCAACGAATCCCTCAAGAAGGCGGAGAAGGACAAGAAGATAACAGAAGACGAACTGACGAAGAGCGAGCAGGAAGTCCAGAAAATGACAGACGATTTCATAAAGCGCGTGGACGAGGCCCTGGCGCACAAAGAAAAAGAGATAATGGAAGTATAATGCCCTTTGTAATTTTACAAGACCAGTGCATCGCCTGCGGGGCGTGCCGGGAAGAGTGTCCCAGCGACGCCATCGAGGCCTCCGGGGCCGCATTTAAAATAACCGGCAAATGCATCGAGTGCGCATCCTGCATGGAATCCTGCCCCTCCGGGGCCATTGTCGAAGATTAATCCCCTTTCCGAAAACCCGCATTTCCCCTTGATAAATTCCCCCTTTTGTGCGAAAATTAACGCTTAAACTCCCTGTTTTTCTAACAACTTATCTACAGGTGAAAAGTGGCCGCTCGCAAAAAATTGGGAAGCTTCACGTTCGTCCTGCACTCGCACCTCCCGTATGTCCTATCTCATGGCCGGTGGCCGCACGGAACCGACTGGCTTAACGAAGCGACCGCCGAAACCTATATCCCAATCCTGAACGTCATCGGGCGCTTAGTCGATGAGGGCATATCGCCGAAGATTACCTTGGGTATCACGCCCGTCCTGACCGAAATGCTCAAAAATAAAGGCTTCCATGACGAATTCGTGGGATACCTGGAGAATAAAATCGAAGCGGCGCAGGCGGACCAGGCGGAGTTCAAAACGACAAAGGAGCCGGGTCTCGCGAAGGTCGCGAAGATGTGGGAGGATTTCTACGGCGGCGCCCTTGATGCGTTCAATAACAAGTACAAGCGCGACGTCGTAAAAGCGTTCGCCGATTACCAGAGGCAGGGGCATATCGAGATAATAACCTGCGGCGCGACCCACGGTTATTTTCCGCTGCTTTCGCGCGACGAGAGCATCCAGGCGCAGGTGAAGCAGGCGGTTGCCTCGTACCGCAGAAACTACGGAAGAAAGCCCAAGGGCATCTGGCTCCCGGAGTGCGCGTACCGGCCCGGATACAAATGGTCTCCTCCGGTGGCCTCGCCGGGCCTTGAACCTTACGACCGCAAAGGCGTCGAGGAGTTCCTGAGCGAGAACGGCATCCAGTACTTCATCGTGGACTCGCACATGCTTGAAGGCGGCAAGCCGATAGGCGTCTATCTCGACAGGTACGAGGCTCTTGAGAAGCTCTGGGGACAGTTCTCCAAGGAGTTCAAGCCCCGCCCGCTCGACCCGGAAAAATCGCCCTATGATGTATATTTCGTGGGGACGAAGCCGGGGAAAAGGCCCGTCGCAATACTCACCCGAGACCCTAAGACCGGCCTCCAGGTATGGAGCGGCGAACACGGCTATCCCGGCAACTCGCAGTATCTGGATTTTCACAAGAAGCGCTTCCCGGGCGGCCTTCGGTACTGGGCCGTCACCGATATCAAGGCGGACCTCGCGGAGAAAAAGAATTACAAGCCGGAGCAGGCGCAGAAGTTCATCCCGGAGCAGGCATACCATTTCAAGGAGATGGTGAAGGCGGCGCTCTCCGAACATTTGAAGGATAAAAAGACACCCGGCATCCTGACCGCGCCCTACGATGCGGAGCTATTCGGGCATTGGT
>JBARKJ010000133.1:0-26445 GCA_049801375.1 Nitrospirota bacterium | reverse complement strand
ACCTCGTAATCCGTCGCGTCGGGCAACAGGGACCATGATAATACGACCGGCAGGGTCTGGACGACCTGTCCGTTAGCCGGAGAAGGCGGAGAAGATGGCGCGACCCTGGCTATCGAGTAACCAAGCGGCGGAGCCGGGGCGCTCTGCGCCAGTATTGTCCCCGCCGTGGAGTTCGTTATATTGGGGTGCGCCGCATATGCCGAATGGGCGTTCACTGCCGCCGTAAATCTTATCGTGGCCGTTCCGTCGCTTTTCGTATATACAGTCCCTTTTTTGACATAACTGCCGCCGCCCGTCTGGTCGTAGAAGGTAACGGGGACCCTAACCATCGGGAAATCGCCCAGGGAGAACTTCGCGCTCAGGGTGACGGTCTGGCCTTCCTGCGCCATGGACATGTTAAACACAGGCAGCGCGGGGTCCTGGGTTATCTGGAAGCTCTGCCCGCCCGCTAAGATGTAGCCAATTCGTTGAGACTGGGTAGGATTCGGAAGGACGGAATAGCTGACGGTGCCGGGTCCCTCGCCGCCGGAAGGCGGGGTTATGGTGATCCAGGAGGTATTGCTCACGGGCTTCCAGGAACATGCACCGTTGCAGTTTACATCGAAGCTCCCGGAATAGGCGCTGTATGTCACTGCGGCGCCGGGAGATGTCAGGGAAAAGTCGCAGGATCCCGGGCTTACGCCGCCGCCCTCGACTACAAGTGCGAAGGGCTGTGGGCCGGGCGATTCGGACTCACCCGTCGAATTGATGGCGTGGCCGGTCACGTCCACCTCGATCGTTTTGCCGGTTGTGAGGGCGGACGGGTTAATATTGACCACCTCAACGTTGTTCGTCCTGTCAAACCCGGCAGCGCCCGGAGTAGAATAACCGCTCGCATCGAACTGGTTGCCGTGATAAACCGTGCCGTCCGGCCCGGTCACGGTGAGGTCCAGGTCGTTGACCAGTTCAGTCCCCGCTTCGGGTGCGCCCGGATAGTCCGACCACACGAGCGTGACCTTCAGCGGCACGGTCGTATCGGTCACGTTATAAAAATACGAAAGCGTCTGTCCTGTGGTGGAAAGGCCCGTCGGCTCATCCACGAATTGGACTTTTTCCGGCGCGGGAGGGTTTATGGAATCCGTGACGTTCACCCTGCCCCAGCCCTGGCTATTGTCCGGCGGGTGCTTGATTTCCTGAGTTGCCGTCCCGAAACCTCCATACTGGCCCGGCGCCATGTCGTACGCTCCGCTGATAAGAGTCGCCTTTATGAGCGCGGCGGAAGGATTAGTCACGCTCTGATCGACCATATAATACTGCCGCACCAGCGCGGCGGCCCCGGCGACAAGCGGCGTCGCCATGCTCGTCCCGCTGTCAAAGGCGAAATAAGTGTCGTATGAACTGCTATATGACGGAACTATCCAGCTATCGTCCGGGGCGGCCCAGTAGACACCATAGAAACCGTTGGACGGCGCGGCAGGCACAAGGGAAGACCTTGTCGAGAGTATGTACGTCCCCGGCGCGACCAGGTCCGGCTTTACCCGCCCGTCGGCGGTCGGCCCCCGGCTGGAGAATGCCGCCATGCCGCCAGGGTTGCCGGCAATAAAACCGCTTTTGATTGGATTTACAGGGAAAAGTGTGGGCCAGTCGGCTCCCCAGGTATCATAATAATCATTAATACCCGGCCTGTTGTTCTCGGACGCGCCGACTGTTATCACGTCCTTTGCCGTACCGGGCGAAATGACGGAATCCGGATCGATTACTCCGTCTTTATTGGCGTCCACGCCGCCGTTGCCCGCCGCGAAACATGCGACAAAATCCTTGTGCTCCCAGATGAAGGTGTCCGCGCCGACACACCCCCACGAATCGTATTCGCCGGGGTTGCTCCCGCCCCAGCTGTCGCTGTGCACCCTTACGCCGTCGTTGTATGCGTCGAGGAACCCTTGTGAATTTAAATCGGGTATATAAAGATTGCCTGGATTATTTATGTCATAAACCGATTGAAAAACCAGTTGGGCGTCATACGCCATGCCTGATATTCCCATGTAAGTTTTTCCAGCCAAGGAACCGCAGGTGTGCGTCCCATGGCCGCCCGCATAATGTGTGCCAGAGGAATCGGTATAGGTTATCTCTGGGTCGCTCCACGCGCCATTCCTTGCGGGATCGTAGGCAAAATGGCTCAATATTTTCGGTTTGCCGTTACTGACGGTCCCGGCAAACGCCGGATGGATGCTGGTAGACGTGGAATCATCCCCGGTATCCAGCCCGGTATCCATTATCCCGACCACCTGCCCTGTCCCGGTAAGCGAAAGCGGATAAGTTATAGCATCGCCCGGAGTGCCCGGCGTGCCGTTCAGGACGATGCCGACAGCCACGTCGTTGAGCGGCCTTTTCGGAATGAATTCCTCCACCCACTCCACTTCGTCTATCTTGGCGGCATCCTGTGCCGTGCTGTCGTCCATCTGCACCCGGAGGATTTTTCCGTTCAGACCGCCGTGGTCGGCCACCACATTCACCGTCGCGCCAAGCGCTTCGAGGTTGCGGGTTACGGTATGCAGGTCTTCGCCGTCGAATACCTTCACCGTGTATTGTTTCTGGCCCGGAGGCAGGGCCTCAGCCGGAGGCAGGGCCTCAGCCGGCGCTGTCTCTAACGCAGCCCTCTTCGGCGCGACCTTGAACTCCGGCCTGTACGGCCCCACCCATGTCACGTCCGGGTCCGCGCTTACTTCAGCCGCAGTAGAGGCGTCCATTTTCACGAGGAAAGCGTCATCCGGGAGGTATCCGTGAAATTGCACGCCCATGTCGCTTATCCTCTGCTTCCAATCCTCCTGAACGGGGCCGGAAAACTGGACGATATAGAAATGGCCCCCGGGGGACGGCAGTCCCTCCGAAAATATGGAGAGGTTCGGCCCGGCGGTATCTATCTCCGTGGCCTTCAGCTTTATCGTATGCGGATTTTTGCCCGTTTGGGCAAATGCGGTGCCTGCTATGGGGAGGGCGAGGAGGGCGGCGGCCAGAACGATTCTCAGGCAGCTCTTAAAATGCATCTTCAGACTTTCCTCTCTGATACCAATATTAAAATGAGAAAACTTGAAAAGGCCGGTTTTCTTTAGTTAAATTTGTACCAGAAATAAGGCTTTTTTGCAATAACTATCGGGAATCTTAAAGGATTTTAATTAAAATACCACACGCAGGATATTCTTAGCGAAAAATGGTATTCTGATAGGTAAGGATAGCATACCGAAGCAGTTACAGGGCGAACGGGGGTCAATAGACTATGCGGCACGTCGATCTGGTCCTGCTTCATCCCCCGAGCAACTACAAATTCCGCGAGCTGCCGATCTTTTACGGCCCGATCAGCGTCGCTGTCCCCTCCTCGTCCATTTTCGAGAACTATCCCATTGGCTTTCTAACCTTGTCCGAATATCTCAACCAGCGGGGAATTTCAGTCAGGATCGTCAACCTGGCCATGAAAATGCTTCTGAACGCCTCGTTCGACCCGGAAGCATTCATTGCACGGCTCAATCCCATCGCCTTCGGCATCGACCTCCATTGGCTTCCTCATGTTGACGGGAGCCTCGCCATCGCCGAAATTGCGAAGCGGCATCACCCGGACATACCGGTCATCATGGGGGGGTTGTCGGCGACCTATTACCACCAGGAAATAATGCGCGACTATCCCTTCGTGGACTTCGTCATGCGTGGCGACTCCACCGAAGAGCCGCTCCGGCTCCTGATGGAAGCAATCAAGTACGACGGAGATTACAGAAATATACCGAACCTGGTCTGGCGGGACTCTAACGGGAATATTATCGTTAATGAGATTTCATTTCTGCCTGACAATATCGACTACGTGAGTTTCGATTGCTCCCATCCATTGAAAATGGCTCTGAAGTACCACGACCCCTCCGGCTATCTTCCATTCAAAAACTGGCTCTCCAATCCTGTAATGGCGGTCTTTTCCTGCAGGGGATGTACCCATGACTGCGCTCCCTGCGGCGGCTCCAAATCCGCCTTCAACAGGCTCTGCGGACGGGTCAAGCCTGCATTCAGGTCTCCGGAACTTCTCGCTGAAGATATCAGGAATGTCGCCAAGTATACCGGCGCGCCCGTTATGGTTATCGCCGACATACTCCAGTCAGGGCGGGATTATACCGATAAATTTCTGTCCGCCATGAAAAAGTACAGCATTAAAAACCAGGTGGGCTTTGAGTTTTTTCACCCGCCTTCCCCGGATTTCATCAGGAAAGTTGCGGATTCGCTGATCAACTTCAATGTCGAGATCTCGCCTGAGTCCCATGACCCCAAGGTCAGAAAGGCTTTCGGGAAATCGTACGGAAACGAGGAGTTAGAGGCCTCCATCGAAGCGTTTATGAAGAGCAGCTGCAAAAGGCTCGACCTGTTTTTTATGGTGGGGCTTCCGTACCAGGATTACCAGTCGGTCATGGAAACGGTCGAGTACTGCGGCGACCTGCTGCAAAAATATGGCAGGACGAAGAAACTCATGCCGATAATCGCCCCTCTGGCCCCCTTTATCGATCCGGGCAGCAGGCTGTTCGAGGAACCGGAGCTGTTCGGGTACCGGCTTTTCTTCCGGACTCTCGCGGAGCACAGGCAGGCAATGCTTATGCCTACCTGGAAACTGAGACTGAATTATGAGACTCAGTGGATGACGCGGGACGATATAGTACGGGCGACCTATGACGGCACCATGCGTCTTGCCGAGCTTAAGGCCGCGCACGGCATTATGGGTAAAGGAGAGGCGGAGAAAATCAGGCAGCATATCCGCATGTCCAAAGATGTCATGAGACAAATGGAAGATACGGAAGTGTTTGACGATGCCCTCAAGGACAAGATATTCAGTCTGAACAGGTTTGATTCCATGTGCGGCAAGCATGAGCTGAAATGGCCGGTAGAAGGCTGGAAAGTAAAACTTGTAAACATGCTCAAATTATTTTCTGGATTGACTAAACAGCAATGAACGGTGATGACTTGTCCGGGTCTCGCATCCGCGTGTTCCTGGGAAAGGGCGGAGTGGGTAAGACTACGTGCGCCGCGGCCACAGCGCTCCACTTTGCGGAGGCCGGTGAGCCTACACTGGTCCTGTCCACCGACCCCACGCCGTCGCTATCGCACATCTTCGACCGGCCGCGGTCGGAGCCAGAGCACGAGGTTGTGAAGCACCTCTTCCTCACCGAGCTCGGGTTGGAGGAAGTGCGTACAATGTGGGACGAGCGGTTCGGGCATGAGGTGTACGCCATCTTTTCGGCGTTTGTGGACGTAGATTACGACACCTTCGTCCAGTTCATGACGTCCGTGCTGCCTGGGCTCAACGAGGAGTTCATGGTGGACTACGTCCGCCGCCTCGCATTGGAGGGCCGGTACCGGCGCATCGTATGGGATACGGCGCCCCTTGGCCAGACGCTGGCCCTGTTAGGCACCCCGTCGCTCCTCGCTCGCCACCTTCGCCTGGCGCCGAGAGTCTACTCGCACTTGCGGACCTCCGGTGAGCAACGCGAGTCGATGATGGATGTGCTTCGGCGGTGGGAATCGCTCGCCAGCTTGTGCATGGCGTTTCTGTGCCGGGCCGTCCGGTTCGTGATGGTGACCATTCCGGAGGCGCTTGCGTTGCGTCAGTTGGATGACGTCTTCCGCGAGCTGGCGCACTACGAGTTGAAGGTGGAGCATTTAATCGTGAACAACGTGATCACGGCTGCGGACTCGCCCTTCCTCGCGCAGAAGGCCGCACAACAACAAGAGCATCTGCGTCAGCTGCGGCGGCAATATGGCCAGTTGCCGATTACGGAGATCCCGCTCTTCCCGCAAGAGATTCAGGGCCTGGAGCGTCTTCGGCAGGTTGCCGCCGTGCTTGGTCCCGGGTTGCATGACCGATAATCAGGGCTGAAAGTGTTTACGCGGTTATTTTTTCAAGAATTTCATTGCAATTGCGCTTGATTTCCTTGGCTTTGTCTTCGCTGATAAAAAGGTCCGCTATGCTGATTAATCTGGAGCATGCGCGTACGAGAGAGGGCATATCGGCGCACTCGTCAAGAATGCGGTCCACCCGGGTGTAGAAGACCTTGCTGGGAGAGTTCCCAAGGACATTCCCTATAGTAAGTCTAATATCTTCCTTGGCTTTTTTAAGACGTTCCATTCTTTTTACAGCCCCAGGTCGGATACGATTTTTGTAAAGAGATTAACAACAAGTAAAACGAAGAGTGCTGCGAAAAGGAACATGATCCCCATTATAATCTCTTTTGAAACCCAGGGGATCACTGGCAGGAAGGGTATTGAGAGAAAGCAGATAATTTCGACTCCGATTATTTGAGCAAATATATTGCTCGTATATTTCATGCTCCCGCCGTGCAGAGTCTTCCTGAATTTTGAGAACTTATACCAGGAATAAGACATCATCAGTATCGATGCGCCGCTTAATATCAGGAAGATTGTTTCCATTAGCTGCTCCATAATTAATATGCCCCGGCCATACAAAGATTAAAAACCTTTAATAAAAGCGATATTAGGAAAAAGTATAAAATAAATCAACTATAAAGTAAAAAAAAGAGGCTACGGCCAGCCGTAACCTCTTTTTTTTATGGTGCCGGTGATGGGGATGTTTACTTGGTGCAAAGTAAATTTGGCAATTATTCTTGACTTTGTTTTCGCGATACTGTAGAGATTTATGAGATTCATGAAATAAATAAGATTTAAATAACTACCCCACTTATGAGTAATGCTAAGAATGAAACGAAAGAATTTATCAAAAAAAGATTTTGAAACCCTTCTGGACCTCATCCATTCTTCCCTTTCTTGCGATAGTGAGGCGGCTTTAAAAGATTTTATTTTAAACCTTTCCAGGTTCCTTCCTCACAATTATGCGACTTGTGTCTTTGGAAATATCGACAACGAAGGCATGAAAATTCCATACCATCATTTAAATGTAAATTACCCGGAAGAATGGTCTAAAATATACGCACAGAAGGAATTACATTTTATTGATCCTGTCTTTAAAGAACATTTCGCTACTTTTCAAATGCAATACTGGGAAGATACCTATAAAAAATATAAAACCCCCAAAAGTTTTCTTTCCTTATCTCAGGATTTTGGGTTGCTCGAAGGATATACGTTCGGCGTGCGGAATATAAAAAAGACAAAAGGAAGTCTTATTTCAATATCCGGAAATGACCTTGAACGTAATCCGCGCACCGAATATATCTTACATCATCTGACACCCCACATTCACCTGATGATGGAGAGAGTCGTTTCTCAAAATAAAAAACAAAATTATTGCCGCAAACTGTCTCCCAGGGAAACAGAGGTCCTGAAATGGATTTCCCAGGGAAAGACAGATTGGGAAATATCCATAATTTTAGGCATCAGCGTGAAGACAGTTAACCTCTATGTATCCAACCTGATGTCCAAGCTTGATGCTGTCACCCGCACTCATGCCACAGCCATTGCACTTGATTTAGGGCTCATCGACGTTGATTGACAGAACCACTTGAACATTCTCGGCCTCTTTAGTTCATTCAGATTTTCAAATTCTTTCCAATCCATAATTAAGGCGGCCGCTATGACTCCATCCGGCATTTGCCTCGGCTCGCCTATTAATTTAAAAGGGAACCCCTTTGCCCTGTAAAGCCGGTAGATTTTTTCTTCCGTAACGGCATACAAGTAATCTATGCGGTTTTTCAGGCACCATTGATATACACCTTTAAGCAAGAAAATCGATGTGCTGTGGAGACCAAAATTGCCGGATATGGTATCGTTTCGCGCGCCGGGGGCAACGCATAATCTCGATACTTCGGCTGTATCCATTCCCTTTTTCAGATGATGCTCCGGACTGACCAGAAAAGAAAAATCATTCTCCATCATAAAAGGTTTTCCGGCCATTATTAAACGCATATACGCACTTAAATTATTCGTCTTATCGAAAACGCCGAACGATACCGCGTTCTTATCGTAATCGTCGATTTCCAACCCGGCTTCTGTTTTTGAAACCCAACCCAGCTCTTCGGCAAAAATCAAATGCCTTAGCTGGTAAGCTTTTTGTAAATCGCCAGGTTCAGTCAAATTTTTTACAATGTAATCATTTTCTTTGATCTCAATATTTTTTAACCTGGTAAAAGTACTAGTCCTTCCCAAGGTAGAGAGAATAGAGCTGGCGCCATAACTACTTGATCCTGTTTGTAAATTCATTTCATCCCTCCTGTTGTAAAGAAGTTGCCGTTAATGATTACCTGTATATTGGAGGATAATGGCGATAGGTGTCTATCTGGGAAAAACCCTATATTGCGGTTTTCGAAGGACCTCTGTATTGTCATTAAGATGTATAAACTAAAGGAGAGATTAACCAATGCCGACAACTGCAGAAGTACATAAATATCGAAAAGAAATCATGAAAAAATTTATAGAAGAGGGGATTGAAGGCTTCCTTGAAAGTGAAATCCTTGAGCTACTGCTTGTATTATCAATCCCTAAAGGAGATATAAAGCCCTTAGCGGCCCAATTGATGCAATATTACAAGGAACTAAATAATGTGCATGACGCATCGCTAAAAGAGCTTTTAGAAATTCCAGGCATAAATATACGATCGGCCTTGTTCATTAAACTCGCCAAGGAATGTTCGGAATATTATCTTCGGCAGAAAGTAAAGAAAGGAAACTTGCGGATGATGGCAGTTTAAAAGTAATTTAGCCCAAGATCAGACCATTGAACGGAAAAGGGGCTACGGCATAAACCGTAACCCCTTTTTCTTTATGGTGCCGGTGATAGGAGTCGAACCTACGACCTAGCGATTACGAATCGCTTGCTCTACCAACTGAGCCACACCGGCTAAAACTCTGAAATATTACTTTAGCTTGACGGCCTTGTCAAGAATTTTCAGCGGTTTATCCTTGACAGGGCCTTTATCCTGTTGTAACATAACCGTTCCTAAAGACAAAAATCCCGAAAGGAGCAATACATTATGCAGGTCATATTAAAAGAAGACGTCGAAAAGCTCGGTCAGATGGGCCAGGTGGTGGAAGTAAAACGCGGCTATGCCCGCAACTACCTTATACCCCGGAACCTCGTCATGGAGGCCACCGCGCGGAATTTAAGCCAGTTAGAGCACAACAAGCGGGTCGTTACGGACAAGATAAAGAAGGTCCAGAAGGAGTCGCAGTCCCTGGCCCAAAAGCTTGACCAGACGACCGTTACGCTTTTCCATGCCGCGGGCGAGGAAGATAAGCTCTTCGGCTCCGTCACCTCCATGGAAATCGCGGGCGCGCTCCTGGAGCAGGGCATAGAAGTGGACAAGCGGAAAATCGTGCTGGACGAGCCTATCAAGAGGCTTGGCGAGTACAAGGCCGCGGTCAAGCTCTCCGGAGGGGTGACGGCAAACGTCACGGTGAAGGTGGAGAAAAAAGAAGATTAGTAAAATTACAAGGTTACAAAAAAGGCGGCAGATATCTGCCGCCTTTTTATTTTTGAGCTTCATTTTAATGTCCTTTTCTGCTAATATCCCCACACTGTATAACCTGCCTGTTTATTCCCTGGGAGCAAAAGCCGTATGTCTGTCGAAGAAAGCCTGCTTTTAAGGAAGCCCCCTCAGAACCTGGACGCCGAGCAGTCCATCCTGGGCGCGATATTGCTGGAGAACACCTCCATCGACAAGGCGCTCGAACTGGTCATGCCGGACGACTTCTACAAGGAGTCGCACAGGAAGATTTTCCTGGCGATGATAGACCTTACCGACCACGGCGAGGCTATCGATTTAATCACGCTGCCTGAGGTCCTGCGTAAAAAAGAAGAGCTGGAGAAGGCGGGCGGGCTCTCCTATATATCAAGCCTGCTCTCCTCCGTGCCGAACGCGGCGAATATTCACTACCACTGCAAGATAATCCGCGAAAAATCCATCCTGAGAAGTCTTATCAACTCCGCCACTGCGATAGTAAGCAGGGGCTACGAAGACACGAAAAACGTGGACGAGTTCCTGGACGACGCGGAGAAGATGGTGTTCGAGATCGCCGAGAAGAAGATAAAGCCGTCGTTTTTCGGCATCAAGGCGATCATAAAAGACAGCTTCGAGATGATAGAGGCCCTCTATAACCGCAAGGAGATGATTACCGGCGTACCGAGCGGGTTCAAGGAGTTAGACGAGATTACGGCGGGGCTTCAGCCGTCGGATCTGATAATCGTCGCGGGCCGCCCTTCGATGGGCAAGACCGCCTTCGTCCTGAACATGGCGTCTAACGTCGCGATAAAGAATAAAATTCCCGTCGCGATATTCTCGCTTGAAATGTCCAAGGAACAGCTCGTCATGAGGATGCTGTCCTCGGAGGCGCGCATAGACGGGAAAAAGATACGCACGGGGCACCTGGAGCAGAGCGACTGGAACTCCCTTACCACCGCCGCCGGGGAACTCTCCGAGGCGCCGATATTCATCGACGACTCATCCGGCCTGAACGTCCTGGAGATGCGTGCGAAGGCCAGGAGGCTGAAGCGCGAGCACGGGCTCGGACTCGTGATAGTCGATTACCTTCAGCTCATGCGCGGATACGGGAACTCCGAATCGCGCCAGCAGGAAATATCGGACATCTCCCGGTCGTTAAAGGGCCTGGCTAAAGAACTCGCCTGCCCGGTAATCGCCCTTTCCCAGCTTAACCGCGCGGTCGAGACCAGGACGGACAGAAAACCGCTTCTTGCCGACCTCCGTGAATCCGGCGCGATAGAGCAGGACGCGGACGTTATCATGTTCATCTACAGGGAAGAGTTCTACAACCCCTGCAAATGCCCCAAGGACGGGCCCTGCTTCCCGGAATGCGGGAGGCGCGGCAAGGCCACCTTAAGCATCGGCAAACAGCGTAACGGCCCCGCCGGAGTGGACGTGAACCTCACCTTCATCTCCAAATACGCCCGCTTCGAGGACAGGACCGACCAGCAGGAATGACTTACCTGTCCAGAGTGCAACGAAGACAGAATATTAAACCTTGAGCCTGCTGAGCCTTAACGGTATAAAAAAATCCTGGGGCGCGCGCGAAATCCTGCGGGGCGTCAGCTTCACCCTTTCCCCCGGCGAAAAAACCGGCCTCATCGGCAGGAACGGCAGCGGCAAAACCACCCTCCTCGATATAATAAGCGGCAGGTCTGCGCCCGACTCCGGCGAGATGGCGTTCACTCGCGGGATAAAGGTCGGCTATCTCGAACAGGAGGCCGTGTACGCGGAGGGGAATACCCTCATCGAAGAGATGCTCTCCGCCCGGCCGGACGTCCTCTCCCTTAAAACCAGGCTCCACGAAGCCGCAGCCGCACTTTCTGACGCCGGTCTACCGGCCTCCGCCGCCGCAGCCGGTCTACCGGTCGCGTCTTCCGGGAGGGGCTGCGACAAAGCCCTCGAAGATTACGGCCACGTTCAGGAAGAGTTTGAGAAGAGCGGCGGTTACGCCTACGACAGTTTGGTCTCCGGGGCGCTTGCCGGCCTCGGGTTCGATAAAGACGAGTTCGACAGAAAAATCTCCACCTTAAGCGGCGGCCAGCGCACGCGGCTATACCTTGCGAAAATCCTCCTCGCCCAGAACGACCTCCTGATGCTGGATGAGCCGACGAACCACCTTGACGTCCCGGCTATACTCTGGCTGGAGGAGTTCCTTAAAAACTATCCCGGCACCGTCCTTCTCGTATCGCACGACCGCTATTTCCTCGACCGGGTCGTCGGCCGGATAATAGAGATAGAGGACGGCCAGGCCGAGGAATATAACGGCGGCTTTACCGCGTACAGGTTAGAGAAAGATAAAAGAATCGCGGACAGGCAGAGGCACTACGACCTGATGAGCGCGAGGCTGGAAAAAGAAAAAGAGTACATCAACCGGATGCGCGCGGGAGTCCATGCGCGCCAGGCCAAGGGACGCGAGAAGCGCCTGGCGAGGTTCGACATGCCGCCCAGGCCAAAGGGGGACGCGGCGGGCCTGTCGTTTGAATGGGGAGAAGTCAAGCGCTCCGCCGATACGGTCGTGAAAGCGGACGGGGTCTCGAAATCATTCGGGGCGAAAGAGGTCTTGAAAGACGTAAATTTTACAGTCAGGCGTGGCGAGCGCGCCGGGATAATCGGCAGGAACGGCGGCGGCAAGAGCACGCTCCTTAAAATAATACTCGGAGAGACGAAACCGGACGCGGGTGAGATATTCATCTCGCCTAACGTGAAGGCGGCATATTACGCGCAGGGGCTTGAGGGCCTGGGCGAGACTAACACGGTCCTGGACGAGATATGGGCCGCGAAGCCCCTCGCCCCGGAACAGGAGATGCGCGACCTCTTAGGCTCGTTCCTTTTCTCCGGGGACAATGTCCAGAAGAAGGTCGGGGATTTAAGCGGCGGCGAGAAGGGACGGCTGGCGCTCGCCAAGACAATCCTCGCCGGGGCGAACCTGCTGGTGCTGGACGAGCCGACGAACCACCTGGACATACCGTCCCGCGAGGCCTTAGAGGAGGCGCTGAAAAGCTTCGGCGGCACGGTCCTCGCCGTATCGCACGACCGCTATTTTCTGGACAGTTTTTCGGAAAAAACATATGAGCTATCCGGCGGCAGATTGACCGAATACTGGGGGAACTACTCCTATACCCTGGAGAAAAAACTTCAGACGGAGGTCGAAAGCCGGGAGCCGGAAAACGAAGGCAGGGCCGCATGGGAGGACCGCAAGCAGAAACAAGCCCTTGAAAAGAAGAAAGAAAAAGATATAAAATTAAAAGAGCGGCGGATAGCGGAGCTGGAAAGGGAGATAGAGGGGCTTGAGGACGAGCTTAAAGCCGCCGAGGAAAAACTCTTAAGACCGGAGGTTTATGGAGATTTTAACCAGGTATCGGATATTACGCGGTGGTATAATGAATTAAAAACGAAAAGGGACGGGCTTTACGACCTTCTGGAAAAAGAGGTATCGTGAAATCTCTTAGCATGACCATACTCTACCTGGTCCCGGTAAAAAAAGTGAAGGACCGGATACCGGAGCCGCTCAAGGTTTCGGAGGTCGTGCCCGGCTATACCCTGGGCGGGATATACGCCGCGCGGTACAGCCGGGGCAAGGAAGTCATGAGCGAGTTCGGGCTCCTGCCGGCCTACGTCCAGTTCGGGGACAAAAAAGGGTACTTCACGGAAAACTTCTGCATGGATAACAAGCCCGCCGGGGACGGCGCTCGCAGCGGCCAGTTTAAATGGGGCGGGAGCGGCAAGCTCGTCACGCTCGACGTCGCCTCCGGGGGAAGCGGGCTTGTCAGCATCAGGATGCGCCCGATCGTCAGCAACATCCCGTTCACCGGGACCCTTCCGTTTCTCTGCCTTAAAGGGACCAACGTAGTCTATCTGCAGAACCACATGATCTCGCGCATCGGGATTTCGCTCTCGGATGTGGACATGCCTGATGACAGCCCATTGAAGAGTTTCCCGTTCGGCCCGAAACTGATAACGGTATACTGGGACACGTCGAACGTAATATACAAGGAGCCGGAGTTAGCGGGACAGCGGGTGATTCAAAGAGAGAACGTCCTGGGCACTCCGATGAGCAGAAGCCGCAAATGACGACGGCATTCGTATACTCCGAAAAATTCCAGGACTACGACTACGGCACTTCGCACCCGCTGAAGATGCTCCGGCTGAAGCTTACGCACGAACTGCTGAAAGCTTGCGGGGCATTCGAGGCGGAAGCGGTCAACGAAATCGAGGCCCTTCCCTGCACGCGCGAAGAGGCCGAGTGGGTGCATGGCCCGGAATACCTGGACGTACTTCAAGGCATAGACGAAGGCCGCGCGCCGGATAACCCCGCCTATTGGGGCCTGGGCTACGGGGACAACCCGGCCTTCAAGGGAGTCTATGCCGGCTCGATGCTTTCAACCGGCGCGTCACTTCAGGCCGCGCGGGCGGTGCATGGCGGCGAAGCGTCAGCGGCGTTCAATATCTCCGGCGGCCTCCACCACGCGATGCCCTCTCGCGCATCCGGGTTCTGCTACATCAACGACCCCGCCGTCGCCATAATGTATCTGGTGAAACAGGGCCTTCGTGTGGCGTACGTGGATATCGACGCCCACCACGGCGACGGAGTCCAGCACGTATTCTACGAGACGGATAAGGTTCTCACCGTCTCGCTGCACGAAAACGGTCATTACCTCTTCCCCGGCACGGGCTTCCCGGAAGATAGCGGCGCGGGCAGGGGCAAGGGTTATGCCGTGAACCTTCCGCTCGCTCCGGAAACGGGCGACGAGGTTTTCGTCTGGGCGTTTAATCAGCTTGTGCCGCCGCTGATTGAGAAGTTCAACCCGGACGTGCTGGTAACGCAGCTCGGCGCGGACACCATGGATACGGACCCCCTCACCCACTTCCTGCTTTCGACAAACGGTTTCGAGGCGGCGGTGAAGGCGTATAAAAAAATGAACCGCCCGTGGGTTGCGTTGGGCGGCGGCGGATACGACGTGGCGAAGACGGCGCGGTGCTGGGCGCTCGCCTTCGGCGTAATGTCCGGAATTGACCTGCCGGACGAACTCCCGGCGGACTACAAGGCGCTCCTGAAGGAACACGGCCTGTCTGGAAATTTCCTGCGCGATAAAGGGCCAGTGGAACAGTCGGCAAGCGATTTAAAAAGACAGCGCCAGGCCGCGGAAGAGATGCTGGTAAAGCTGAGAAAAGAGATTCCGCTGCTGCATTAAGTTCGTTAAAAGGTAAGGTCCTCGCTATCGGGGACCTGCTTTTCAAAGTAATCATTCAGTTGAAGTAGAGGATCGCTCAAGCTATTATAAAAGAAACGAAAAGCTTCCAATGTAGAACAAAGAGCTAGGATTCCAATATTTGAAGCATTAGCTCTTTCTGTTGGACCTAACTGAAGAACCAAAGCGTCTCTATCCAATAGTCCATAAGAACCAAATGTGCCTGCCCAGTTTGGATGGGTGTACTCACACAGAGTTTCATAATAAAATTCAAAACCGAAATCAGGATAATCTTTTTCAATTTTTTTTATAAACGTAAGGATATTCGTGGGCGCAGGTAAATCTGGGTTTTTTCTTGAGCCCATGGAACTTTTCATCAAAAAATCGTCAAATTTGGGGATATTTTTCTCACTTAGAAATTCATTTGTCTGCTCATGGAGGGCATATAAAATAGATAGAGTTTCAATTGCAGCGCGGGTTATTATAACTGCTGGAATCGCTTTCTTTTGATAGAACAGGTCAACTGCTGCTGTCGCTAAATCCGCCATTCTATGAATCAGTAGTTCGCGAAGTCCAAGAGCTTTGAACGGTAGCTTTGAGTTTAAAGAGAGAGCGGCAATCTCAATTCGCTTGGGAAGGGATGCTACAATTAAATCGGCAAGTTTTCGTGCGTTGTCTAAGTCTTCATTCATTTAGAAATTCCTATTATTGTTTTGTAACGTTAGCCCTTAATCACTCACTTCTTTTTGCTTCATCTACACTCCCCGCCGCCTCGTCCCGATTATCCCCTGCGGGCGGAACACCATCAGGGCCACGAGCGAGCCTCCGAATATCAGCATGCGGAACTGCTGAAAATCCCGAAGCGCCTCCGGCAGGACATACAGCACAACCGCCCCGAGGATGACGCCGGGTATGCTCCCCATCCCGCCGAGCACCACCATGCAGAGGATGATTACCGATTCCAGGAAATTAAAACTCTCGGGGCTTACAAAACCCATCTTGGCCGCGTAAAAAACACCCGCCAATCCCGCAAGTACCGCCCCCAGCGCGAATGACAAAAGCTTCAGCCACGTCGTGTTCACGCCCATCGCCTCCGCCGCCGTCTCGTCCTCGCGTATGGCAATCCATGCGCGGCCTATGCGGGAGTCGTTCAGCCTGCTCACGAAAAATATGACCAGCGCGGCAAACGCCAGCACGAGGTAATAGTAGGGCGTCAGGCTGCTGAACTCGAAAGAGCCGATCTTCGGCCTGGGGATGTCCGTGATGCCGTTCGGCCCGCCGGTCAGCTTGTCCCAGTTGTTCAGCACTATCCGGATGATCTCGCCGAACCCGAGCGTGACGATGGCCAGGTAATCGCCCCGGAGCCGAAGCGTTGGCGCGCCAAGGACGAAGCCGAAAATACCCGCCATGAACGCGGCGATGGGAAGCGCGGCCCAGAAGTTTATCCAATGCCCTGTCGCGAGGATGGCGTACGTGTACGCCCCGACGGCGTAGAACGCCACGTATCCAAGCACTAAAAGCCCGGTCTGCCCGACAACGAGGTTCAGCCCCAGCGCGAGGACGATATATATCCCGGTCTGCGTAGCGAGGTCAAGCGCGTAGCGGTCCGTGACGAAAGGAAACGCGACAAGCGCCGCGGCTAGGATTGATATCGCAATTATTTTCTTAGGGCCGGTGTAGAATTTTTCTACCCTCTCAATCAGCGCGCCTTGCGCCGGGAGTTTGATGGTCCCCGCGCGCCTCAGTTGGATAAAAAATGTCGCCACAGCAGACCCGGCGGCTACCGCGGAGGCGATGTACGCGGCCCTGACAATCCCGGCGAATGGAACGGCGAGAAGGCCAATCCATATTCCGGTAAGCAGGCATTTTAAATATTTATTCATTTTAAAAAATCCGCTACTTTAACCGTTTTTGGCGACCGCCCCACGCTAACCTCGTAACTACCCTCGGTAAGCGGCGGGGACCCCTACCTTTTGCCGTAAAAAGGTGAAAAAGGTTTTAAACTTTATCCGGCACGCGCTCGCCCAGGAGCCCCTGCGGACGGATGATCAGTATCAATACCAGCACGAGGAACGCGAACGCGTCTTTGTATTCCGGCCACAGATACCCGGCCCCGAGGCTTTCCAGTATCCCAAGGATAAAGCCGCCGAGCATCGCGCCTGGGACGTTCCCGATGCCGCCCAGCACCGCCGCCGTGAAGGCCTTCATGCCCGCAATATAACCGATGTAGAAGTTCACCGTGCCGTAATATATGCCGACCATCACCCCGGCGACCGCCGCGAGGAAGGAGCCCAGGATGAACGTTACGGATATGACGGAGTCTATGTTTATCCCCATCAGCCCGGCGGCTTTTTTGTCCAGCGCCGTCGCGCGCATGGCCTTGCCCATCTTCGTCTTCATGATGAAGAAATGCAGCGCCGCCATCATCACGAGCGACGCGCCCATTATAAATAACTGTATATACGTCACGTCCACGCCCATGAACTTGAACTTGGTCATCGGTATCACCTGCGGGAAGACCTTGTCGTTCGGGCCTTGTGTCAGCATCACGTAGTTCTGGAGGAAAATGGACATGCCCATCGCGGAGATTAACGGGGCCAATCGCGGGGCCTCCCGTAGCGGCCTGTACGCGATTTTTTCCATCGTCGCGCCGTACGCCGCGCAGATTGCGCCCGCCGCGATTATCGTGATGAGTATGGAGAGCGGAAGGGATAGCGCGGTCACGCCGGTCGCGGTGAGGAAGCCAAGCAGGATGATGCCCAGGTACGCACCCAGCATGTATATCTCGCCGTGCGCGAAGTTGATAAGCTCCAGTATGCCGTACACCATCGTGTACCCGAGCGCGATAAGGGCGTACACCGCGCCCACCGTCAGGCCGTTAATGAGCTGTTGCAGCAGTAGTTCCATAGACGGGATTTATAGCTTTTTTACGGGGATAAGTCAATGAATTAGAAGACTGCCTTAATGAATATCGTTGACAATGCCGTTAAAAATCAATAACCTTAAGATAGATGACGATTATCAGGAGCTTAACATGAAAGTGTATAATTTTTCCGTATTGATAGAACAGGACGAAGACGGCTATTACGTCGCCACCGTCCCTGCCCTCAAAAGCTGCTACACGCAGGCCAAGTCAATGGACGAACTCATCCCGCGCGTCAAGGAAGTCATAGAGCTCTGCATGGAAGAAGAGGAACCCGAACATCTGCGTTTTGTCGGGGTCCAGCAGGTCGAAGTCGTGAAATGACCACGTTCCCAGCCGTCAGAGCCGACAGAGTCATAAAATTTTTAAACGAGTGGGGATTCTCCGAAGTCAGGCAAAAAGGGAGCCATAAATTTTTCAGGCACGCCGACGGCAGAACATGCGTTGTTCCTTACCATAAAGGCGAGGATTTGGGACGAGGGATTCTTCGTAAGATATTAAATGATGTCGAGGTATCCAAGGAAGAATTTCTGAAATGGCATACTAAAAGTCCGTTGTCCTAAAAGAGGGGGTATGTGATTCTTGCCCCCGGCACCGTCTCCATTCCGCTCTTAATAGCTCCTCTCGATTTCCCCGCCAACACATCACCGACTCAAGGTGTAGCCCCGCGCTAACCTCGGAAACTACCCTCGGTAAGCGGTGGGGAAAACGCTCGCTTCGCTCGCCCCCTATATATAAATGGATTTATGGGCAAATTTTATCGTGTGTCAAAAATGGGGGGTTTTACGCCATTACAGGGGTATTTTGATACGTCTGGCAGGGGTTACGGAGACATCGTTTTTAAAGTGGCATTGCCGCTATTTTATCTTATTTTACATCATGTTACTCCCGATAATCTGCCCATTTTCAAGACACGGAAAATCACTGTCTCCACGCCCGCAAGTGATTGAAAAATAAAGGTTCTGATACCGCGTATTTTACGGTTTTCCTAATCCCGTCGTCATTTAATAAGAAGTTATTTATACGAGCAGAAAAAGGCTACTTAACATAGCGGATTATCGGCCTTCTGGCCGCTTCCGCTTCGTCCAGGCGGGAGAGTTCGGTGGTGTACGGCGCGTCCTTGAAGTGTTCCGGGTCGGCGGTCGCCTCGTCGTCTATCTTTATCATCGCGTCTATGAAAGCGTCCAGCGTCTCCCTCGATTCCGTCTCCGTCGGCTCTATCATTATCGCCTCGTCCACGACCAGCGGGAAATAGACCGTCGGCGCGTGAAAACCGAAATCCAGCAACCTCTTAGCCACGTCCATCGCCCGCACTCCCCGCTCCTTCTGACGCTTCGCGGAGAGCACGCACTCGTGCATGCAATACCTGTCGTGGGCGGGCTGGTATCTCTCGCGAAGCCGCGCCAGCAGGTAGTTTGCGTTGATTATCGCGTTTTCGGAAACCTCTCTTAGTCCCTCCGCGCCCATCGTCCGGATATACGCCCACGCGCGCACCAGCACGCCGAAGTTTCCGTTGAACGCCCGCAAACGCCCGATGGACAAGGGTTTATTGTAATCGAGGAAATATTTTTCACCCTCTTTTTCTACGGTAGGCGCAGGAAGATAAGGCGCTAATAGCGCCTTCACACCCACCGGGCCCGCGCCCGGCCCGCCGCCGCCGTGCGGAGTGGAGAACGTCTTGTGCAGATTGAAATGCACGACGTCAAAACCCATATCGCCAGGTTTTACAAGCCCCACCAGGGCGTTCAGGTTCGCGCCGTCCATGTACATCAGGCCCCCGCTATCATGGACTATCTGCGATATCTCCATGATATCCTTCTCGAAAAGCCCCAGGGTATTCGGCACGGTCAGCATGAACCCGGCCGTGTCCGGCCCGACCACCTCCCGTAGGCGCTGAGGGTCCACAAGTCCTTCTGCCGTGGACTTCACCTCCACCACATGGAAACCGGCAAGGTGCGCCGAAGCCGGGTTCGTGCCATGTGCGGAGTCGGGGATTATCACCTTGTCGCGCTTCTCTACCTCGCCGTTTGCCTCGTGATACGCACGCACCATCAGCATCCCGGCCAGTTCGCCCTGCGCGCCCGCAGCCGGCTGAAGCGATACCCGGTCCACCCCGCCAATCTCGCAAAGGAAACCCTCCAGTTCGTGCATCAGCCGGAGCGCGCCCTGAGACACCTCGTCGGGCTGAAGCGGGTGCGCGAGGGCGAAGCCGGAAAGCCCCGCCGCATCGTCGTTCACCTTCGGGTTGTATTTCATGGTGCAGGAGCCTAAAGGGTAGAAATTGCCGTCAACGCTGAAGTTTTTCAGGGAGAGGTTAGTATAGTGGCGCACGGCTCCCGGCTCGGACAGCTCCGGGAGTTTGGGTGGGATATCCCGGATAAACTCCGGCGGAATAAGCTCCTCAAGCGGGCGGATAGGCATGTCCGGCTCCGGCAGAGAATATCCAACCCTGCCGGGAGAGCTTTTTTCGAATATCAATAAATTGTCCAATAACGCTCCTATTTCTTTATACTTTACCACCGCGTCTTTCCTTCAGTCAAATGTTTCAACTGAATTTCCTTGAAAATTTCGAAACCGTCTGTTATGCTTTTTTCTGATTTGGCTATAAAGTTCTTATTAACGGGGGGAGGGTAAAAAATTTTAAGGGGAGGGTTGATTATGAAGAAAGTCTTATTATCCTTGATGGCGGTATTATTCGTTTGCAGCATTGTCGTCTCCGGCGCGTTTGCTGCCGAGACCAAAGCTCAGGGTACGCTCAAGGCAGTTGACCCGGCCAAGGGCACGGTCGTCTTCTGCCCGAAGGGCACGACGAAAGATATCAATTTAAAGGCCAGCAGCGGCATGATTAAAGACTACAAGGCCGGCGAAAAAGTCATAGTTACCTATGACAACGGACAAGTCAAGCAGGTCCGCAGGATGATCACCAAGGTACCGGTCGGCTGCTAAAAATCTTTTTCAGTTAAATCGAACAAAGGCCGGCAGCGCTGTCTCCCCCCGACAGACCGCCGGCCTTTTTCATGTCTTTCCCGCCCTTCCGCCGACTTGCCAAGCGGTACTCCCCCTGTTATATTACTTGTAATCTTGCCAAAAATTATAGTTTGGGGGGAATTTCCTTAATTCGGCGGAGGAGGTAACGATGAAGAAGGTCCTGATGATACTGATGTCCCTGGTGTTCGCGTTCACGCTAGCGGAAGGCATCTCATTTGCCGCAGATGCCGGCGGGACGATGTCGAATACCACCACAAGCAAAACCATGAAACACAAGAAGCACAAAAAGCACAAGAAACACAAAAAACACATGAAAGCGAAGAAGACCCAGGAAGAGAATACCGGCGCAACGCCCGCAGCTCCCAGCGAAGAACCCGCAGCTCCCAGCGGCGGTCAATAGCATAAAACCGTAAAGCGGCCGGAGCCGCATCGGGTTTCGATTCAAGCCGGCCCGGGTATCACCCCCCGATATCCGCCGGCTTTTTTTATTACATAAAACCGTGCCGGCCCAGAAAATCCTTGTCGATGCCCTCTTTCCCGGCCCTGCCTGCCAGAAGCCTCTCCACGAATTTAGCCAGCATATCCGCTTCGAGGTTTACCGTGTCGCCGGACTTTTTGAAGCCTAACGTAGTCTGAGACGCGGTATGCGGGATGATGGATACGCGGAAGCTCTTTTTGTCGTAGTCAACGACCGTCAGGCTTATTCCGTCGATGGCTACCGACCCCTTTTCTATGACATAACGCAGTATATCTTCCGGGGCCTCGACAGTGAACACCGTGGCGATGTCTTCGCGCACTGTCGATTTAATAGTCCCTGTAGCGTCAACATGACCGGCTACAAGATGCCCGCCCAGCCTGTCCCCCAGACGCATCGCGCGCTCAAGGTTCACCCTGTCCCCGCTCTTAAGTCTCCCAAGGTTAGATTTCCTGAGCGTCTCCGCCATCACTTCCGCCGTAAAGCCGTTCGACTTGCGGCGAGACTGTTCATTGTCGAAGTCTATGACGGTAAGGCAGACTCCATTCACCGCTACGCTGTCGCCCAGGTTCAGGCCTTCCACCACCTTCTCCGCGCCTATCTCAAGCGTCGCGGATTCCCGGCCTTTATTTATTGCCTTTACAGTCCCCAGTTCCTCGATAATACCTGTGAACATTATTTTTTATGCCTCTTCCTTCGCCTGCGGTGGTGGGTCTTTTCCCCCTGCTGCCCGACGTCCTGCTGGTCTGTTTTTTCATCAGTTTCCGGGCGGTCCTCATCCGGCTTTTTCAGAAGTCCCTCCACCAGCACGTCTTCGCCGAGCCTGGTAAAACGCATATCGTAAAGGGGTATCGCCTGGTCGAGGGATTCCGGCGAACTGGCCCCTATCGAGCCCCTGGCGTCGTCGCCGCCAAGTATCTTGGGCGCGATAAAAAACGCGACCTTATCCACCACGCCGGACCGGAGCGCTTCCGCGTTCACGCGGGAGCCGCCCTCGATGAGGACATTGATAAGCCCCATCTTACCCAGCTCTTCCATCAGCAGCGGCATGGTAATCGAACTGCCTTCTCCGAGAATTATTATCTCCGCGTTTTTCTTTTTAAGCTCTTTTATTTTCGCGGTTGGGGCGGCAAGCGTGGTGACGATATAAGTCGTCGCCTTCGACTGGACGTTCAAGACCTTGGCGTCGAGCGGTATCCGGAGCGTGCTGTCCAGTATTATCCTCTCCGGGTCCTTCGTGTTCTCCGCATCTTCAATCCGGGTTGTCAGGCTCGGGTCGTCGCGGAGCACCGTCCCGATACCCACGACTATAGCGTCCGCGAAATTGCGGAGCATGTGCCCGTGCTTCCTGGCTTCGGGACCGGTTATCCATTTCGACTCGCCGGTGGAGGTGGCGATCTTCCCGTCCAGAGTCTGGGCGACTTTCAAGGTGACGAAAGGCATCCTGGTGAGGATGAACTTCGTGAATACCTTGTTCAGCTTCTCGCAGCGCTCCTGGAGGACCCCGACTTCAACCTCCACCCCGGCCTCGCGGAGCGCCTCAATCCCCTTTCCGGAGACTTTCGGGTTCGGGTCCACCATCCCGACCACTACACGCCTTATGCGGCTTTGCAGGATTGCGTCCGTGCAGGGCGGAGTCAGTTTGTCCAGGTGGCAGCAGGGTTCCAGGTTCACGTAGAGAGTGCCGCCTTCGGCGTCCGCGCCGGCCTTAATCAAGGCTGCGGCCTCGGCGTGCGGAGTCCCGGCTTTTTTGTGCCAGCCCTTCCCGACGATCTTCCCGTCTTTTACAATGACCGCCCCGACCATCGGGTTGGGGCTGGTCCTTCCGCGCCCCATCGCAGCCAGGTCGAGCGCGATGCTCATGTAATTTTCGTCAGTCTTTTTATCCGGCATATTTCAATTCCCCCTCGCCGCCGGGAGAAGGGGCTGGTGTGAGGGTGCTACAAAAAAAGGGGGCCTTCGCAGACCCCCCTGATATTAAGAAGGTTACTTGGTTACCGAAACCGCCGTTTTGCCCGCCTCTTTTATCGCGGCATGGGCGGCGGCCATCCTGGCGATAGGCACGCGGTACGGAGAGCAGCTTACGTAGCTAAGCCCTATCCGGTGGCAGAACTCCACGGAAGCGGGGTCGCCGCCGTGCTCGCCGCAGATGCCGACCTTCAGGTGCGCCCTGGACGCGCGTCCTTTCTCGACGCCCATTTTGACCAGCTGTCCGACGCCCTCCTGGTCCAGCGTGACAAACGGGTCCTTCTCCATTATGCCGGTTTCCATGTATTTCGTGATGAATTTCCCGGCGTCGTCGCGTGAGAACCCGAACGTGGTCTGGGTGAGGTCGTTCGTGCCGAAGGAAAAGAACTCCGCTTGTTGAGCTATCTCGTCAGCCATGAGCGCGGCCCTCGGCAGCTCTATCATCGTGCCTACCATGTACTGGATTTTTACCTTCTGCTCCTTCATTACCGCATCGGCCATCTCGACGATAAGCCTCTTCTGGTCCGTGAACTCAGCTAACATGCCGACCAGCGGGACCATGACCTCCGGTATGACCTTTATCTTCTTCTTGGCTAAAATTGCCGCGGCCTCGAATATCGCCCTCGCCTGCATCCGGGTTATCTCCGGATAGACTATCCCAAGGCGGCAACCCCTGTGCCCCAGCATCGGGTTGAACTCGTGGAGTTCCTCAACCCGCGCGAGCACCTTGGAGAGCTTCTTATACTTGGGCGACGCGTCCTTCTTCTGCGCCTTCATCAAGGCGATCTCGACCATAAGTTCTTCGCGCTTCGGCAGGAACTCGTGGAGCGGCGGGTCCAGAAGCCTTATCGTAACCGGCCTTCCGTTCATCTCCTGGAATAGCCCCAGGAAGTCCTCGCGCTGCATCGGGAGGAGCTGCGCCAGGGACTTCTCCCTGTCCGCCACGTTGTCGGCGAGTATCATCGCCTGGACGTGCGGCAGCCTGTCTTCGGCAAAGAACATGTGCTCCGTCCTGCAGAGCCCTATGCCTTCCGCGCCGAACTGCACCGCCACCTTCGCGTCCCTGGGTATATCCGCGTTCGCACGCACCTTGAGCGTCCTGGCCTTGTCCGCCCAGGTCATCAGGACGCCGAACTCGCCAGTCAGGGCCGGTTCAATCGTCGGCATCTTGCCGAGCATAACCTCGCCGGTGGTTCCGTCTATCGTGATCCAGTCGCCTTCCTTTATGGTCACGGCTCCGGCGGTAAACTTCCCGCCCTTCTCGTCCACTCGGATGGACTCGCAACCCGCCACGCAGGGCGTGCCCATGCCGCGGGCAACGACAGCCGCATGGCTGGTCATCCCGCCCCTGGCGGTGAGGATGCCGACGGCGGCGTCCATGCCGTGTATATCGTCCGGACAGGTCTCCGTCCTGACGAGTATCACTTTTTCTTTTTTGCCCATATCCACCGCGTCGTCCGCCGTGAATACCGCCTTGCCCACCGCCGCGCCGGGCGATGCGTTCAGGCCCTTTGCGATTACGTTCTTTTTCGCCTTCGGGTCTATTATGGGGTGCAGGAGCTGGTCGAGCTGAGCGGGCTCCACGCGCAGTATCGCCTCATCCCTCGTAATAACCTTCTCCTTGACCATGTCCACCGCGATCTTGACGGCGGCCTGGGCGGTGCGCTTGCCCGTGCGGGTCTGGAGCATGAAGAGCGTCCCGTTCTCGATTGTGAACTCGAAATCCTGCACGTCCCTGTAATGCCCCTCCAGCCTGGTCGTTATATCGCGGAGCTGCTTGTATACCTTGGGCATCTCCTTCTGAAGCTCTATTATCGGATGCGGGGTGCGTACACCGGCAACGACGTCCTCGCCCTGGGCGTTGGTCAGATACTCGCCGTAGAACTCCTTGACGCCGGTTGACGGGTTCCTGGTGAAGCCGACGCCCGTCGCCGATGTCTCGCCCATGTTCCCGAACACCATCGCCTGGACGTTCACCGCCGTGCCGAGGTTTGCCGGGATGTCGTTCAACCTTCTGTACGTGATGGCGCGGGGGTTGTTCCAGGAGTTGAATACCGCATCCTCGGTCATGTGAAGCTGTTTATGCGCGTCCTGCGGGAAATCCTGCCCGGTTATGCTCTTTACCTTCTTTTTAAAGCCGGCGGCGATCTCCTTTAAGTCCTCGACGTTTAAATCCACGTCCAGCTTGATCTTGCGCGCGTCCTTCTTCGACTGGAGTATGTGCTCGAACTCATCTTTTTCGATGCCCATGACGACGTTCCCGAACATCTGGATGAAGCGGCGGTAGGCGTCCCAGGCGAAGCGCTCGTTGCCGGACTTCTTGATAAGGCCGCTTATGGTGCTGTCGTTAAGACCCAGGTTGAGGACGGTGTCCATCATGCCGGGCATGGAGAATTTCGCGCCGGAACGGACAGAGACGAGGAGCGGGTTGGCTACGTCGCCCAGCTTCTTGCCGATAGAGGATTCGAGTTTGGCCAGGTTTGCATCTATCTCCTTGACTACATCGGCGGGAAGCTTTTTACCGGACGTGTAGTAGATGCTGCAGACTTCGGTGGTGATGGTGAAGCCCGGCGGCACCGGAATGCCCGCGTTTGTCATCTCCGCGAGACCTGCGCCTTTCCCGCCCAGAAGGTCTTTCATGTCCCCCCTGCCGTCGGCCTTTCCGTTGCCGAAGAAATAGACGAACTTTTTTGCAGCCATCTCCCAACCCTCCCTGTTATTGAATGTTTAACTATACCACGATTTTACGTATATCCGCGAGGCGAAGGAACATCCCGGCCAAAAGGCCCAGGAGCGCAAGTCGATTGCTCTTTATCGCCTCGTCCTTGTCCATGACCATCACCTCGTCGAAGAACTTATCGACAAACGGGCGGATCCCCGCAATCCGGTCAAGGACATGAGCGTAGCGGCCCGATTCGATGTTCGAGAAAACCTCGTCCTTTATTTCATGGTAATGGTAATAAAGGTCCTTCTCGGCAGGCTCTGTCAAAAGGCCCTCGTCCAGCTTCTCCTGAAACCCGGCGGGTATTATGTTGGCGACCCTTTTGAACGCGGTTATGAACGCCGGGAACCCGTCCGACTTACGGAAATCGGAAATTGCGACCACCCTCTCACGCGCGTCGATGACGTCGTCGAAATACGTCGCAAGCACCGAGTCCACTGTATCGTAGGCGTATCCTTCCGAGGTAAGCTGGCCGCTCACCCGTTGGCGGAAGAAGTCCAGCACCGCGTCCTGAAGGGCGGCTTTAGCCTCATCATTCACTTCAAGGAGAGAGACGGCTTCCGAAATGAGTGGTTTAAGCGATATGCGGAACCCGCCGCTGTAAATCATCGATATTATCCCCAGGGCACTCCGCCTCAGGGCGTATGGGTCTTCGGAGCCGGTGGGCGCCTTGCCGATTGAGAATATGCCCGCGATGGTATCTATCTTATCGGCCATCGAGACGGC
>JBARKJ010000132.1:0-13166 GCA_049801375.1 Nitrospirota bacterium | reverse complement strand
AAATTTGGAGGTGCAGATGAAAACCGACCCCGTATGCGGAATGGACGTGAAGGAGGATGCTCAGTATAATACACTCCACGGGGGGAGAAAGATGTATTTCTGCAGCCGGGATTGTCAGCAGAAGTTCATCAAAAACCCCGGGCAGTACCTTACCGGCCAAACCAAGCAGGAAGGTACGGAGAAAGGCGGCAAGAAAGCTGCTTAAAAGTTCAGCTTCCTGTCCTTGTAATAAGTCTCGAAGCGCCGCTTGAGAGCGGCGTTTTTCTTTTTCTTGTTTGTTATCGGCCCAATAACGGCGAGAGACAGCGCCGCCGCGGTGGAGTCTAACATCACGTCTGACACCTTCCCCGTCCTCGCGCCATGTTCCAGGTACTGATGGAACTCGTCACTCGCGGCCCAGAGCACGGATATCGCCAGGACGGTCAGAGCCGCCTTGGCTATGCTCATGCGCGACCCCTTTACCAGGCCTCTAAACCACAGGATGGCGAGGATCGAGTACACGGTGACGTGCGCGGCCTTCCTGACGAAAAAGTCGATATCATTCAGAGAGGAAGCGGTATACTCGAAATCGAAAAAATCAAGTATACGTCTGAGAATGCCGCTTGTGAGGGCTGAGCTGAAAAAAGGTGTGGACAGTACAAATATTACTGCCATCCAGATTAAGGCGGGAATGTATGGTCTTATCCTGGTCAAGTTTTGCCGGTCTTTCGTGCTATGAAGTCTCCAATTAAAGCGGGATTTCCTTCTTTGAAATCCACGAACCTCACCCCGTACCTTTTCATGCTCGTCTCGCTACTTGCAACCCTCTTAACCTCGGACCTTGCAATAACTCTACTGAACCCTACAGCGCCGTGGAGGAAGAAGGAGGCCTCGACGCCATCGCCGATGTTTAAATCCTTATCGCACTCGAACAGAAGCCCGTTGGTGCTCACATCCACGGTATTGGCGATAAAGAACTCGCTCCCAAGCCTGCCTTCGATTTTTATCTTTATCAGTATCCTTATCGCCTGCCTGGCAGGAATCCCCAGCAGCTTGGCTATTTTTACCGCCAGCTCCTGTCTGTCTATCGGCTTCTTTATATAATCGTTGGCTCCGCAGGCCTTGCAGCGCTCTATCTCCTTGTCGTCGTTCAAGAGCGTCGACAGGATAATGGAGACGTGCTTAAGCTCCTCGTCCTGCCGGATAATCCTGCATACTTCGTCGCCGCCCATACCGGTCATATGCAGGCACATGACTATTATATCGGCTTTTTCCTTTTTATGCACGTCTAAGGCTTCCTGACCGCTGGTGGCGGTAAAAATCTGGAATATATCCCTATCCAGCAGGCCCCTCTCGCGCTCCAGGATTGAGCTGACGTTATCGACCAATAATATCTTTTTCATTTTCCTATAATTTGCGCGGCCCTGGCCGCGGCCTCATCCTTTGGTACTTTCAGCATCTCGCCCGTGCTCCTTCTCTTTACCTCAACCATGCCGTCTTTGAGATTCTTCTCGCCCACCACCACGCTCACGGGGAAGCCGATTAAATCCGCGTCCTTGAACTTGAACCCTGCCCGGAGGTCGCGGTCGTCCAGGAGCGCCTCCACACCAGCGTTCAAGAGCGCGTTATAAATCTCGCGGGCCACGCCCATCACTTCCTCGTTGTTAATGTTCAGCGGAAGCACCACTACCTCGAACGGGGCAAGCGGCGCGGGCCATATTATCCCGTCCTTGTCGTTGTTCTGCTCTATCGCGGCGGCGGCCGTGCGGCCGACGCCTATGCCGTAGCAACCCATTATCATCGGTTTTTCCGAGCCGTCTTCGTCCAGGAACGTGCAGTTCATGGCCTCCGGGTCCGAGTATTTCGTCCCGAGCATGAAGATATGGCCTACTTCTATGCCCTTGAATATCTCTATCTTGCCTTCTGCGCATTTCGGGCATGGGTCGCCGGAAACGGCGTTTCGGAGGTCGGCGAACTCGTCCACCTTGAAGTTTGAAAAGTTAACATTCCTTAAGTGTGTATCGGCTTCATTGCCACCCGTAATGAAATTTGCCATACTGGCCACAGCGTTATCCGCGATTATATTGAATAATATAGGGTTAAGACCCACGGGCCCGGCAAAGCCGGTAGGGGCCTTCGTTACCCGTTCGACAGTCTCCTTGTCGGCAAGAGAAACGTCCGTAGCTTTAAGCGCATTTTTCAGTTTTATCTCGTTTACCTCGTGGTCGCCCCTGACGAGAACCGCTACATTTCTTTTTTTCCCCTCATCCACCTTATATATCAGCGTCTTTACCAGCTTCGACGGCTTCACGCCAAGGAATTCCGCAACCTCCTCGACCGTCTTCTTGCCAGGCGTGCTGACTTTTTCAATCGGCAGTTCGACCTCATCCTCTTCAGCAAGCAGTTCCCTTGGCACACGGCTCTTATCCACCGGTTCAGGCGGTTTGCACTCCGCCTTCTCCACGTTCGCGGCGTAATCGCAGGAATCGCAGGAGGCGATGAAATCCTCGCCCGTCTCGGCCAAGACCATGAACTCGTGCGAAAAGCTCCCGCCGATGTTCCCGGTATCCGCCTCCACGGCGCGGAAGTTCAGGCCGCAGCGGGTGAATATCCGCTTATATGTCTCGTACATGTTCCAGTATTCGGCTTCGGCGGATTCGTTATCCTTGTGGAAGCTGTAGCCGTCCTTCATTATGAACTCGCGCCCGCGCATGAGGCCGAACCGGGGGCGTATCTCGTCTCGGAACTTGGTCTGAATCTGATAGAGGTTAATCGGCAGCTGGCGGTATGACTTCACTTCCCGGCGGACAAGGTCGGTTATGACCTCCTCTGCGGTCGGGCCGATGCAGAACTCGCGCTCATGGCGGTCTTTCAGCCTCAGGAGTTCCTTGCCGTAATAGTCCCATCTGCCGGACTCCATCCACAGTTCGGCGGGCTGGATGATTGGCAGCAGGACCTCCTGCGCCCCGGCGCGGTCCATCTCCTGCCGGACTATCTCCGCTACCTTGCGGACGGTCCGCCATCCGAGGGGAAGATACGTGTATATGCCCGCGGCGATTTTTCTTATCATCCCGGCGCGCATCATCAGCTTATGGGAGATAACCTCCGCCTCGGCAGGGTCCTCCTTTAGGGTTGGTATCAGAAGTCTGGAATATAGCATCTTGTTTTTGTCTTTTTTTAGGGTTTGTATAGGCTAACGGCTTGAAGAGTATATAACTAAGAAGTTATTTTTACAATCCAATTTCAGTCGGCGGCGGCTTCCTCGACTTCTTTCACCAGCGCGTCTGCAAGCTCGTCTTCTTTAAGTTTTTTTATTACTTCCCCGTGCCGGAATAGTAAACCCTTCCCCTTGCCGCCGGCTATGCCCATGTCCGCCTGCGAGGCCTCGCCGGGGCCGTTAACTATGCAGCCCATCACCGCAACGTCAAAGGATTTCGTCACGTGACCGAGCCTGCGCTCCACCTCCTGAGCAAGCCCGATGACGTCTATCTGGGTCCTGCCGCAGGTGGGGCACGAGATTATATTTATCCCCCGCTCTCTGAGCTTTAACGCCTTCAGCATCTCCCACGCAACCCGCACCTCTTCTACCGGATCCGCCGTCAGGGAGACGCGCATCGTGTCGCCTATGCCCTCCGCCAGAAGTATGCCCAGGCCCACGGAGGATTTCACGGTTCCGGAAAATAACGTACCCGCCTCCGTCACGCCGATGTGCAGAGGGTACCTGGCCGTCTTGGACATCAGCCTGTAGGCGTCCACGGTGGTCGGCACGTCCGACGCCTTTATCGAGACCTTCATATCCAGGAAATCCAGGTCTTCGAGGATGCGCACGTGCCTCATGGCGGACTCGACCATCGCTTCGGGAGTCGGCCTTCCGTATTTTTTCAGCAGGTCCTTCTCCAGAGAGCCGGAGTTGACGCCGATGCGTATCGGGACTCCATGCTCCTTAGCGGCTTTGACAAGCTCTATTACTTTGTGCTTCTCGCCGATGTTACCGGGGTTTATCCGCAGGCCGTCCACGCCCTTGTCTATTGCCGTGAGGGCCAGGCGGTGGTCGAAATGTATGTCCGCGACCAGCGGGATGGATATCGCTTTTTTTATCTTGTCCAGCGACCGGGCCGCCTCCATGTTGAGCAGCGCAACCCGCACGACCTCGCACCCCGCCTTCGCCAGTTCGTTAATCTGCTTAACGGTGGCCTTCACGTCCCTGGTATCGGTGTTGGTCATGGACTGGACTGCTACAGGCGCGCCGCCGCCGATGGGAACGCTGCCGAGCGTTATTCTGCGGGTTTTCTTGCGGGAAATTTTCATATTTTCTCTAGCTCGGAAAAACCTTTGTTACCTTTTTGGAAAAAGGTAACACCAAAAACTGTTAAACTTTCATTACTTCCACATCGGCGAAAAGCCCAGTACCCGCATGATGTCGTTATAGAACACGAAAACCATCAGCGCGATGAGCATGAAAAGACCGACCTGCTGGGCAATCTCGCGCGTGCGCATCGAGAGCGGCTTTCTCTGTATGGCCTCTATACCCAGGAACATCAGGTGCCCGCCGTCCAGTATAGGCACGGGGAAAAGGTTTATGACGCCCAGGTTTACGCTAAGGAGCGCTATAAAAATGATGAAATCCGCGGGTCCCTGCCGCGCCTGTCTTCCGGAGAGCTGCACTATAGCGATAGGCCCCCCCACCTGGCTCCGGTCCTCCTTGCCGCCTATCAGCCGGCCAAGGAACTGCACCGTAAGGCTGGTCATCATGGAGGTGCGCTGCGCGGCGAGTTTCAGGGATTCAATCGGCCCATAGGCCATTTTTTCTTCATCGGATCCCATTTGGACGCCTATTATCCCGTATTGCTTTTCACCCGCTTTCGCCTCGCTCAACTTGGGAGTAATTTTTGTATCAAAACGTTTCCCGCCCCTATCAATCGTGAAAACAAGCGTCTTGCCGGGATTCATCTTGACTATGTCTGCCATTGTTGCCCATGAACCGACGGGGCGGCTGTCCACGGCAAGGACATGGTCTTTTGATTTAAGGCCGGCGATATCAGCCGGAGAACGGGCCATGACCGCGCCGATTACGACTGATCCCCTCAGGCCCAGGTCTCCCTTCCCGTTAACGTCCGCCGGAACGGCTTTCAGATTAACGGTCTGCCCGGCCCTCCGGGCCGAAAAGTTCATTTCCTGTCCTGGGTGGGCCTTTATCAGTTCTGAAACCTGCTCCCATACGTCCACATAGTCCCCGTCCACCTTCTCAATGACGTCGCCAGGCTTGAATCCGGCGCTTGCCGCGGGACTTCCCGGCGCCACTTCGTCCACCTTTGCAATCGCGGTGGGAAAGCCGGTTAAAAAGAGAATGTAGCAGAGCAGAATTGCCAGCAGGATGTTAAAGAGAGGTCCGGCAAAGACGATAGCCGCGCGCTTCCAGACGGGCTGCTCCATGAACGCGCGCTTTTTTTCCTCGGGTGAGAGTTCCTTCGTCTCTTCGTCTTCCCCCAGCATCTTAACGTACCCGCCCAGCGGAAAGACGGAGACCATGTACTCCGTCTCGCCTATCTTCCATCCGACAATTTTTTTCCCGAAACCGAGCGAGAACTTAAGGACGGACACTCCGGAGAGTTTCGCGACTAAAAAATGCCCCATCTCGTGAGCGAATATGAGAAGGCCAAGGGCCACTACCGCGGCAAATATTCCAAAAACCGCAGGCAGAAACCCCGCCGATGCGGCTTCTAAGAGGGTGCTGTGCAATTTTCCTCCAAAATAACGGGATTCTTATTCCGAATATGTTAACACGGCGCGAATAAGGCTATTCTACCACAAATTATTTTTTTACAAGCTTTATCGCCGCAATCCTTGCCCATCGGTCCGCCGAAATAATGTCGTCCACGGACTTCGGCTCCCAGGGAGTGTGCAGGTCCATGACCCTTCTTATCATTGACGGGATGTCCATAAAGCCTATTTTTTCTTCCAGGAACGCCTGCACGGCCACCTCGTTAGCCGCATTCAGGACTGCCGGCATCGTCCCGCCAGCATTCAGGGCGTCGAAGGCATAGGACAGGCAAGGGAATTTTTGTAGATCCGGCTCCTTGAACGTCAGACGGGCCACCTTGGCCAGGTCGAGGCCGGGTATGTTCTTCTGGAGCCTTCCCGGGTATCCCAGGGCGTACGATATCGGCCCACGCATGTCCGGCACGCCAAGCTGCGCGATTACCGAGCCGTCTATGAACTCCACCATGGAGTGAATTATGCTCTGCGGGTGGACCAGCACCGATATCCTGTCCAGCTCGACGTCGAAAAGCCACTTGGCCTCGATGACTTCCAGGCCCTTGTTCATCAGGGTGGCGGAGTCTATGGTTATTTTCTTCCCCATTTCCCAGTTCGGGTGCTTGAGGGCGTCCGCGGGCCGCACTGTCTTCAGCTTCTCCGCCGGATACTCCTGGAACGGCCCGCCCGACGCCGTAAGGGTTAGCCGTACAAGGTCTATCTTCCGGTGGCCTTTCAGAGACTGGAATATGGCGGAGTGCTCGCTGTCCACCGGGAGAAGTTTTACGCCTTTTCTCTTGACGGCATCCATGACGAGGGCTCCGGCGCACACAAGCGTCTCTTTATTGGCCAGCGCTATGTCTTTGCCGGACTCTATCGCGGCCATCGTGGGAATTAATCCCGCCGAGCCGACAATGCTCGATACGACCATATCGACGCCGTCAAGCGACGCCGCCTCCGCCAGCCCCTCTATACCGTGCAGGACCCGGACGCCGTTCCCAAGGCGTTTTTTGATTGTCGCCGCGTCCTTCTTGTCCCGCACCGTGACGACCTTCGGGTTAAACTCCCGCGCCTGCGCTTCAAGAAGTTCTATGTTCGCGCCACAGGAAAGGGCCAGCACCCGGAACCTGTCCGGGAACCGGCGCGCCACGTCCAGAGTGTTGACTCCGATGGAGCCGGTACAGCCTAAGATGGAGATATTTTTCATTTAAGTGTCATGCCTTTGGAGGCTAACTCAACCAAGGTGTAGTAGTAAAGGGCGGGGGCGTTCAAGAGCATGCTGTCCACCCTGTCAAGATAACCGCCGTGCCCGGGAAAAATCCCCCCGGAGTCCTTTGTCCTGGCGCTCCTCTTTATCATCGACTCTGCCAGGTCCCCTGCCTGCCCCACTATTCCAAGGACTATCCCAAGTCCAAGGGCGTCGTGCAGCGGCAGTTCCTGGTAAAACCATATCCTGCAAAGAAGCGACATGCCTATGGCCGCGAGAAGACCGCCGACCGCGCCCTCCCATGACTTTTGCGGGCTTATCTTCTGGTACAGCTTGTGCCTGCCGAGGCGTCTGCCTATATAATACGCCCCGGTGTCTGTCGCCCAGGTGACGGCGAAGAGGAAAAATATGAGTTGCCGTCCATCCACGTCCGGGGTTTTCCATGCGCGGAGCAGGATTGCGTAAGCCGAAAGCCACGCGACGTAAACGACGCCGGTAAAGGTCAGGGCCACATCCACCATCGCGCCGTTTATGTCTTTCCGGGAAAAGAGCCGGAAAAGAAGTGCGACCACGAAGGCGAAGGCGACCATGACGTCCGGGGAAAAGACCTTCGCATACTGCCAGTCCGGGAGTTCGGCCCCTACATAAAACCCGCAGATGACGAGGGCGCCCACGAACATCCCGACGAAGGTCTGGGGGCGGTAGCCGCTGTTCTTGAACATCCTGTAGAACTCGTACAGACCAATCATGACACCGGAAAGGACAAGGAAAAAGAACGCCCTGGGCCCGGCGTACTGCACTATCACGTAAAGAAGCGGAATCATTAAGGCGGCCGTCAGAACCCTCTTATAGCCCATTATCTGTCCCCAGTTGCTCGGATGTCTTGCCAAAACGCCTCTGTCTCCCCTGATAGTCCAGGAGGGCGATCAGAAGGTCCCTCTCGGTAAAGTCCGGCCAGAGCGACTCAGTGAAATAAAGCTCGGCGTAAGCCATCTGCCAGAGCAGGAAATTCGATACCCTCTTCTCCCCGGAGGTCCTGATGACTAAATCCAGGTCCGGAAGCCCATCGGTATCCAGGTATGAGGAAAAAACCTTTTCGTCTATGCCGGCCGGGTCGATTCTACCCGCGCTTACAGCCACGGCCATTTTTTTCGCCGCCTCGGTTATTTCCCAGCGGCCGCCGTAGGAGAGCGCCAGGTCCAGCACCATCCCCGTATTTGAGGCTGTCTCCTCCTTCGCCTTGTCTACCCAGACCCTGGCCTCTTTGGGCAGGTCCTCCAGCCGGCCAATCGTCTGAAAGCGGATGTTCTCCCTCTTCATGAGGGATATCTCCCGTTGCAGGTAGACCGCCAGGAGAGACATAAGCGCGGACACCTCACGCGGGGGCCTGCGCCAGTTCTCTAAAGAGAAGGCGTAAAGCGTCAGCGCCGGTATCCCCCGCCTGGAACACGCCTTAACCACGTCGCGGACTACATCCATCCCCTTTTTATGGCCGGCTATCCGCGGGAGCCCCCGTTTCGCGGCCCATCTGCCGTTCCCGTCCATTATTATGGCCATGTGCCTGGGAAGGCGGCCCGGGTCCACCAGGGCCAGGAGCTCTTCACGGCTTAAGTCGGGATAGTTCTTTATCTGATCGAGGGTGTGTTCCAATACCTTACCTCTGCGGCACTTTATATATCAGAAGCTTCGATTTGTCCTCGAGAAAGCTTTTCAGGGAATTGGCCCCGCCCATCGGCAGCGTCTTAGACTTGTGCTCGATTTTGAAGGTCGGGTCCGTGATTATCGCTATCTCTTCCCTGCCGTTATTGGAAACGCCGCCCACGCAGATGTCGGCAAGGTAGCCTTCGATGTTCTTTATGCTCCAGTTCTGATCAAGCCCTGTACCGTTCCAGGTCATCGAGTATATTTCAGCGCCGCTGTACCCGTGCCAGCGCCGGATTGCGTTTGTCATCGGGATGTTCTTGGTTATGACGATTTCCTTCTCGCCTTCCGGCCCCGTCCTGATAATCACCCTGCCCTTGACCTTCCCCCGGTTGTCCGCGCCTGGAAACGCCAGCTTCTTCTCGTCGACCTCAAAGAAATTGTCGTACCCGCCGAAACGCTCGCTGCTTTTCCAGAGTTTCTTTCCCTTGCCGTCCAGCACCTGAATATAGTCGGCGTCGTCAATCCATACGTAGGCGGGAACCTTTATGTTCTTCCCGTGCTTGTCTTTCCCCGCTATTTCCATGACCGCGAAACCGTAGGGGTCCTTTATCTTGGACGGCAGGCTGAACGCCCCCCGCCTGACGAGCGCTCCGTCCTTCCAGACCGTATCGTAGATCATGCCTGAATATGGCGCGTCCATGCCGACGGTGGTGGTAAGGAGTTTCTTCTTTCCGTCTGGCATGTCCAGCACCCTGAAAAGCACCGGCTCGGGGCCGAACACCCTCTTGAAATTCGAGCCGTCATATTTTATTACGTAAGAGGCCGCCCTGCCTTCGCCGTAAGCCGTGACATAGACCTCGTCTCTCCCATCCCCGTCGATGTCGGCGCATTCGACGTCTAAATGCTCCGCCGGCAGCGCATCAGGCTCGCGCCAAAGCTCCCGGAGCACGCTTTTTTCCAGCCTGTATATGATTATCCGGCGGCCGGTGGATATCGCAAGCTCCGTCTTGCCGTCTCCCGTTATGTTCCCGGCGGCGAAATGCGTTGCCCTGTAAGGCAGTTCGTCCATGTGGTAAAAATCACGCCTGTCGGCCGTGACGAGCGCGATGTCCATTTCCTTTTCTTTATATACGTCGCTTGTCGAATCCACGAGCGACGACAGGTTCTCAACCACGCTCCCATCAGAGGCGTAGAGCTTTATATCCACCGTCGTCCTGTCCTGCCTTTTCGTAGGCGAGGTCGAAAGCGTTACGACGTCCTCGGCGCCCTTGTCCTTTGCCAGCCCCGTGATCTCCTTTTTCCCGGCATCTTTCGGAAGTTCCCCTATCCCCAGCATATCGAACCGCCCTGAGTCCCGCAGAATATTAAGCAGCCTGTCCTGGATTAGTTCATTGACGTCGCCACCAGCCGGGACGAAGACGAGTTTCGTTTTCTCGGTCGAGAGCCGGGCCAGGTCGCCCGGTATTATCTGGGTGACCAGCAGCTCCTTCAACTCGCCCGTCGCCTGCTTGTCTTTGACCTCTTTCACGATAAAGCTTCCGAGCGCCGTCTCCCGGTACCCCAGTATCTCCTTCGTAACCGGGTGGAATATCGGTTTCCCGGAGCGGAAGAGATATACTTCCGTGCCGGCCGTGAGCCCGTCAGCGGCCCCGATATCCACAGTGACCGTCTTTTCATCGGCGCTAATGACCTTCCCCTCCGCACGGGGGAAATGCTTCAAAACCTCGCCGGCCATCCTGTCTACGGTATCCGCCGGCGAAGCGGCAGCAACAGCTGCGGGGGATTGGGCGGCCAGGACGGCCTGAGGAGCGTTAAGGGCCAGGAGAACAAATAACATCGATACTGCCAAAGACTTGTACATAGAGCCCCTCTTACCTTCTTGCTAAATTCAATTTTATGGAAAGCGGACTATCCACCCCGGGCTGGAGCGTCACCCTCCAGACGGGGACTACACTCGAACCTTGAAAAACTCGCTCATACCCGGATTCCGACTGCGATACCGTCTCGACCGGGAAGCGCCATAGCGCCGCCTTTTCGCTGAAAGAAAGCGTCAGCACGTAGTTCAGCCATTCGTCTACCATCCGGACTTCCTGAACGTTATTCAATTCTCCGGCGCTGGCGAAGTTACCTGCCTTAAGGGAGTGCCCCGGTACTTCGAAATACCTGTCCGGGGAGTTTCCGGCCAGCAGGGAGAAATTAAACTCCACCGCGAAGGCCGTGTTAAGCTCCTCGTTGCCTTCGTTCCGCAGGACGTAATCGGCATGAAGGCCGCTATCGTCTTTCCGGACCGTTACAGTCTTCCGGACCATAACCTGCTGACCCTGCACCTCTCCCGTGCGGGACAGGACGACAATAACTTTGCCGTTCTTTTTCTCCACGGCGGATGAGTATGCGCTTTTTACGAAATCGCCTGCTTCCTTGTGCGCGGAGTTCCTGAACGCCTCGAAGTCCATCTCCCCGCCAAGGAAATGGTCTATGAGCGACGCCTTCCTGTACCAGTCGTAGTGCAGGTACTTGAAAAGCCCTTCCTCCTTCGCGCCCATCTTATCGTGTATGGTCGCCGCGCCTTCGCCTGCGTGGGCCGCGGAGTACTGGTCCGTGAGTTTCCGGTGGTAAGCTTCCGGCCGCCGGGAAAGCGTATTCAGCAGGTTCATGGATATCGGGCGGTAGTCCAGCTCGTATATTATCCCGCCCTCGCCGGGGTCGAGAGCTACGGCAATATCGCCGTTGGTTATCATCACCTCGTCGGCTAAGTCCCCGTCCAGGTCTGCCACCTCCACCGTGAGTCTGCCTTCCGCTCCCGATGCTTTTTCTGCGGCTATCTCCGCTTTTATCAGGTGGCGGTAAACCGAATCCCGGAGGTGCGGGAGGTACAGCCCGCCGAAGACGCCGTGCCAGTACGCGTCGTTGCATTGCCCGCGCCAGAGGTCGTCAAACGCTTCATCGTTTAGAGATGAGCCGGCGACGGCGTTCACCTTGCGGCTGACCTGGAGCATCCGCTTGTGCATGGCGTTCGCTTCCGGGTATTTCGAAAGGAAGTTCCGGAAGAAGCCGCCCTTGACGAAAAGCCTTTTAATATCGTATCCCGGCTGAAGCTTCAGCTCTTCCAGGAAGTCCTCGTACTCCAGCATCGCTGCCGCCGGGAGCGACCATTCGCCCATCTCCATGTACGAGCAGGTAGGAAGATACACCCTGCCCCTGGGGCCTTCGCTGTCGATATACTCGCTGAAGGTTGACGGCTCTATCCATTCCGCGTTCACCTCCAGCGCCTTGATGAACCTCCGGAGCCAGCCTTCCTCGTACACCCATTTATAGGTGCCAGGCCAGCAGCCGAACTTCTCCCCGTCGTCCGCCATGACCGCAAGCGTGTTAAAGCCCGCGTCCGGGATGTCCCGGAAGCACTGGATGGTTTCCTCGGGCTCTTTAAAGGGGATCGTGTAACGCAGCCTCTCGCTCCCTGGGAATACCTTGAGCGTTTTCCCCTGCTCTTCGGTAATGAAGTACCCGGTCAGCTCATTGTCCCTGAGGCCCGACATCTTGAAATGGAAATCGTCCACCACGACGTATTCGATGCCCGCATCGCTTATCGCGGCAGGCAGGTGGGGCTCCCATACCCTTTCGGCAAGCCATATGCCCCTGGGTCTTTTGCCGAAATGCTCCTCGACGAACTTCGAGAGCTTCCTTATCTGGCCCAGCTTGTCCTCGTCCGGGAGCAGGGCCAGGATTGGCTCGTAGAAGCCGCCGCCCATGACCTCCGCCTGCCCCGATTCCACCATCGAGGCGACGGTTTTGATGAAATCCGGGTGGCTTTTCAGCATCCACTCAAGGAGCGAGCCCGTGAAGTGCAGGTTTATCTTGAACCAGGGGACTTCCCTGACCGCCTCCACCAGGGGAAGATAAGCGTTATGGTACGCCTCTTCCGCGATGTGGTCGAAGTTCCCTACAGGCTGATGGTTATGGATGGCAAAGACGAATTTTATTTTTTTCATGGCCCTTTTAAACGTAAGTTTTGATATTAACAGAGAAAGAGGGTGTAGTCAAGGATTTAGCGGGGGCCATTTCGCTTGAAAACGCGGGGGATTTCGGCTATTATTTAAGCAGGAAGGGGCGTCACCCAAAGAGGCCGTAATGAAAGTGCTTACCGGGTTAAAGGCGGATACCGAGCAGTCGAGAAACCTGCTTTTCTCTCTCGTCCTGACAGGATTCATATTCCTGGTTGAGGTCACCGCCGGGTTCCTCACGAATTCCCTGGCCCTGCTCTCCGACGCGGCACACGTCCTTACCGACCTGGTCTCGCTCGGCCTCGCGCTTTTCGCGATAGTACTTTCCGCCCTCCCCGCTACGGATACACGCACCTACGGCTGGCACAGAAGCGAGGTTCTCGCGGCCCTCATAAACGGCGTGACCCTTGTAGTCATATCCGGGGTCATAGTATTTGAGGCCGTGCAGAGGTTATCCGCCCCCGAACCGGTAAAAAGCGTGGGGATGCTGGTCGCCGCCGGTTTCGGTCTGGTAGTGAACCTCTTCGTCGTCCACCGCCTGCATGGCCACGACGAGCACGACCTAAACGTCCGGAGCGCAT
>JBARKJ010000131.1:0-6804 GCA_049801375.1 Nitrospirota bacterium | reverse complement strand
CCCATGTCATATAGCAGCGTAACCGGCCCCTGCTCGGCTTTCTCAAGGATTTTGCGTAGTTGTGCGCTCTTCTCGTCCAGTTCGGCAAAATATCCGCACTCGAACTCGCCCCATCTCTCAGGCTTCCCGGAAAACCACGCCTGGCCGCCCTCTCCCGGCGCTACGTCCTTCAGCCAGAGGTCTATGCACCCCTCTTCGTGCTCTATATTCTTCGGCCAGTTCCTCTCGACGTAAATCCTGAAACCGTCCGTTTCATCCAGGTTTTCTTCCATCTTCTTTATCTTTATTTCCATCGCTTCCTCCAGCAAAGAACTCTTTATTCATAGTTAATATTATATCACAAGTTAAGTCATGAATAATTGAGAAGCTTTCGGCTTTGGCCGCTTTGCTGAAAATAAGCATTTGGACTATAATTATAGTATGTGAAGCGCCCAGCCGCCTGCCTTGGATGGGCGATTACAGGAGGTGAGTTATGTTATACTGGGCCGTAGTGTTTTTCGTTATAGCGATAATAGCCGCGATATTCGGCTTTGCGGGGATAGCCGGGACGGCCGCATGGATTGCAAAGCTGCTGTTCGTGGTATTCCTGATCCTGTTTGTCCTGTCGCTGGTTTTCGGACGCAGAAGAACGGTGCTATAACAAAGGGACGTGGCTGTAAAGTTTTGAGGGGGCTGAGAGTATTTTGCGGGGCTGAGATGGTATCAAGCACTCGCTTTTTACTTCCCAGCCCCTATGCATATTCAGGCCGGCCTCTTGAGGTATCAGCCTCTTAAGGTATGGGTAAGGGTACTTCAGCCGCCAGGTACTCAGGCCGCGCGGACTTCCTCCTTTACTCCCTTTTCCAGGTACTCCTTCAGCGCAACGGCATTGTTAAACTCCAGCTCTTTAGAGGAAAAGAGGAGCGTCACGGACCGCTTCTTCGCCTCCTGCATTATGCGCTCCACCGCCTCCCTGTTCGCGTCCAACTCTTCGAAATAATGGGCTTTAAACTCGTCCCAGCGCTCCGGGTCGTGCGAGAACCATCGGCGCAGGGTATCAGACGGCGCGATGTCCTTTAACCACAAGTCAAGTTTAAGTTTTTCCTTCGCGATACCCCTCGGCCAGAGCCTGTCCACCAGTATACGGACGCCGTCGCCCCTCGCGGGCGGGTCGTATGCACGTTTTATGTTTATCTTCATAATATAATCAACCTCCTCGCAAGCTATATTGATAATTATACCAAATAAGACGCGGGAGGAACTTCGGTTTGACAGCTTCTCATATTAAAGGTATTTTTAGTAATGAATCGTAAATAGTTTTACATTTGTTCGAGCCGCAAGAACCCTCCTAAGTCAAGAGCTCCATTTTATTCGCATTTCAACGTCTCTTTTTAAGCCTGGGAGGAAAGAAATGTGTATTACTATGAAATTAATAGGCTTTCTTGTCATGGCGTTTGCAATTACTGCGTGCCTGATGCTGAACGCGGGGACAGCAAACGCTGACGGCAAGATGTATGTAATGAACGGTGACGGCGGCGTGACCGTGGCGAACCTGGATGGCACGGGAGCGAACTTTTATGGCCTTGGCGGCCAGACGGGGGGCATAGCCTTCGATGCGGTTCATGAGAAGATTTATGCGACGGTCGAACCCGATAACAGGTTGTTCGTGGCGAATTCGGATGGAACCGGGGGCGTTTATTTAGCCTATGTCGAAGGCCCTGGCGACAACCCTGCGGAAGGCATATTAAATTATACTATCAGAGATATAGCTCTGGACGCTATACATGGGAAAATATACGGGACATCGGATAATAACAGTATTGTCGAGGAGAACCTTGACCGCACGGGACCCGTTAATCTCGGTAATCTTAATGGCACGCTCAGCGACCCGGGCGGCATAGCTCTGGACCTGGTCAATGGCAAGATGTACGTCCTTAACCCCGATATTAATACTGTAAGCGTGGCAAACCTGGACGGCACGGGTGGGGTAAACCTCGGCAACCTCGGCGGCACCCTCGATTTCCCATGGGGCATAGCGCTTGACACGGACCATGGCAAGATGTATGTCACCAATTATCATAATAATACGGTAAGCGTGGCGAACCTGGACGGCACGGGCGGGGAAAGCCTGGGCGACCTGAATGGTACCCTTGTCAAGCCTACCGGGATAGCCGTGGACATGGCAGGGGGAAAGATATATGTAACTAATGAAGGCGTTGACAATATTGACCTCACTACTACCAGTTCGGTGGTAGCTGCGAACCTGGATGGTACGGGGGGAACCAGCCTAGGCAATCTTGGCGGCATACTGGCCAACACGCACGAAGTCCCGCTTGGCATAGCGTTGAACGTGTTTTATAATCTCACAGTTTCGGCAAATCCTGCCGCCAATGGCAGTGTTACTCTCTCCGCGCAGGGGCCCTACCAACCAGACACGCAGGTTACATTGACGGCCAAGCCTGCCCAAGGTTGCCAGTTCACCGGATGGTCCGGTTATGCTGAGACGATGGAGAATCCCTTGACCGTCACAATGAATAAAGATATGTCTATTACGGCCAACTTCGCCGCCAACGCCCCTCTGACTACAACGGCGACAGTTAACGGCACGGCAGGCGCTAACGGCTGGTACGTCTCGAACGTAGGAATTTCCTTCTCCGCCCTTGGGGTAAAAGAGATATGCACGAAACTGGATAACCGCCGCATGACGGTAACCGCCGGGAGCGCGGCAACTCTAAGCATTACTTCTGAGGGATATCATAAGGTAACCTACTACGCCGTCGATAACGCTGGAAATCAGGAATCACCGCATACTCTAAACATAAACATCGACAAGACCCCTCCGGCAATAAAAATCACCGGCATCAGAAATGGCGCGGTCTACATCCTGGGACGTACAATTCCCACCGCGCGCTATACCGCGACGGATAAACTCTGCGGCTTGGCAAGCAAGGACGCGGCCTTGACCGGCGGGAACGCGAACCATGCAGGCATATTCACCTATACGGTCAACGCCACGGACAATGCGGGCAATACCGCCGTCAAGAGCGCTACCTACTCCGTCCGCTATGTCTTCAGCAAGTTTTTGCCCCTGAGAGGGAAAGTATTTACGACGGGAAGCGCCGTTTCGGTTACGTTCCAGCTTAAGGACGCAAAGGGGAATTACATATCTACGGCATCCGCGACGCTCATGCTAAAGTCCCCCGGCGGTGTCCCGGTTACGCCGGCTTCCGGCACGAACACAGGCAATGTATTCCAGTACGACCCAACTGCTAACCGGTACGTCTACAGCCTGAATACCGTTGGCCTTGCGACCGGCAAGTGGCAACTACAGGTTATGCTGGACGATGGGAGTCCGGTAAAAACTTTGTTTATTAACCTGAAGTAAATCCAATAATTCACAGCACCTTAAGCCCCCTCCTGAATCTTAGGAAGGGGCTTGGCTATACTAAGCCCACATTCCAACCCGTTTTCCATGCATCCCGGCGCTTTACTTGGGGTTGAAATCAGTTTATAATTCCCTTATGCAAGTCTGGACAAAAGTTCTAATCGCGGGGGCGGCGCTCGCGGTAATCCTGGGGGCTACGGCGGGTTTCCTGCTTGCGCATATCGGCGGCCTGCCGGAAGTAACGTCCCTGGAAGAGTATAAGCCCAGCGCGACGACCCGGATTTTCTCCGACGACGGCGAGCTGCTGGCAGAGTTCTACATGGAGAACCGGACCCCTGTCCCCATCTCGGCTGTCCCGAAGAATGTCATAGACGCCTTCCTAGCCGTCGAGGACCCGCGCTTTTACTCCCACGCCGGCATAGACTTCTCCGGCATCATCCGCGCGATGTATCAGAACATCCGGGCGGGCAGGATAGTCCAGGGCGGTTCGAGCATCACCCAGCAGCTCGCGAAGATGATGTTCCTTGCTCCGGAGAGGACCTTTTCAAGGAAGCTGAAAGAGGCGTACATCGCCATCCAGATAGAGCGGCATTACACCAAAGATGAAATCCTCGACCTGTACCTGAACCAGGTCTATCTCGGAAGCGGGGCCTACGGCGTAGAGGCGGCGGCCCATACTTATTTCGGAAAGCCCGTCAGCAAACTCACCCTTGCCGAAGGCGCGATACTCGCCGGACTTCCGGCCGCGCCCACCAGATACTCTCCGCTGAACGACCTCCAGCTCGCGTATTCCCGCCGGGCGCACGTCCTGAGGCGTATGCTGGCGGAAGGGTTCATAGACAAGAAACAAATGCTGGCCGCCGAGAATGAGCCTTTCGTGCGCATCCCGGTAAAAAAGGAGCAGTTCAAGGCGCCTTATTTCGTGGAGTACATCCGCGAGAAGCTTGACGAGAAATACGGTGAGACCACGCTCTACCAGGGCGGCCTGAACGTCTATACCACGCTGAATTACCAGATGCAGCAGATGGCGGAAGAGGCGATGGAGAAGGGCCTTCAGCAGATAGAGAAGCGCCACCCAAGGGACGACCAGCAGATGCAGGGCGCGCTCCTGGCCGTCGAGCCGCATACCGGCTATATCAGGGCGATGGTGGGGGGCCGGGACTTCTACAAGAGCGAGTTTAACCGCTCCATCCAGGCGCTTCGGCAGCCCGGCTCCGCATTCAAACCCATAGTATACGCCGCCGCGCTGGATAAGGGTTTCGGCCCGGACGACACCATAGTGGACGCCCCGGTATCCTATCCCGGCGCACGGGCTGGCCTGTTGTGGAGGCCGACAAACTTCGACGATAAGTTCGAGGGCAAAGTGACGCTCCGGCGCGCCCTGGCGCTGTCGATTAACGTAGTCGCCGTGAAACTGCTGTCGCAGGTGGGCATCCCCACCGCCGTGGAGTACGCGAGGAAGCTGGGGATTTCCACCCCGCTCTCGCCGTACCTGCCGCTCGCGCTGGGGGCGTCCGACGTGACGCTTATTGAGATGGCCACCGCCTACGCCGTCTTCGACAACTACGGCATCTATACCGCCCCCGCCGGCATCATCAAGATTACGGACAGGGAGGGCCGGGTGGTGGATGATGCCCCCCCCGTGGCAAGGCAGGCTATTTCGCCGGACACGGCGGAGGAGATGACGGACATGCTGACGGGCGTGGTCCGTTTCGGCACCGGCTATCAGGCCAGCTCGCTTGGCAGGCCAGCGGCGGGCAAGACCGGCACGACGTCGAAATATAACGACGCCTGGTTCATAGGCTATGTCCCCAGCATGGTCACCGGCGTATGGGTGGGCTACGACGACCACAAGGAAATAGGGAGCCGGGAGACCGGCGCGCGGGCGGCATTACCTATTTGGCTAGATTTTATGAAGAATTACGTGCGGGAACTTAAAGTGCCTTATGAGAATTTCCCGATGCCTCCCGGATACAGGAACCATGCGGAACCGAAGTCAAATATCGCAGCCATGCCGGATAACGTCCAGCCGGAGGCCCCGGCGGCGGAAGAACCCGATACATCGTCTGGCCCTAACTACGCCCCAGAACATGGCCAGCCGTCAGAGTCAGAGTAGCGCTGAACCAGCCATTTTCTATAACGCTTTCGACTATTAAAAGCCCCTCCCGGTCAGCCTCACGAAGAACGGCCTCCTCCTGCCCTACCAGCAGGCCGGATATTATCAGCGTCCCGCCCGGCTTCAGCACGGCAGAGATTAAATGCATCAGTTCCAGCAAAGGCTCTAAAAAAATGTTCGCCAGGACGACGTCGTAGCCGGCTCCCGCGTCCCTGATGTCTCCGTGGATTATGCGGGCCTTGCCGGCCAGTCCGTTAAGCGCGAAATTATTCTCTGTGGCCTCCACCGAACTTGCATCCGTATCAACCGCCGTCACATCCCCCACGCCCATCATGCAAGCGCCGATGGCAAGGATTCCCGTGCCCGTGCCGAGGTCGAGAAGTGATTTTGTGTTGAGGTTTTCCTTCAGGTTTTCCTGCTTATCCGCCCATTTTTTAAGGAGCTTCAGCACCGTGAGCGTGGTTACGTGGTCTCCCGCGCCGAACGCGTTTCCGGGGTCGAGGAGAAGCAGCTTCTCTCCCGCGGGTGGGGCGGGTAAACTTGGAGCTTTCCACGGCGGGCAGATGAGAAACCCCGCAGCCCGGACGCACTCGAACCGCTCTTTCCACTCCGCCTGCCAGTCCTTCTCCTCCACGGCCTCATTGGAGAACGAAAGGCCATCGAACCCTGACAGTGCGTCCCTTATTTCGTCCAGGCTGGCGGAATCGGGGAAATATGCAATCAGCGCGTCGTCCTTCTCTTCGATACCTTCACAGCCCATGTCGTACAGTACGGCGGTGACCGGTTCGCGGAGCGCGGCGGGGAGAGATATTTTTAACTGAAAAAACATTATGAATGCCTCGGAATGATAACCTCATAACGCCCCCTGCCCCCTTCAAAAGGGGGGGTGAGGCCTACATACTTTCCGGCGCGCTGACGCCAAGCAGATTAAGCGCAGTCGCGATAACCTGCCGGACCGCTTTCACGAGGTGCATGCGGGCGTATGAAAGCTCCAGGTCGTCCGAGATGAACTTGTGCTTGAAGTAATAGCTGTGCAGCATACCCGCAAGCTCCTGGAGGTAATAGGTCAGCCTGTGAGGCTCTAAAGCCAGCGAAGCCTTCTCTACCAGTTCCGGGAATGCGGACAACATCTTCAGTATCGCCATTTCCTCCGGGAGGACAAGGCGCGTGAGGTCCACCTGCGTAATCGGCGGGAGGGTGATGCCCTTCTCCTCGGCCTGGCGGAACACGGAGGCAAGCCGCGCGTGCGCGTACTGGACGTAATAGACCGGGTTCTCCGACGACTGGCTTTTAACTAATTCGAGGTCGAAGTCCAGGTGCGAGT
>JBARKJ010000130.1:0-8753 GCA_049801375.1 Nitrospirota bacterium | reverse complement strand
AAAAAAACTGGAGGCGAATGTCTCCAACAAATCAAAAGCATACGCTATGAAATGCCTGATGCCCCAAGGTATAGAGCGTTTTGAAAGAATGTTCTGCTTGTAATATTCATGCACGTCATAAACCACTCTTTTGCCCGCCAATTTTAGGAAGAGCCCGGCGAAAATTAATTCGGGATCATGGAAATGGTAAATATCAGCCTTTTCCCTGATTGCCGCAAATAGCACCCAAAAAGGCCTTAAGAAAATTTTTCCAAAGACTTTGCCGCCTGCGTCCGGAACTGACTTTATCCTTATATCGTCTATTACATCATCGGCCGGATGAGGCGCGATAATGGCGATGTCGTATCCAGCCCCGGCAATGCTTTTTGCCTCCTTATGGAATATGCGGTCGTCATTTGCCTTGTGCGATGAGGTCAGGATGCGCACTTTTTGTTTGAGGTCCAATGTTTGTTCCCCTCCTTGTCACTCAGGGATTATCCAGCCCTTCTTCCGGTGTAAGGATAAGTATTTATGCGACCTTGTGCTCACCCGTATCCAGGATTCTCCCGTAAAGTGCGAGTAGTTTCTCCGCTTCCTTTTCCCAGTTGTATTTTTCCATGACCGCCTTGATGCCGCTCTCTCCCATCCTCCCGGAGGCCTCCGGGTTATCTGCGAAATACATTATTTGTTTTGCTATCTCATTGGGGTTTGTCGGGTCAACGGTACTCCCGCATCCGGTCTCCTTGATTATTCTTTCCAGATTGACGAAATTGGAACTAAGGACGGGCAGTCCGGAGGCCATGTACTCGAAAAGCTTAATGGTGCCTTCGCCCGCGAATATATAAGCCGGCACGGGCTGCAGGAGGACAAGCCCGAGGTCGCACTCGGGCAAAAAGTTCAAGACATCAGGCCATGACCTGAGTCCAAGGCGTTCGACTTTTTCGTAACCTTTCATCTTCTCGGCCTTTATCCTGTCCTCGTCAGAGAGTGGGCCGATCAATGTCAGCCGGGCCGGTATATTCACATGCTCCATGGCTTTTATCATCTTGAAAAGTCCTCGATCTGCGGAAAGGCCGCCCGCATAGACGCATTTGAACTCTTTCCCACGCCCCTTTGACGGAAGAGGTTTTTTCGGACTATATGGGTAGTTGCTTATTACCTGCGCCCTTCCTTTAAATTTGATTCCCGTTAATCTGTCTACTACTATCACTCCGTCATACAGCTTGGAGACACACGTTTCAAGGATGTCAAAAGTGTAGGCGACGAGATGTCTCACACCCCAAGGTAAAGAGCGCTTCGAAAGGAGGTTCTGCCTGTAGTATTCATGCACATCATAAACCGCCTTTTTGCCCTGTAATTTAAGGATGAGCCCTACTGGTATCAATTCGGGGTCATGAAAGTGGTAAATATCGGCTTCTTCCTTGATGCATGCCATCAAAATAGATAACGGTCTTAAAAGAAATCTCCCCAACTTGCCGCTTGCATTTGGAACGGACTTTATCCTTATGCCGTCCAATACTTCATCGGCCGGATGAGGAACGATGATGGCAGTTTCATAACCGGCCCCGGCAATGCTTTTAGCTTCCTTATAGAAAATGCGCGCGTCATTTGTCCTGTGCGATGAGGTCAAGATGCATACCTTGGATTTGACTTTCAAAACCTTCCTCCAGTCACTCAGGGATTACCCAGCCTTTTTGCCTGTGCAAAGATAAATACTTATGCGCCTTCAACCCAAAATAAACGATCGAGGACGGTATTTTGGTCGCCCTGAAGCACGGCCTCAATTCTCCTCCCCAGCCTCTGTAGAACCTTTCTACGCCCATCAGCGACGACCCTTCAAAATCAAAATCCAGTCCCATATCCAGCGCGTCTTTAATCATCCTTTCGAAAAGCAGCATATTGAGGTTACCGGCGCTACGGACGGTAGCTACCATTCCGTTCATCAGGGCATATGCCGTGCGGTTGTCCCAGACCATGATAGAGGCGCATGCGGGCTTGCCTTCTTTATCCCTTATAAGGTAAGACATGCCGGCTTTTCTTTCTTTGACCGTCTCCCACCATTTATGCATTTTGGAATACTGCGTCACCTGAAAATCCTTTGCCTTCATCGTTTCCCGGAACGGCAGGTCCATCTCTTCGATTGATACATCCGTTAAAATTTCGGAGAAGCCTTCTTTTTCGGCTGCTATACGAGCGTCTTTTAAAAAACGCCGCGCATTTTTGGACATGTTGCCCTGCCAAGTGTTCACATTCTCAGCCGGGATTAAATACGTATAGAGGACCTGGGTTTCAAACCCGTTCCAGATGAAAGGCATTAGGTCGCTGCAGAACCTCCACAGGTGGAAGTCATAAAAATCTACATGGGGAAGAGACCGCAGGGAGTGCAGAATTTCTTTTTTAACGTGCGTATATATGGTTGGTCTGCTGGTTTTGGTGCATGCTTTAAATACCGGCCCGTTAATGGGAGTAAGAGGAGGTTTTGTAACGCCTCGTATGCCCAATAAATCCATCGCCTTCGGCATACCTTGGAACCGGGATATATAAATCGGCATCCCTGATTCTATTTCTCCGCCCTCGTTCATGAGGGCATAGATGTCGAACTCTATGTCCCAGGCCTCGTACCACCAGGAAGTATGAAAGATGGTGCCGTTTCCGTCATATACGAACCGATCCCATTCGTCGTAACGACTTTTATCCAAGGGCTGCATGGTCATTCTATTTCTCCATCATTCTCGGACTTGAATTCATTACGCCGTCACGTCAATTTGCATGCTTTTGCGATCCAACGCATATATAGCCCCTATTAGGGCATAAAGCAGTTTGTGGTCGTTTATGTCGCCTGATTTCAGAGCGTTAAATAACATGAAGAGAAAAAGTGAGAAGATGGTGACGGCCATATAATAATTATCACCGATTGACCTCTTTACCAGGGAGTAGGCCCTCTCGAAGCTCCAGTAAAATAATAGGACACCGGCGATTAAACCAAAGATGCCGATTTCAACGCCCAACTCCAGCAGGATATTGTGAGGGTATTGGTACATTCCGCCTAATGTATCGAGTCCGTGGTAGTATAAAGTAAAACCGCCGATGCCAAGACCTGTAAAGAAGTAAGGCATGGTCCCCATTGCTTTAAGGCACGCCTTTATCATGTATACTCTATCCATAGCCGAACGGTCGCCGCCTTCATCAAGCACCATCATCCTTGAGGTCATCCTTGTGAAGGTCTCGTAATCGTACATTAAATATATCCCCGAGACGACGAGTAAGGCAATGACCCAGAACCTTATCCTGCGTTTGCAGCTGCTCGGGCCGGCAATGACGAGGATGAGGACCAGGGTGAGGATAAGGGCAAGAAAAGGCCCCCTCCCTCCAGACAGCATAAGGACGTAAAGGGTTGCCGGAGAAATCACCATGAGATACACGCACCTGCGGACGAATGACTTGTCTATCATGAAAAAATAAAGAAAGACCATCATAAACGCTTGTACCATTATAGCGCCCGTCATGAGGTAATTTGAGGTTAAGGAAAGCTTAACCACGTCGTCGCCTGTCTGGGGACCTTGTTGGAAGACGTCAACCACTATGACCAGGGCGAACATGATAAAAACTATCATGAAGTTCCTGAGCCTGCGCTTATCCCCTAAAAGGTAAAACGACCCGAAGAATATAAGGCCTGCGATAATCGCGAACCTGAAAAGCTTATTGGTCCCTTCGCCAAGTGCATTTGTATACATTAAGCTAAGGGCCGATAAAAGGCATATCGCCAGGAAGGGCAGGTACATCTTCATGGGCGGTATCGTGAGTTTTATGCGTCCCTGTTTTATCCCCCATAGTATGCTGATGAGCATTAATATCCCGAGGAATACAGTTAAGTCCACCGGAAAGTGAAGGTGCGGATCATCCTTGAACTGGCCGGCGTTTATGAACAGCGCTAACAGGATCTCCGGGTACTTGGCTATTAATACGGCGAACAGCGCCGCTGCCACGGCAAACACGGCGAATTTAGCTGGAAACACCGAGGTCAGCGTGCCTGCGATCAGCGGGACTGTCAGCATGAGTATTATAATTGCGATGGTCCTAAGCCCCTGTTCTTGCGAAAGCGCCTTCACATTCATTGCCTTACCCTCACTAAAAGCATTTGAAGGTTTAACCCGTAAGTGGAAAGGGAAACCTTTAATGTTAAAAAGGAGAGCACGGCCATCCCCATAAGGAATGACAGTGGGATGCCGGAAGGTGAAAGGTGCCCGGCTTCTACCATAAAGTATGCAATGGCGGAAACGAACAGAGCCTTGTACTGGTTGCCCGCATTAACGGCTTTAATATTCGCCGCGTCGATGGAGCTCCTGAGAGCTATAAATAAAGCATTCGGAACTGCCGCCAGCATCGCGAGCCTTACGACCCCAGTCGCTTCATCGAACTGCGGTCCCAGCCAGTAATGCACCAGATACTTTGCTGACAAAAGCAGGGCGAAAGTCACCACGATAGATATTATCGCAGTGTATTTTATTGTTTTTTGCATAATGGTGCGAGCCTCGTCGTGCCTGCCTTCGGAAAGAATTGAGCTAAGCTTCGGCAGGGTGATCAGGCCTACCGGCTGGAAGATCGCCCCTACCATTGAAACCATGCTTATCCCGAACGCGACAAAGCCTGCTTCTTTTATACCGAAGAGGTTCGAAGTCAAAAATGCCGGCAGGGCCAGAATGCCTGCCATGCTTATATCACCCGGAACTCGTGCCAAGCCATATCTTAAAAGCTCTTTCAGCGGCGCAATCAGTCTAATCCCCTTACAGTGCGTGAGTACCATCTTCATTATGGGTAATGAAAAGAGAAAGGAGACCAGGAAAGTGCCTGCCGCGGTAACTTCCAGAACCGGCTTCAGCGAACCGATAAAAAAGAGCGCTGCGACCGGGATGACACCCTGAGAACATGCAATTAAAAGATTAGCCTGTACGAATTTTCCGTTGCCTCTGTAATACCCAAAGACAAGGGAGCTGCAAATGGTGCTTTCGGCCAGGAAAGATATGATCCTGATATAGCTCTCATAACCCGCCACTCCAAAAAGTGCTCTTGAAAACAGGCCTGGCATAAGGTTAATGATTGCAAATAGCAAGAACGAAAAGAGCAGGACGGAACTGTATCCCGCGATAATGTATGCGGCTTGTCTTGAGCCTGCTTCCTCTTTTGTGGTTGACGAGATGGCTATGTACCGGGGGAGGCCGACGCCAAGACCCATTAAGAGGACAGGTTCCATGAAACTTACCGCCCGTCTTACCAACGCATATTCGCCAAACCCTAAAGGACCAAAGTCCTTGGCGGCCATTTTGAATATTAAAATGCCACAAAGGAAGCAGAAGGCATAAGTTATTACAGTTATTATCAGGTCTTTTTTCATATACTCTGCATCGCCTTCTGCCGGTACTGCCTTATCTCGGCATGAGTATTCTCGAATCCGGACATGAAATACATACCTTGTTTTAAATTCTGAGTGTGGATACGCATCTATAATCAAGCATTTAACTGGTTTGAATAGAAACCTAAGAACATGCCAAGTGATTTATTTATTCGAATTTAATTATATTTGGGACGTGAAATAGAGAGGACGAAAAACTTTGCGAAACGATATGCTCTTTTAAACCGATCTAAATAATTATTCGGCTGTAAGAACGACTTAACTTAAAGGATAAGCCGTCTACAGATATCAAATCCGCGGTTTTTTTTAATAATATTTATACATCCAAATTTCATAACTGGTTGTAGGAAATAAGCTCTATGCCATGACGGGTCCAATCAGACCACAACAATTCCTTTTCATGGATACTATAGTCCTGGCCGGGGTAATATGGATGGCCAGGGTGACACATCAGTTCAAGTATTCTTTGCATATCCTTTGAGCCGTCCATGAGGTCCGTCAAAAACCAATCGAACTTAGTAAAGTAATCCGTTGTTTTTGTCACATAGACGTTTCGTAATGCCCATCGCCAAGCAACTTTCCGCAAGGATAACCCCAAGGACGGCTGATGTTCGTGATGATACCAGTTAAACGTGCCGCGAACTTTTCGTATCCCGAACTTCATCTGTAGTTTCTTAAGCGGCATAAACAACCATGGCAGTGTATGGGTATGGTGGTGCGAATCTAAATGCGAGATTTGAATCCCGTTATCTAAAATTTTTTTTACCTGCTGCTCCCATTCCTGTAGTATTGCATCCTTCAAAAAACGGGTAGGGACGGCTTTGGATAAATTCCCGCTAAATACCCCTTTGTCATCGATAATACCTCCGTCATAAAAAACATGCGGGCGCGTCAGGGAATTAAATTCTGTGATGTTTAAATGTACGCCGAACGAGAAATCTTGATAAGAGGGAATGCGCTTTACCGCGTCCTCAAATGCGGGGCCGTTGGCCAGCAGCGTAGTCGAAGTAATCTTGCGCTGGTCCATCAATTCAAATATCGCCCGGTTCGTATCCAGAGAATACCCCAAATCATCGGCATTAATTATGATTTTCATCGACTAGCCTCGGCCACGGAAAGTTGTCGTTATGATATTTTCGTCCTTGACCATCCCCAAGTCTGGAAGTTTATAGACAATAGACTGTTCATTCTCTTCTGCGGCCTCAAACGGCAAGCCCTTGAACACTTCCACCAACGGGCCGTTTCGCTTTGTCTTGACAAGCTTGGCGAGCATTTCATGGTATCCATCATGCGCGAGCCTTTGGGAAATCCAATGTATCAGCGCGTATTCGAAGTGTTTCTGAGAAATTCGGCAGGAAATTACCATATCCTGAATTCGTGGGACCCTTTCAAGCGCGATAGATATAAACCCGACGATGCCGTAGTCTCCGAATTTATCTTTACATCGAAACGCATAGCAAAGCATGTTTTTTGATGCCAGAAGGTCCGAAAACTCTTCCGCCGTATATCGGTGCGTCGAAATATTAAGCTGGTTTGACCGCTGCAAGAGTTCGACACAACGTGTTTTCTCGCTCTCCGTTGTCGGATGGAATATCTCCATGTGCATATTTAGTCCGCGCAGAAAGCCCTCATAATTATCGCCAAAACTTGCCTCTATCTCTTCTCGTTTCATTTCAGTCAAATATGAAAGCCTTCTCTGAGAGCTCGCTTCCGTCGTCGGCATATCGAATTCCGGCAAATCCGGCAGCTTCACAATTTGCTTCTCAGTGTAAGTTCGGACCATAGGTAACCGGGAAGACACTTCCTCGCGCTCCTGCGGCGAATCGTCCACAAAAGCGAAGGCATCAAGCCCAATATTTATCCGCGAAGCCACCTGTTTCAGGTTCTCGCTTTTAGCCCCCCAGTTAATTGCGGGATAAATAAAATAATCCGAAATGCCCAGCTTTTCCAAAAGCGAGTGGGCTTCCTTATGGGTGTTTTTGCTCACGATAGTATGAATAATACCGCGTTGGTCGAGCTGCAGGATAATATTCACCGCTTCTTGATTCAACTGTACCCCGTTCGGACCGTCTTCAATAAGAATCCCCTTCCAGAGGGTATTGTCTAAGTCCCATGCTATGCATTTGACTTTTTCGGCGGCGGGACTGGCCTCAACCGGCCTCTGTGCATACCTGACGAAATCTAGCCAGGTAAAGATCAGGCGGCAGGGGAGGTCGTTCTCCGGATAAAGAAAAATCCGGGCATTCGGGGTCATGGGCGAGATATTGAAGTCCCCAAAAGGGATCTCGTAGTAGTTTTGACCGGGAGCAATATCAAACGAACGCCGAAACAGCACGGTTCCGTCATGATCGCACTGCAGCTGAAGTTTAAAAGACTCGCTCTCGGTGGAGTGACACTCCAAGACAAACGCGTCAAACAGAGGGATGATATCTTTTCCCTTCCGAAGAAGCGACCATTCGCGTAATGCATTAAGCGCTCCGCTTACTTTGAGTGTAGGAGAAATAAATTTTATCCCTTTTGAAAAAGATAGCACGCCCCTTGAAAGCGAACGACTGACATAGTCCAGACGCCGAATTGCCCGGGGGGCGTATCGCGCGGGATTGAATCGGCATTCGACATTTGCCCAAGGCTCGAACCGGCAGTCAGCGCCGTAGGGAAAAAGCCCGGATGCTTTAAAATTCTCCGCAAAACCATATGTCATGCGTATACATTTTCTGTCGATGCGCCGCTTGTATTTCGGGCACATCCGGTAGCACGTGGGGGGTGCGCATTCAAGGCAGTGTTCCCGCCAGTGCAGCAGGGCTACGCACTCAACCCTTTCCGGGAGCAGCCGGGTTGTCGTTTCAGCAATGTCGCTTTCAGCAACATATCTGCGGCTGTCTTTCCACGTCGTATCGAACATGCCTTGACTCCGATTGCTATTGCACTTACAAGTTGAATTCGACTCTTATAAAAGAATAGACCATAGAAAGATATATGTCAAATCAATCGGGGTCATAATAGAATGCCGGAGCGGTATAGAAAAAGGGGGTTGGGCAATAGCCCAACCCCCTTTTTCTAGCTAAGGTTGCCCGCCGGAAATGTTAGTACGCTCCTATGTTCCAGGACGCACGGACAGCGCCGGTAATATTGGTATTGAACAGCGTTTGAGTGGTCCCAGCGGCAATTGCGGGGCTTCCGGAATTCAGCTGGTAGTTGCCCGTCGAGGCGTTTACATAGGACGGGTTGGCGCTAATCGAATGCTGTTCGTTTAAGGAAGCTTCCGGTTTGGCTGATTTGAGCCCTGAAAGAGAATAATTCGTCCCCGCCCAACTAATATCGACAGCATTACCATAGTAACAGTTGTAATCTCCTCTAACTTGAG
>JBARKJ010000129.1:0-1571 GCA_049801375.1 Nitrospirota bacterium | reverse complement strand
CCCGGCTGCCCGGTATGCGTAACCGCCGTCCATGATATCGATAAGGCGGTCGCGATGTCGAAACTGCCCGGCGTCATAATGGCTTCTTTCGGCGATATGATGCGCGTGCCCGGCTCATATTCGTCACTTAGCCGCGCCAAGGCCGAAGGTGCGGACGTGCGGGTCGTGTATTCTCCTTTCGACGCCCTGAAGATGGCGGAGTCGAACCCGGACAAGAAGGTGATATTTTTCGCCGCGGGTTTTGAGACCACCTCTCCGGCCGTTGCCGCGACGCTCGGCAGGGCCATAGAAGCCCGCCTGGATAATTTCTATATCTTCTCCGTCCATAAGACTATCCCCGGCGCAATGCGCGCCCTGCTTGATACGCCGGCGCTTAAAATCGACGGCTTCCTCTGCCCCGGACACGTGAGCACCATAATCGGCGCTGAACCATATCGGTTTATAGCCAACGAGTATAAACGGGCCGCGGTAGTATCCGGGTTCGAGCCGGTTGACATCCTCCAGTCCACGCAGATGCTGGTCGAACAGGTCGAGTATGACCGCCCGGCGGTGGAGATACAGTACAGGCGCGCGGTATCCGAAAAAGGGAACCCGGCCGCTCGCGCGGTGCTGGCGAAATATTTCGAACCGTCCGACTCCAACTGGCGAGGTATCGCCGTTATCCCCTTGAGCGGACTGAAGCTGCGCGACGAGTTCGCGGCCTTCGACGCGGAAAAAGCTTTCGACGTGAAGGTGGGCGAGCCTCGGGAGACTAAAGGCTGCGCCTGCGGAGAAGTGCTACAGGGGATAAAGACCCCGCCTGAGTGCAGGCTGTTCGGAAAGGCATGCACACCTGAGGACCCTGTCGGGGCATGCATGGTTTCGTATGAAGGCAGCTGTTCCGCCTGGTACAAGTACGGAAGGAGATAATTTGGATTTTCCCGGGGCAGAGAGAAGAGTGGATACCAGGAGCCACGTCCTGGTGACCCGCGCAAAAATTGGCGACGAACGGAAATATTTCTTCGGTTACGCTCGCGACGTGAGCCGGTCCGGCGTGTTCGTCAAGATCGTCACCCCAAAAAGTCCGGGCGAGGTGTTCCAGGTGGAATTCACCCTCCCCAGGGCCGATTTCACGATAAAATGCAATGCGGAGGTGGTGTGGAGCAGGAGCTTCCCCGATGCCGATAATAAAGAGCCTGGGATGGGAATGCGGTTCATCGACCTCGACCCGCTGATACAGGACAAGATAGATGAGTGGGTGCAGAGGGAGCGGGAACAACTAGAGGAAGAATGATCTACGATAAAATTCTACTCGGCCACGGCTCCGGCGGCAGGATGATGCGGGAGCTGATCGAAAAGCACTTCATCCCGGTCTTCGGAAGCGGCTACGGACTCGGCTCGGAGGATTCGGCAGTAATCCCGGCACCGGCAGGCACAAGAGTCGCCCTCACCACGGACTCCTATGTCGTAAACCCCATCTTCTTCCCTGGCGGCAACATCGGAGACCTGTCCGTGAACGGCACCGTGAACGACTTGGCGATGTCCGGCGCGACACCCCTTTACATCACCACCGGCTTCATCATAGAGGAGGG
>JBARKJ010000128.1:0-52375 GCA_049801375.1 Nitrospirota bacterium | reverse complement strand
GAAAGAAAAGTAGCAAAAGAAAGCGGGGCTATAAAAGCAAATAAAAAAAACATGTTAAACTTGATGTAAGGAGGATGTTGCGATGAAAAAGACTTTAAAATCCGTAGCTCATATTGTCCTGGCCTCTACCACGTCTCCCCAGAATACGGGGCTTTTAGATATCCTGATCCAGGAATATTACAAATGGAGTGGTCTGGGCGCCAGGATAGACATCGTCTCAGTCGGCACCGGAGCGGCTCTGGATATAGCCAGACGCGGTGACGCGGACTTGGTGCTCGTTCATGACCCTGAAATGGAAAAAGCTTTCGTGGCCGAAGGGTATGGTATCGACCGCCGGGAAGTGATGTATAACGATTTCATAATATTAGGCCCATCACAGGACCCGGCCGGGATTAAAAAAGCCGGCTCGGCAGCCAAGGCCTTCAAAATGATTTCGGAGAGCTTCGCGCCTTTTGTGTCGCGGGGAGATGAATCCGGCACGCATGACAGGGAGAAGAAGTTCTGGAAGTCGGCCCGGGTGGACATAAAACAGATGAAAGATTTCATTACCGCGGGCAAGGGGATGGTAGATACACTGAAAATTGCCGACAGGTTGAATGCCTATATCCTATCCGACAGGGGAACTTACCTAGCCAGGAAAGGCGCCTTAAAAAATATTACCCTGCTCTTTGAAGGCGACCCGGCGCTGAATAACAAATATTCAATAATGGCGGTGAACCCGGCCAAACACCCGCATGTCCGCTATAGCGCGGCGCGGGATTTCATCGAGTTCATCACCGGGCCTATAGGCCAGAAAGTTATAGACGGTTTCAGGGACGGGCACGGCAATGCACTGTTCCATCCTATCGCCGGGCCGAATGCCGGGCAGCACGCTGGGCAGAAGAAGACAGGGGCAAGGAAGATCGCGTGAGCCACGTATCCCTTTGCCGTTGAAAGGACGCGGGGTTTCTGATAATATTTATCCATGCTCCAATACATTGCCCGCCGCCTCCTGATGATGGTGCCGCTTCTGGTCGGTATCACCGTTATAACCTTCATCGTAATACACCTTGCCCCCGGGAACCCGGTCGAGGTCGCGGTGGAGATGAACCCCAAGGCGTCCGCACAGGCCCGGGAAAACCTCCGGAAGCTCTACGGCCTGGACAAACCGCTGTATGTACAGTATGCAAACTGGGTGACAAGGTTCGCGAAGCTCGATTTCGGAGACTCATACGCCGACGGCAGACCGGTGTGGGACAAGATAAAGGAAAGACTGCCGGTAACGATAACGATAAACGTCCTGGAGCTTTTAGTCGCCTTTATCGTAGCAATGCCTATGGGCATTATCTCCGCCGTCAAGCGGAACTCTCTGCTTGATAAATCCACCACCGTAACCGTCTTCCTGGGCTTTTCCATCCCGTCCTTCTGGCTGGGGCTTCTGCTCATGATACTCTTCGGCGTGCAGCTGGGCTGGCTGCCGATATCGGGGCTTCAGAGCCTGGACGCCTCGCAGTACGGGTTTATCGGGCTTCAGTTAGACCGTCTCCGGCACATAGTCCTTATCGTTTTCATAGGCGCGTTCGGGAGCCTTGCCGGGATTTCGCGCTACGTTCGCTCCAATATGCTGGAGGTCGTCCGTCAGGATTATATCCGCACCGCAAGGGCGAAGGGCCTAAAAGAGCGGGACGTCATATATAAGCACGCGCTCCGAAACGCCATGATGCCGGTGATAACCATACTTGGCCTTTCACTTCCAGCGCTCATAGGCGGCAGCGTCATCCTGGAGTACCTGTTCGCCATACCCGGCATGGGCCAGCTATTCTGGGCGTCCGTCACCGCGCGGGACTACCCGTTAGTCATGGGCAACCTGGTTATCGGCGCGTTCCTCACGTTAGTCGGCAACATGCTGGCGGATATCTCCTACGCTATGGTGGACCCCCGGGTTAAAATCGGTTAACCCCCTTATTTTCTTGACTTTTGCCCCCTCCATAATATAACCTCCTAGATTGGAATAATACGGCCAAATTGTCGGAAATATCGTTTATAACCGGAGGTCCCTTTTGCGCAAATTTTTTAAATTCCTGGTCATCATCTCTTCGCTCATGCTCATCGTGTCCGCCTGCGCGAAAAAGCAGGTTGTAAAACCCTCGGAAGAGTCCGTGAAGGCCGACCGCGCGCTGTCGGCATTTGCCCATATGCGTGAGGCCTATGAAGCCCGCGACCTCCCCGGTACGCTGAAGGACGTATCGCCTGATCTCAAGAAGAGCTACGCCGATTTCTCCAGCACCTTAAGAAAAGACATGGAATTATATCCTAAGGTGGCCCTGGATATCGAGGTGGACCGGGTGGTAGAAATAGACAACTTCGTCCGGGTAATCTTCCACTGGACCGGGACCTGGACGGACAAGGACGGCGGCTCCCATGAGGCGCGTGGGAACTGCACTTACATTTACCAGGACACCGGCAGCTCCATGGTCCTTATAGATTTCATCGGCGATTCGCCTTTCGGGGTCGCAAGGTAGAGTAATTGGAAATTATATCTGAAGCCATCTCCACCGATTACATCGTGATCGGCTCCGGCGTTGCGGGTCTCCGTGCGGCGATAGAACTGGCGAGGGCTGGGAAGGTCCTGGTGATAACCAAGGACAGGGCCACCGAGTCCTCCACCGAATACGCGCAGGGCGGGGTGGCGGTCGCGCTCTCGGACGAGGACGAGATAGGCTTTCACTTCCGGGACACCATCGACGCGGGCGACGGGCTCTGCAACGAGGAGAACGTCCGGATACTGGTGACCGAAGGCCCGGAACGTATAACGGAGCTTATATCGTGGGGCGCGCAGTTTGACCGTGAAGGTGTCAAATTAGCTTTCACACGTGAGGCCGCGCACAGCAAAAGACGCATCCTGCACGCCAATGGAGATTCCACGGGCAGGGAGATTGAGCGCGCGCTTCTGGCGAAGGTAAAGGCGACGGAGAATATTAAAAAATATGACTACTCCATCACGGTAGATCTCATTGTAAATGACGGGCAGGCGGCGGGAGCGCTCGTTTACCGGGAGAGGGAACGCAAACTGACGGCGGTTTACGCCAAAGCGGTGGTGCTGGCGACGGGGGGCCTGGGACAGGTTTATCAGCGGACGACCAACCCGGAAGTCGCAACGGGCGACGGCTTCGCGATAGCATACCGGGCCGGGGCTACACTCACGGACATGGAGTTCGTGCAGTTCCACCCTACCTCACTTTATGTGCCGCGCGCGCCTCAGTTCCTTTTGTCGGAGGCCATGCGCGGCGAAGGCGCTCTACTCGTCAATATCAAGGGCGAGCGGTTCATGCCCCGGTATAACGCGAAGGCAGAGCTTGCCCCCAGGGACGTGGTATCAAGGGCCATAGTCTCCGAAATGGTAAAAACAAAATCGGAGCACGTATATCTGGACCTCCGGCATCTGGACGCCGGTTTCGTGAGGGGCCGCTTCCCCAGGATTTACTCGACCTGCCTCAGTTTCGACATAGACATAACCGAGGAGATGATCCCGGTGTCGCCAGCGGCCCATTATATGATGGGCGGGGTATGGACGGACAAAGATGGCGGGACGGACGTCCCGGGTTTGTATGCCGCGGGTGAAGTGGCATGCACGGGAGTGCACGGGGCAAACCGCCTGGCCAGTAATTCGCTTCTGGAAGGCATTGTATTCGGGGCTCGCGCCGGGATTGCCGCGGCGGCATACGGCTTGAAGAAATCGCTCCCGAAAAAGGAGCCCATAGCATATACGGCGGGCGCGGCGGCCCAGCCCGACCTGCTGAAGACCAGGAGCCAGCTTCGGCGCCTCATGTGGGGGGACGTCGGCATCATCAGGGGCGGGGAATCCTTAACCGGCGCAATCGAGACCATTTCCGGGTGGCGCAAGCTCCAGGAGTCGGGGCCGCTTTCAAGGCCGTGGCTGGAGCTTAAGAATCTGTTGACGGCGGGAACGCTTATAGCGAAGGCCGCCCTTTCCCGCAAAGGGAGCGTAGGCGCTCATTACCGGAGCGACCACAAATCCCGCGGGCGTGGCTGGGAGCGGCACATAAGCTTCAAGAGGGATTAATGGAAGAATACGAGGGGACTGAAGCGGCATTTTTTGAAAGCGGGGAAGAGGAGCGCGAGAAGGAAGAACGCGCGGGCAGGCTCACTCCGCTGGCGAAGGAAGTCGTGATGGTCCTGGTCAAGACCATAAAGGCGACGAAACTCTACCTCCCCAATAACCCGATCTACCAGCGTTTCCGCGACGAACTCCAGGAAAAATTCGAAAAATACTTTCAGGACGAGGAACTGCTGAGTTTCATGGTCCAGCGGTTCGAGCTCCTATTCCTCGACCAGCAGGTCTATCATAACCCGGACAAGGAAGATAACATCGCGCTGATGTTCTTCAAGGATGGCATCCGGGAATTCTGCTTTCACCGGGGCATTTCTCCGGAGGAGATAGACGGGTTCATAGACATATTAAAATTCGACATCAAGGAGCGCGAACTGGACGATGATTTAGTTACCCTGCTGTGGGAAAAGGATTTCAAATCCATCACCTATACAGTCACCGACGAGGCGACCGAGGAAGAGGCATTTGAGGAGGAAAGCCTGCTTTCTTTCGGGGAGGAGCCGGAGGCCCTTCGGCAGTTGGATGAACTGCGGGGGCGCACGTCGGATGAGCCGCGGGCAGGTACCGCCCCTGTGGAGCGCGCTGACGCCGCCGTGGGGGCACCGGTATTAGAACATGAAAATCTTTACGTGACGGATTCCGCCGAAGATGATTATCTGGCGATACGCGGGTCCTATAAGCCGCCTGACGACGTGGCCCTGTTAAACGACCTGACCGATATTTTTTACGAAATACTCATTACAGAAAAGCAGCAGGAGAACTTCGATTTGCTGGTAGAGAGCCTGTCTAAGGCGGTCGAGATATTCGTTTCAAGGGGCGACCTGGCGCTCGCGACGATCCTGGTGATGAAGGTGCAGGAACTGTCCGGTAGCGGGGAAATACCCGGAGATTGGGTACCTAGGCTCGACCTCGTGGTGAATAAGGCGGCCTCCGAAAAACTGATAGGCAGGGTAGGGGAGTTTATGGCGCAGGGCGGACAGGAGGCGCTGGAGGCGGCGGGAAGTTATCTTTCCCAGCTCGATTCGAGGGCAATACCGTCGACGGTGAAGCTCCTTGAAAGTATAGACAACAGGCGGTCCCGGAAGGCTGTCTGCGATATAATAAACGCCCAGTGCGGGGGTAACGGAAAACTCCTTCTCCCGTTCCTGACAGGCAAGCCGTGGTATGTGCTGCGCAACGTACTGACGGTGCTTGGGAAAGTCGCTGATCCGGAGACGGCGGCGGCGGTTGGCGCTACTCTCCAGCACGAGGAGCCGCGGGTGAGGCGGGAAGCGATATCCACACTGCTGGCGATAAAGGGCGAAAGAGCGGAGGGTTACATATCCGAAGGCTTGAACGACGAAGACAGATCCATACGGCTTCTCTCCGCGCGCGTACTGGCGGAACTCTCCCCGGATAAGGCGTACAAGCAGCTCATGGCCCTGACGGCGGATGCAAAATTTAACGATCGGGAATTTGACGAGAAGAGGGAAATCTACGAGATTATCGGCAGGACCGGAAAAGAGAGGGCTTTCCCGTTCTTCGCCCAGCAGTTCAGCAAGAAAAGCTTTTTAAGGATGAAGCGTTCCGAGAAGCTGCGCGCCTGCGCCGCTTACGGGCTTGCGGCATGCGGCACCGAGGAGGCGTACCAGGCGCTCCAGTCCGAGATAGACTCGAAATCTAAGCTGGTGCGCAAGGCCTGTTTAGACGGGCTTAAGAGGATGAAGAGATGAGCGCGGACTTTAAACGGCCGGCCGGCCGGCTGCAGGGGGCGTCCTTCGAGGACGATTTTAACCGCAAGGCGCTGTCTCAGGGCAGGATATTGGTGAACCAGCTCGCCATATTGGTTAAGGTCGCCCAGATGCACGACCTGAAGAATGAAGCCGTGGAAAACGCGGCGGAGCTTCTACGGGGGACGATTTCTTCTTTCTTCGACGACAGAAAATCCATCACGCTGAACCTTATCGGAGAATACCTGTTCATTGAGGACATCCGGATAAAGTATAACGTCGAGGACTTCAACAACTTCGACTTCCTGGTATGCGAGTTCAAAAAACGCAAAATAGGCTCTCTTAGCTTTAATCCGCTGGTGGACGCGGGCCAGCTTATACAGTTCGTGAGCATCTTCTCAAAGGCGCAGACCGACTCGGACGAGGTATACCAGGACATCAACCGGCGGCTGGGAACATCGGGGATATCCGGGATATCGATAGACGAGCTTAAGCCGCCGAAGGCGGATAATGATTTTGAAAAAATTATCGATGCGGCGAAGGCCGCGACAAAAGCATACGTCAGGGTGGTGCTCCGGGTAAAAGAGCTGTTCGAGGGTGTCTCGGCAGGACAGCCCGCGGATATCAGAAAGCTGAAACGCGCGGTGCAGTCACTAGTGGATTCCGTGTACAAGAGCGAAAAAACTCTGCTGAAGCTCTCCGCGATAAGGCGCAAGGAAGACCTCCTGCCCAGACATTATACAAACGTCTGCGTCCTTTCTCTTTTAATAGGCAAAAGGGTGGGGCTCTCCAAATACCATATGGCCAGGCTGGGGATGGCGGCACTCCTTCACGACATAGGCCGGGGCTCCCTGCCCCAGGAATTGCCCCAGGAATTGAATGGCGAACCGGGTGAAGAGACCCTTAACGCGTTGAATGAGCACCCACGGCTGGGCGTGCAGACAATACTTAGGCTAAAAGGCTTGAATGAAGTCGCCGTATCGGCTATGATAGTGTCTTACGAGCATCACAGGAACCTGGACGGGACGGGATACCCCGAGCCCGTCGAAACAAAAGATATATGCTTTTACTCCCGCGTCGTCCGAATAGCCGATAACTACGATGCGACGACGTCTTCGGGTATATACGGTAACGTGGCGCTCCCGCCTGACAGGGCGCTCAAGCTTATGTCGGGCCGTGCCGGGAGCTATTACGACAGTGAACTGCTGGACAAATTCACCGACGCTATGGGGACTTACCCGGTTGGGACTTTCGTGATGCTGAATGACGGCAGGTTCGCCGTGGTCACCGCGCCGGGATACGGCAGGGAAGGACTTTCAAGGCCCCATGCCGTCGTGGTCGGCGGCGGGACCGGGGGAGAAGCGGTTGACCTTTCGCTGAAGGACGACGCCGGGGGCTACCGTCAATCGATCGCCGCGACCCTCGACCCCGGAAGGTTCAGAGTCAACATCTACAAGTACTTGTTTTAGGAGGATTTTTTTAATGTACAACCTTTTGGTCTCGACTTCAATCAGCGTCTTTTCTTTCCTCGTAATCTGGTTCTCCCTCAAAGGGACAGATTACCGGGCGTTAGCCTTCATCGTCGCGTTCGGACTGTTCTTCGGGCTGAATTATTTCCTCGGCAAGAGGGTTATGAAAAAGGTCGAATCGCTGATGACTTCCGTCAGCAAGGACCTGCAGAACCAGCGCTTCGAAAAGGCGATAAAGACCCTGAAAGGGGGCTTTAACCTGGGGAAATGGCAGTTCTTCGTGAAGTCCCAGATAAACTCGCAGATAGGCAGTATCTACTATCTCATGCGCGACGACGAGAAAGCCTTCAATCATTTAAAGGAAGGTTTTTCCAAGCACTGGGTCGCGATGGGAATGCTTGCCATCATCTACATGAAGCGCAAGCAGAAAGACCTGATGATCGGCACCTTTGAAAAGGCGGTTAAAGGTTCCCCCAAGGAAAGCCTCATGTGGAGCCTCTACGCATACTGCCTCATAAAGGAAGGAGAGCGGGAGAAGGCCCTGGAGGTGCTCTCGCGCGGCCTCAAAAAAATCCCTGACGATGATAAGCTGAAAGCTAACATGACTGCCGTCGCCAACAAGGAAAAGATGAAGATGAAGAACTACGGCGACATGTGGACGCAGTTTTACCTGGAGAAGGTCCCGCCCGCCGCGGGTCAGAAGATACCGCACTACCTCCAAGCCCTGGCCGGCGGCAGGCGCAGGATAATCAGAAGGTAGCCGGGGCGTGTTCGCGAGGAGTTCAGATGGGAGTGTTTGCTGCGCCGACGGGAGAAGGCATACGATTAAAGGCTCAGACCACCAGGCCGTCCACGCCTTTCGCTATCGATTTCAGGACGTACTCGTTTATCCTGGACGCGGTTTCATCCGAAATACCCTTAAACTCGATCGCCATCCCCGGTTGATGGTCCTCGAAACCGGTCGCATAGATAACGGAACCCTGTACCGTTTTCCCCTCTTCCAGGGGCAGGACCACTTCGACGTTTGAACCGATGTCAAGCGGGTGTATGGTCCTGATAAACACGCCCCTCTCCGAAAGCGTTTTCGTATACAGCCTGTGCGATCTCCCGTTATAGTTCACAGTTACTTTAATATTTAAATTTGTCCTCAAGTACTTTCTCTCCCTTTCCGGGAAGAGATTTTTTTCAAGGGCAAGGTTCAGTTCGGTCATCCCGGTGGGTTTCGGCAGGAAGCATACGCAGCCGAGGCCCTCACATTCTTTGATGACTTCGGCCTTTGAGTTGCCCGATACTACAATTACCGGGATATTTTTATATTGTTCGTTATCTTTAATCCGTTTCAGTGTCTCTACGCCGTCCAAAAAAGGCATCCGCAAATCAAGTGTTATCGCGTCCGGGGAGATTACCCGGAGGAGCTGCATTACTTCATTGCCGTTTTCCGCGGGTATCGCGTCATAACCAAGCCGCTCCAGAACGATGCACATGCTCATCAAGACGTTGCTGTCATCTTCGGCTACGATAAGAGTCTTGTTCCTGGCTGCCATTGGCTATGCTCCTCAATACAAAAAAATAGCATGCACTCATATTATAGTCAATCTTTTTTTGTATGCAGTAAACAGGAGTAAGTATTATTTGCCTATGTAATAGGTAACTCCGGCAGTGTACATGAAGTTGCTTAGGGTCGGGTCAAAAGTCAGGACGTGCCGCAGGTCTCCGCGTATAGCGAGCTTATCCGAGATGAAGTATTCGATACCTCCGCCGTAATTGAACATGGTAATCGAATCGTACTGATGCGGCTTACCAGGCCCTTTCCACAGGCTAATCTCGCCTATCCCTCCTCCCACGACGACATAAGGATCGAATATCCAAAGCTTTTTGAAGTGATAGACCGCGTCGAGATGGTAGAGAAAGAGGTTTATATCCCTGTCCTGAAATCCACCGTCCGTGCCCGGATCGGCGAAATTGAACATGAACTCGGTGCCGAAATGGTCCGTGAAGTTATAGCCGAGCCCTATGCCGTACTCCGGACCGTTGCCCACGTGCTCGTCTTCGTCCCAATTAAACCCACCAAACATCGGGCTTACGGTAAAGGTGCCGGCCCTTTGTGTCTGGGCATGAGCCTGCCCGGGAATGGATATAACAGCGAACAACGCAAAAAATGCAAATAATTTCAAAATCCTCAAATCGCCCCCTATAGGTTTTTAATCACTCTTAATTAATAGCAGTAATAGGCCGAACTGTAAAGCTTGGAACAAAAAAAAGGCCCGGACCCTTTCTGGTCCGGACCTTTTTAAACCACACTCTATCTCGTCATAAATATAAATCAATCAGACGCATTTAATCATATACAGGCAGGCGTTTCCACTGACTTTTTTGTCTATCTCTTCCTTGTTCATGCCGCAACGGCTCGCGCCCTCCGAGGAATAGACGATCCTGTCGCCGCTGGAGCTGATGCAGGCGATCTGAAGTATCTGCGTCCTTTTGCCGTTAATCCTGATTTGTTCAGCTATCTGGGACCTGATAGTCTGGTGCACTATGCAGAACGGGTGGAGCACGCCCTCTTTCTTCTTGTAATAGTATTTATACTTTTCGGTCACTTCATGGAAATGCTCCGGCAGTTTTCCGTCCGCTTCAAATACTTTAAGCAGGCTCGACATCGGGCAGTTCTGAAGTTGGGCAATTTCGCCGTCTATATGAGAGCCGCCTTCCAGCAGATGGAGCGGTGTTGTTCCGTTCTTGTGGTCTTGCAGAAAATGTTCCAGGCTTTCATAATCCTTGATTTCCAGTTCGTTCGCGATCTGTTTCCCTATTTCCGTCAGGTCGAAAAGTATGGCGGACAGCATTTTCCTGTCGGGGTTTAAAACATCGCTTGCCCAGTCTTTCGTGAGCCTTTTCGCAAGAAGCGGCATCGTTATTCTCCCTGATTCTTCCCATGTCGCGGGTACTATAGAACTAATCCAAACGGATTATATAATTTGGTTCTCGCATCGTCTAATTAGTTTATTTAATAGGTTATTAACAAAGCAAATATCAATAAAAAGGGGTCATGGAACTCCATGACCCCTTTGCAGCTTGGTGCGCCCTAGAAGATTCGAACTTCTGACCTACGGTTCCGTAGACCGTCGCTCTATCCAGCTGAGCTAAGGGCGCAAGCTCATAAATATATTCCCGGCATACGGGAGAAGATAGTCAGGCGCGACCGCCTGTTAAATAATTTCTCCGTTCCGGCCTGGTTAGCCCTTCACTCCGCCTGTGAGTGTGACCGCGTACTCCGGATGGTTGAATGCATGGGTGGTCGGGAACTTCTGGAACAGCCAGCCCTTGAAGACTTCCTTGCCGTTCTCGGTGATGACGACCTGCGCCGCCGGGTTAGTCTCTTCGTTGGAGGCGGATGTGATATTCATGCCCTGCATCACGAAGGACGGGGCGAACTGAATGGCCTTTATGGAAAGCGTCGTCCCCGGGACCGGGGTTTCCTCGCCTATCTTCGCCTCAAAAGTCTTCGTGGTCTTCTTGGTCTTGTCCATCACTGTCAAATTAACTGCCTTCCATTTACCCTTGACGTCCGGCGGAATGTTTACGACGGCCTCCTGCCCTTTCTGCGGAAGGAGCAGCTTGGTCGGGGGTTTCTGGGCCGGGGCCTGCTGTTTTGCCTGTTCCTGTTTTCCGCAGGCAGAGATGGTTAACGCAAGCGCGCCCGCGACTGCAATTGCCGACATTTTCTTCAGCATCATTCTACCTCCTGGTTTAATTACGTTTCACACGCGACTCAAAACTCAAAACTGGCGGAGAGGCAGGGATTCGAACCCTGGGTGGAGTGTTACCCCCACAACCGCTTAGCAGGCGGCTGCCTTCGGCCACTCGGCCACCTCTCCTCAATCAATTCGTTCTTTTCTTTCGGGTGAAAGAAAAGAACCAAAAGAAAGCCGGATTTTAAACTTCGGCTTTTCTTTGGTTACCTTTCTTTTCACCTGAAAAGAAAGTAACGATTTTCTGGCGGAGGGAGTAGGATTCGAACCCACGGGGCTTTCACCCTGCGGTTTTCAAGACCGCCGCCTTAAACCACTCGGCCATCCCTCCCTCTACTTTATCTTCGTAAGACCCCCCATATAAGGCCTTAGAGCGTCAGGCACCACTACCGTGCCGTCTGGCTCCTGGTAGTTCTCCAGCACCGCCACGAGTGTCCTGCCGACAGCTAAGCCTGAGCCGTTAAGCGTATGGACAAGAGCGGTTCCCTTGCCCGCCGACGGCCTGTAGCGGATATCCGCGCGCCTGGCCTGGAAGTCCTCGAAATTGGAGCAGGAGGAAATCTCTCTATATTTTTCCTGGCCCGGCAGCCAGACTTCTATATCGTAGGTCTTCGCCGCCGAGAAGCCCAAATCCCCCGTGCAAAGCGACACTACCCGGTACGGGAGTTCGAGCCTTTTCAGCACCTCTTCGGCGTCGTTCAGCAAAGCCTCCAGCTCTTCGTACGAATTCTCGGGCCGGGCGAATTTTACAAGTTCCACCTTGTCGAACTGGTGCTGGCGGATAAGTCCCCTGGTGTCCTTGCCGTACGAGCCGGCCTCCCTCCGGAAGCACGGGGTGTATGCCGTATACTTCAGCGGGAGGTCTTCCTCTTTTAAAATCTCTCCCCGGTGGTAGTTCGTCACGGGGACTTCCGCCGTAGGGATCAGGAAGAGGCCGTCGTCCACGTGGAACAGGTCCTCTTCGAACTTCGGGAGCTGGCCCGTGGCCTGCATTGATTCCCGGTTAACCATGAACGGCGGGAGCATTTCCGTGTAGCCGCGGCTGGTCTGGAGGTCGAGCATGAAATTAATCAGCGCCCGCTCAAGCCTCGCCCCTGCGCCTTTCATTACGGCAAAACGCGCGCCGGCAATCTTGCCCGCGCGTTCGAAATCTATTATGTCCAGCGTCTCGCCTATATCCCAGTGGTTGAGCGGCTCGAACGAAAATTTCCTGGGCTCTCCCCAAGTCCGAACTACCGGGTTGTCCTGCTCGCCCGCGCCGACAGGCACGGAGTCGTGGGGGATGTTCGGGATATTCAGAAGCAGGCCAGCCAACGACTCGTCAATCTCCCGAAGCTCGCCGTCCAGCGCCCCGATGCGGTCGGAGACCTCCTTCATAGAGGCCATTTCCGCCACCGAATCCCCGCCCTGACGTTTCACCAGGCCGATAGCCTTGGACGCCTCGTTCCTCTGCCTTTTTAAGTCCTCGGCGCTCGCAAGCTTCTCGCGCTTCCTGGTATCGAGGTCGAGAATGGGCTGTATATCTATTGCCTGGCGCCGGTCCTTGAGGGCTTTTTTTACCCTTTCCGGGTTTTCCCTGATCTGCTTTAAATCCAGCATCTAAGTCCCGGCATTTATAATTATCGATAAAATAGCCGCGGCAAAAAAAGCCCGGCCTCAAGGGATGAAATTTAGCAGATTATATCTGGTAAGTCAAGGGGTTTCGGCATTAAAAAAGGGGCGGGAAACCCGCCCCTAGTCAGTTGATGCTCAGCACCGTCCCCTGCATCCGCCGCCGAAGCTCCTTCCGCCGAATGAGCGGCCCCCACCTGAGAACCCGCCTACGCCGCCGCTGAAAGAATGACCTCCGCTTGGCTCGGCCCCGCTAAAGGACCGGCTGCCTTGGCTAGAGGAACGGCTTTCTCCGCTCCGCCCGGAGTTGGAAAAACCGGGCTCCGGGCCGCCGTAAAGCGAGGGCGCTGGATTGGAAGACCTGCCACCGTGACCTCCGGAGAACCCGCCTCCGCCGCCTCTCCCGGTATTCGGGTGAATCCCTTCAAGCGAGGGAGCGGGGTTAAAATGCGTGCCGCCCGTCGCCGGGCCCGCTTGGCGGCTGCCGCCGAAGCTCCCCCGGCCTCCTGTGCTGACGGAAGGTCTGGCGCTGGCTACGCTCCTTTGGTAGATGCTCCTGGCCCTGGTCGCATCGAATCTCCTTGTGCCGCCCGAGGCGATGCCGCTCTTTTGAAGCGTAGTCCCGCCGGTTCCGGTCCGTGAGCCAGTCGGAGCGACAGATGTCTTAAGTGCGGCCAGTCTCCTGGTCTGGATGGTCCTATCCGCCAAGGTCGTCCGCGTTCCGGGTATTGTTTGGGCTAATGTCGCAGGCAGTGTGCGTGTCACCGGATTTATGGCGGTAACAGCATTCGTTTTCGGGTCTACGATATGGTTCGATAGGGTTCTCGTTGCGAACCGCCTGTGGTGGAAGCCTTCATGTCCACCGAATACCGCAATGCCGCCCTCGTCAACGCCAACCACGCAGTCAAAATCTGTCAGGATAAAAAACCCGGGGAACCATACGCCGCCCCACCAGAAGGGGAACGGATCCCAGGCGTAGAGGTAGTCGTAATCGTAAGGAGGCGGATAATAAGTAACGACGGGCGGGCCTTCATCATAATAATAGTTATTTATTATGGTCGGCGGGTATTCATCCGGTCCGTTACCGTACTGGCTGGACTCCTGCCACGATTCATAGCCATTCGGAGGGTTTTCCCCTTGTGCCGCCTTGACCGGAAGCTTCATGCTTGCATTGAGCTTATCCAATGCCTCGCCAGCCTTTTTGGAGTTCATGGACAGCTTTTTATCCTCAGCCGATTTCTTCACCGCGCTATGGATTTCAGCAACGATGTCTGGCGTGACCGGAAAATCCGATATCCATCCGGATAACGGCGCAATCCCTAAAGAGGCCAATTTGGATTCCGCCTGAATCTCGCTCATTTTGCCGAGCTTAAGCGTCTCCGCGAGACGTACCGCGTAATCGCCCTCGCGCACGAGCGTCTGGGATACCGGCGGCTTGTCTTTATTTTTTGCGGCATCAGCCGCAAACGTCACCGCCGGCATAACAGCCAAGAGTGCCGAAAGCATAAGTAATGAAAGGAGTTTCATAATTATTTCCATCCTTTCAATTCTCGCTATTAATACCTGTTCCTCTTTTATATTATACAAGTGCCGGACCTTTTCCGCAACCGTCCACAGGCCTCCGCGAAGCTATTTGACAGCTAATCCAGGGCCAGTTAAGCTTATGAGTAAACCTGAAAAACGGAGGGAAACATGGAGATTCCAAAAGTGCTTGCGTGCTCGGTAAACGAATGTGCCTTCAACAGTAACAAGGAATGTCGCGCCCTCGCCATAAACGTCGGGGGCCACCATCCCGCGTGCGATACCTTCACCAACCACGGGCACAAGGCAGGGGGGACTGAGAACATGGGGGTAGGCGCCTGCAAGGTGGACCACTGCAAGTTCAACAAATCCCTTATGTGCAGCGCCCCAGGGATAACGGTCGGCCACCACGAGCACCATGCCGACTGCAAAACCTACATCCCCGCGTCCTGAGCTATGAATTTCGTTGCATCCTGAGGCTTTCGGGAGGAGGCGGCGGGGCTGATTTAAGCACGGCAAGCGCCGCCTCCACCCTGTCCATCTCTTCTTTTCGAGGACTTGGGCCGCCGAACCTGGCCCTATTGTAAAGCTCCGTAATCCAGGGTATCTCAGAATATTCCGGGCCGCAAATTTCCAAAACGTGACCGGCGAACTCACGCGGGGTCTGGGCCGCTCCTTTAATAATCCCCTTCTTTTTCAATATGTTGAGTAGCTTATTATAAAAGCCGCCGGGCCCTTTTTTCTTCTTTAAAAATTTCTTCCCCAGTAAAATAGCCGCCCCTGATAATCCCAATAAAACCGCCATCATAGCCACGCCAGCCATGGCAGCCGGCAACTTTCCGCGCATTGCGCCACGGTTGAAGATGTTCTGAAAACCGCGCCCGGAGGGGGTGTTAAATGCGTGTAAACCCTCCCGGAGTCTGGCCGCAAAAGTGATAAGATTTTTTGCCATGCCTGCCTGGTCACGCAGGCTGTAGAAGATAATGTACCTGTCCCATTTATACCGGAGGTAGTCGATAAGGCCCGCGGCGGCGAAAAGTACGCTCTTTTCCTTTATGGGGGCGGGAGGGGTCGGGTCGAACCTGACCCAGCCGGAATTTTTTATATACGCCTCCACCCATGTGTGCGCGTCCTGCGCCCGGACCGTGTAATAACCCCCGTAGGGGTTCCATTCTCCGCCCTGGAAGCCGGAAACGAGCCTGGCCGGAACTCCCGACGCCCGGAGCAGCAGTACCATCGCGGAGGCGAAATGCTCGCAGTAGCCCTTCCTGGAATGGAACAGGAAGTTGTTCACGGGGTCTTCGCCGATTTTGCCGCCCGGCTCCAGCGAGTACGAATAGTTCGACTGGAGGTAGTCCTGTACTTCCAGCGCCTTTTTCAGGGGACTGTCGGCGCTCCGGGTTATTGTCCTTGCAAGAGCCCTCAGCTCCTCCATGCCGTCCGTCAGCTGGAGATAGTATTTCGCGTCGCGTGCCTCGCGGAGCGCGGCAGACGCCTTCTTCGGAGGAAGGAGTACGGAGCAGGCGATATAGCTGATCCTGCCTTCCGGCGGGCTTGGCAGGAAAAATTCGCCGGACCGCTCGGTTATTACTGACTTGAAATTGCCGTTGATCTGGTACGTCGGGTACAGGGCGAATAATGCCGGGCTGTCCAGCGGCTCCAGCATGATACGCTGGGTGACGCACCTGCTCGGCATGGGCCCGTCGCTCCGGATGTAGAACGAGGAGGCGGGATCTCTAAGCAGGAGTCTGCCGGAGCTTGATTTATCTTCCCAGGAGGAGCCGTTGTAATAATCGAATACCTTGCCCCGCCAATAAAGCTGGGACTCAGGCGGCCTCTCTCCATCTATCTGCACGCGCATCACGGTGGTCGGGTCGAGCAGCAGTTCTCCCATCGAGCCCAGTTTCACCGAGTCCGAAAAGCCGGACAACTTGAGGGCCCCGCCCGCGCGCTTGCTGAAATATCCTATGCCCACGCGGGGGATAACGAGGAAGATCACCAGTGTAAACGCGGTCGAGCCAAGCGTCAAAAGGGCTGTTGAGACAAAGAACTTGCGGCTCATCTTCCATTTGGGCTCCCTGCCCGTCAGCGCCTCCGACTCTCCCTTCATTGTCAGCAGTATCATGGCCCAGGCAAGCGAGAGGAAGAAGAGAAGGAACGAAAAGAGGAAGCTTATCTCCGTGGAGAGCGCGGTGGATGCCAGAAGCAGGAAGAAGCTTACAATATAGAGCTGGGCATAGTCCTTGTATTCATTCAGGGATAGAAGCTTCACGACGAGAAGGATTACCAGGAAATCGGCGCCTGCGACTGTCAGGGAGCCGCCGACATACAGGAAATCGAACACCGCGAACACCGACGCGGCAACGACAATCGCCGCGACAGGCTTTTGTCCGAGAATGGGCCGGGCGTACCTGCCTTTGACCATGCTAAGCAGGACGAACAGGATTGCCGGCGCCACCATCCAGTCCGGCGCCTCCCGCGTCAGAAGAAGGGAGATGAGCGCGGAGAGCGCGACCATCCTTGTCGAGAATGAGAGGCCCTGTTTAAATTCCATACGCGTCTTTGAGCGTTCCCGCTTCACATGTTGTCCCTGCGATAGATGAAAAAGCCGCCCAGCCGCAGGAGGGAGTGGGCAGGATAAGCACCGACGGCCATTCGGACAGTACCCCCGAAATATCCGCCCCCCCTTGATTCTTACCGGAAGCCCCCTTTGGCCCGCATGACCCTGCACTCAAAAACATAAGCCCCGCAAGCTCGTCCATAAGGCTTATATAATCCCGGCCATCCTGAAATGGCATACAGGCGGTAGACCGGCTCACCAGGTAAACGGGCCGTTCCAGGTCGAAAATTATGTGCCTGACAAACGACGCGGCAAGCGATACCGCCTCTTCGAAATGCTCCGCGTAGTCATCCGGCGGACTTACCGGGACAAGGTTGTCTATTATTACGGCGACCGCCTGCCTTTCCTGGGCCTCGAACTCCTTGGACAGGAGCTTGCCCGCCCTGGCCGAGGCCTTCCAGTGTATGCCCCTTGCGTCCTCCGGGAAAGAGTACTCCCGAAGAGACCGGAGGTCGCCTCCCTGCCCTTTCCGCGAGGACTGGGTCTCGTCCTGGAGGCTCCTTGACAGGCCCTCCGACAGACCCGTGGGCAACGCCCTTATCCTTGGATATACGGTGCAGGATTCCTCCCTTCTGAGCAGTACGGCCTTCCTGAAGAGCCCGAACGGGTAGCGCGTGGCTATTTCATAGCCGGAGGTAGTCCAGCGGCCTCTTTTCGCTATGGTCTCAAGCGCCTGCGCGTCCCCTTCCTCGCCCGGCCCCAGCCGGAACACGAATGCGCCCGCGGTCTTTGACCCTTCCTGATTTTTCTGGGATACGGCCAGAGCGTATGACGGGGCCAGCTTATTGGAGTTTTTAACCTTGAAGCGAAGCGGAAACGGGCTTCCGGCATATATCTCCGGCGGCACCTTCCTGTCCACGTGGATAGACCAGAGGACCAGGTCCGAAAGGATGCCGGAAATCAGCATCATGGAGAGCATCATCGCGACGATAAGGTATAGGAGGTTGCTTCCGCTGTTTACCGCGGCGACCCCCACGGCGAGCGTCACCATGATGAACCTGCTCCCAAGGGCCGTGAACGTCAGGCTCCTGCCGCCGTAAGAGATATTGACGGGGCGAATCTTCATTTTGAAATTTTATCACATAATATCTGCCCGGTTGAAGATATTCTTTGACGCATCGCCAAGCAGTAAGCTAATATTTATTCCATGGATACTCACAGCATGATAAAAAAACTGATAGAGAACGTCGAAAGCGCGGTCAGGGGCAAGCCGGAGGCGGTACGTTTAGCCGTAGTGGCCCTTATCGGGCGGGGCCACCTCTTAATCGAGGACGTGCCGGGCGTCGGGAAAACGACCCTGGCCCACAGCCTGGCCCGTTCGATTAACTGCTCCTTCCACAGGGTGCAGTTCACCTCGGACCTGATGCCCTCGGACATCACCGGCGTAACGGTTTACGACCAGCTCCGGGCGGAGTTCGTCTTCAAGAAGGGCCCGATATTCGCGAACATCGTCCTGGCGGACGAGATTAACCGCACCACGCCCAAGACACAGAGCGCGCTGCTTGAAGCCATGAACGAGGGGCAGGTCTCGGTGGAGAAGGAGACTTATCCCCTGCCGCATCCGTTCATGGTGGTGGCGACGCAGAACCCGCTGGAGTTCAGCGGCACCTTCCCCCTGCCGGAATCCCAGATGGACAGGTTTTTAATCCGCATGAGACTTGGCTATCCCAGCCTGTCCTCGGAAAAAGAAATACTTAAGGACCGCTCGCGTGGGGAACGGCAGAATGAGCTTTCGGCGGTACTCTCCGGCGGGGAGGTAGAAGAAATCCAGGCGGCGGCGGATAGTGTAAAGATGGACGAAAGCCTGATGGATTATATCCTTGCCATAGTGGAGGCGACCAGGCGCTCGGAAAGTCTTTCTCTGGGCGTAAGCCCTCGCGGGACAATTTTCCTTCAAAGGGCGGCCAAGGCGATGGCGGTTACAGAGGGCAGGGACTACTGCATCCCGGACGATATCAAGAGGTTAGCCGTGCCGGTACTTTCGCACCGGGTCATTACGAGTCCCAAAGCGGGCTACCGCGGCAGGAACGAAGGCGCGGAAGATGTCATCAGGGATATCCTGGACAGCGTGGAGGTGCCGTTCTAAGGTTTTTTAAATATTTTCTTCCTTTACAAATTCTTCTGCCAAATCCTCTCCGGTCTTAAAAAGCTTTTTCTTGCAGGCAATAGCGTAATCCTCAATTAACCCAAAGGGTTTTTCAAGCCATCTCTTAAAGGGGCCGGCAAGGGCTTTTTCTACTTTGGAACTGACAATATAAGACAGGAAAAGCACGAATAAAAAGATAATTGAAAGAAGCGCGTATTTATTCAGGACCCCGCCGAACGTGTTAAATAAGATTATGCCGATATTCTGGTGCAGAAGATAAAGGGGGTACGTCAAAAGGCCTATGGCCGCAAACTTCGGGGAACTTATGATTTTTGTTTTATTCGTTGAAATCAAATAAAAAATTAAATAAAAAGCTGCCAGACAGACCGCTACGACTGAGAGATTGAAATGAGTGTGGTAATTCTCCGTCAAATATTTTAAATATTCATTTGAATAAATCAGGGCAAGGAAGTAACTTCCAATCAGCAGAAATGCCTTATAAAGGTCCAACCCCTCAGAATTAATCAGGAAAAATACCGCACCAGCGATAAAGTACGCGCTGTAGTTAGGCAGCAATACAAACCTTATATATTGGAATTTATCCGGATTGACTGCGTAGAATAAAAGAGAGAACAAAAGCCATAAACCGAGAAATATTTTAATTTTACTGATTCTTCCGAATACGAGAAGAGAAAAGATCAAGGCGTAGAACACAATCTCATAAGACAACGACCAGTAAACGTTATCTATTGATTTGACCCCGACGAATTCATTCAGCAACGTCATATTTACAAGATATGCCGCCAGACTTGTATGCGCCCCGCCTGCTACCAGCATAGCCATTAAAGTCAAAGAACAGCAGACCCAGAAACCGGGATACAGACGGACAAAACGGGATATCAGAAAATTTTTGGGAGATTTTCTTAAAGCGGTGTTCAGAATAACGAACCCGCTGATTATAAAAAATAAATTGACACCGAGATAGCCATATTTGGAAACCGGGGCAAAATGGGCATACGAGACCGACATCCTGTCCCCGGCAAATCCCAGAAATGTGTAGTGATATGCTACAACCGAAAGTGCGGCAAAAAAACGGAGCAGGTCAATTTCATAAAAACGGTTATTTTTTTCCATAAGCTTAGGGGAAATTCTTTCTTTGTTTATGAATATTAGAGACTTACGACCGGCTAATGCTAATGCGGAATAACTCGGCTTTACGGAGATGTTAAAAAATGCTTTTAGCTAATAATATCGGGTAAGAAAGCTTTTGTCAAAACTGTAAAACAAAATAAATTATTACACTTTACTTGACACAAACAAATAATTGTGCAAGACTGGATGCAACGGACTATCGGCTTTTTGGAGCACGTTAATTCGAGAAATTAAAAAGGAGCCCGATTATGCATGAGGTCCTTGCCTTTTCGGCTATTTTAACGGCGGTAGCTTTCCTCATTTCCAGTTTCGCGGTCTTCTTGCCCGAGTACCGGGCGGCGCAAAAAAGAGAAGCGGCCGGGACGACGGATGGCACGGAGGGGGCGGGTATGGGGGCAACGGCGGCGGAAAATGGCGCGGCGGCAGGGGCGGCGGCAGCGACGAGGGCGCGGGCGGGTACAGGGCAGTCAGGCAACCGCCCGAAATATGACATCGCGGGGCCGGAAGACATGAAGCGATATCTCTTTAATCCTTCGGCACGCCAAATGTCGGAAGAAGAGGAGAGGGAACACCTCGCGCTGGCAGCAGGGGATTAGACCAGGCGCCGGCGGCTGGGGTCAGGTCGGCAGTGGTATTCAGGCCAGACGCAGGATTTTTTCGGCCACGGAATAAGCATCCTTTACACAGTCGTTCAGGCCGACTCCCCGGTATGCGTTTCCGGCGAAAAAGAGGCCCCGGTATTTATCTTCGCCTTTATCTAATTTGTTCAGCCTCTCTGAATGTCCCAGCGTGTACATCGGGATGGCCCTTTCGTGCCGGAAGACGCGTGTCAGCTCCGGCCTCGATTTCAGGGCCATGGTTATCCTGAGCTCCTCCAGGGTTAGTTCGAGAAGCTGGCCATCCGGCAAAAAAGGCGTTGAAAAGTCCTTCCCACCGCCCAGCATCGCCCGGATTGAGGCCCTTCCCGCAGGCGCCCTGTCCGTGAACACGCTGGAGTCCCACAGGCAGCCGATCAACTTCCTGGCCTCATCCATGGCCACAAGGAACCCGAAGCCGTCGAGCTCCGAGTTCAGTTCAGTTTTCTTAAACCCCATCCCCACCACGGACATCGGGACGTATTCTATCTCCGACAGCGTCTCCGTGAGTTGCGGGTCGAGCGCCGCAAGAAAATCTTTCGCGGCATGGGCGGGCGCGGCGGTAATAAAGATCTCCGTCTCCAGGGGCGCGTCAAGGCCGCCCGCTGACACGATAAATTTTTCATCCGCTCCCGCTGCCCCTACCCGGCGCACTTCCCGCACCGGCGCATTCAGCAAGAGCTTCCCCGTGAACGCCTTTCCCAGGGCGTCGGTCAGGACGTCCAGGCCTCCGTAGAAGGTGGTGAGCACGCCGCCGGGGCCGGCGGGGCCGGATACTTTACCGCCTCCGGCTTTTTTTATGCCGCCTCCGGCCTTTTTTATGCCGCCTCCGGCCTGCTTCTTTTCCTTCATCTTGCCGAGCATGCCCTTGAAGAGTCCGCCGTATTTCTGCTCCAGGTCGTATATCGTCGGGAAGCAGGACTTCAGTGCCATCCTTTCCGGGTCCCCGCCGTACACTCCCATGGCCATCGGACCGATTAGCCTGTCCAAAGCCTCCCGGCCCAACCGCCTGCGGACAAAATCCGCCAGCGACTCATCAGACGCGTCGGTCCGCCTGGGTATTCCGTATTCTTTCAGTATGCGGATTTTACCTCGCCAGGAGAGTAGTCCGCCAAGGACGAAACCGGCGGGGGAGAGAAGGTTCAGCCTGCCGCCGGAATAGATATAGCGTTTCCTCGCGGCGTCGTTACTGGGCAGGAGCAGTTCTTCTATCCCAAGCTTCCGGGTGAGGGCCAGGGTATCCGGCTTGTTATTAAGGAACCCGTTCGGGCCCCACTCCATGATGTAGCCGTCTTCGTGGTGGGTGCGTATCTTCCCGCCCACCCGGCCGTCCGCCTCCAGGAGGAATATCTCGGCGCTTTTCCCGGCGGCCTCAAGCTTCTCCTGTATGGCATAGGCAAGCGAGAGGCCGCTAATCCCCGCACCCGCGATGGTTATCCGCATGTTACAACGTCTCCTTTGGATTATTCCCCGGGCTATTCCCCAAACAGCCAGCGCCAGTACCAGAGCTTGGCCCAGAGCCTGTCGACAGGAGGCTCGCCCTCGACCGGGCGCTTGTTCTCGTACTGCACCTTCCAGGTGAAGTTCAGGAAGATCCTGCTGTGTCCGTACTCATGTCCGTAATTCTGCATCTCGAACTTTTTCCGGGTATCGGCGGGGGTATTGGCGCTTAAGTCCCTTGTAAGGCTGTGGTATTCTTTTTTGTGGTCGATGTCCTGTCTTCTTTTGCAGGTGTATTTAGAACTGAAATACCGGAGGCGTCCGCCATGCGCTTTTAAATATTTGACCAGCCTGACGTCGTCGGAACCGTAATTGCCCGAGAACTCCTCGTCGTATCCCCAGTGTCTAAGGAGCTCCCCGCGGGACATAAGAAAGGTGTTCGGGTGACCTTTCTCGATCTTCCCGGTCGCGGGGTTGGGCCGCCGGAACTTGAAGATGTTCCTGCCGCACGATTTTACGGCTGAAGCGGCCTTCAGTGTCGCCTCGGGAAACTCGTGGTCAATGTCGGTCAGGAGGATGTTGTCAGATTTGGCGTAGACAACGCCCAGGTTCCTGGCTCCAGGCTGGTTCCAGGGTATGTCCTTCTCTATCTTCAGCCAGGTGATGTTCAGCTTGAATTCCGGGATTTCAAACGAGAGCGGCGAGCCGTCGTCCACGATGACGAAATGCATCTTGTCCAGAAGCAGCGGGTCGTAATCCTCGTAGTGTTGAAGCATCCTGAAAACCGCCTCGGGCGACCCCTGGTTCAAGTAAAAATGCGTTATGTAGGTCAGCTTTATATTCGACCAGTCGGCCCTGGGGATTGCAAGCGAGTTATAAAACTGTGCATGGAAGCCCGGCCCCTGGTCGATGCAGACTTTCTTCAGCTTGAGTGGCGCGGTTCTTTCGCGGGTCTCCCTGTCGGGGAAATAATTTATGTCGGTAAGTTTGTTATACAGGACGTTGTTCATAAAATTATCGGGCAGGCTCTGCGCCTTGGGCCAGAAGCGTACTATAAAGAAGCGCTTCCCGCTCATTAACCTCCAGAGCGCGAAGAGCTTATGGTCGAACGGAGTTGCCGGATGCAGTACCTGAAACGGAAACGAGTTTTTCAGGGAGGAGAGTTCCTTTCCCCTTAGTATGGCTTCCAGCCAGGCGCTTGAGGACGAGGATATTTTCCCGGGGAATTCGATGAATTTGTCTTCAGGTATTCCCCCCCAGGAGCTTTTATCGGCGCCGGCGGGGATAAGTATTTTAATTTCGCATGATTCCCCCGCACGAGAGAGGACGCTTTCGCAATAATCCCTGTATGCCTGAGTGATATCGCTGCCGAGACAGCTTAACAGTATCCGTGGCCGCATTCTCTTTAATCCCCCGTCCCTAAAAAGATGCCTTATTATATAGGAACAGGTCCAAAAATCAAGCGGATGCCATAATTAAACGTCAGGGCCCGAACGTCCACTGGAAGGCGGCATATGCGGCCACCGTATTCGGGCCGTGGATATCGCGGCCAGCGGAAAGGAGGATGTGGTGCTCTTCGCTCAGGTTGATTATCGCGCCGGCGTTGAACCCGTAACTGCCGCCTTCGCCCTGCGCCTGGCGGGTACTCCCGAAAATTTCCGCACCGACCGTCAGCGACTTCGAGATGTCCCTCTGCAACAGCCATCCGCCGAACCAGTAGTCCCTGTTGCCAGCTCCGGGATTATACCACCAGCCGCCGCCCCCGTAAGACGTCCACGCCCCGAAGCTCTTCTGCAGCCAAACAGGGATAAAAACCCTGACATGCCCCCCGCCCAAGCCGTTGCGGCTGTCTCCGGTGGGCAGTTCAACCAGCGGAAAGACTCCGGCCTGCGGGAGAAGCTCGCCTTCTTGGAGGAAGCGATACTTCACGCCTAGTTCCATGTCCGAAAACCCGTAGTGCGCGCCCGGGCCGCGAGAGCTTGAGTATGCCATCGGGACTATCATGTGGAGCTGCGTTTCCGGCAGGATGCCGTAGTTGACCTCGACATGCGGGGCGGTAAAAAAGGTGTCCCCTCCGCCGTGGGAAAAAGCCGATGCGAGATAGACTTCCCAGTGATGCAGTTCGACCGGCTCCGGGTCGTCCGTCATAAACGGCGGCCCGGCGAAGGCTGAAAGCGGCACGGCGAGCGCCAGCGCGGCCGCCGCGATCATTTTACGTAATTTCATGTAGGCTATTTATCTCTATGCAGATTATCTGAAATATAGCACAACGAAAAAGTTGTTATACTTAAGGTAGGGCGATTATCGATGGAGGCGAATATGGCTAACTACCGCGAACTCCAACCGGAAGATCTCACATGGCGGCTGGACGAGGAACAATTCACGTTTAAATCCACTGTCGAAGTGCCACCCGTGGAAGGGACCATAGGCCAGGAGAGGGCGCTTCGGGCGCTGGACTTCGGCCTGGGTATAAAGAGCTTCGGATATAACCTCTACGTGATGGGCCAGCCGGGCACGGGCCGGGGCAGCACGGTCACGAAGGTTCTGGAAAAGAAGGCCCTGACGGCCCCGGGGCCGATGGACTGGGTCTATCTGATGGACTTTAAAAAACCCGACCGGCCGGCTATAGAGGGGCTCCCCCGGGGTAAGGGAGGCGAGCTCAAGACGGATATGGAAGCGCTCATCGAGCAACTGAAGAAGGCCATCCCCAAGGCGTTCGAGGGCGCGGATTTCGAGAAGAGGCGCGAGGCGCTGGTGGCGGAGCATAACAAGCAGACCAGCCAGGCGCTTGAGGAGCTGGACGCCGACGCGAACCAGAAGGGCTTTGCGGTGGAGCGCTCGCCGAGGGGCGTGTTCCTTGTGCCCAAAAAGCCAAACGGGCGGCTTATGTCCCAGGAGGAGTTCGAGAGCGAGGACCCGAACGTAAAGCAGAAGATAGAGGAGCAGGGAAACGAGCTGCAGGCGAAGCTCGCCGACGTTATGCGCAGAGTCCGCGACGTGGAGAAGGGACTCTCGGAGCAGTTAAAGGACTTAAACCGCGAGTTCGGGGTATACGCCGTCGGACACCTTATCCAGGAACTGCGCGACAAGTACCGGGAGTTCCCGAAGATTGTGTCTTACCTGGGCGAGGTGAACGAAGATATCCTGGAGCACCTGGACGACTTCCGCCCCTCCGAGCAGGCGCCCCAGATCCCGTTCGCGCCAAGGCAGGAGCCGTCTTTCGAAAGATATAAAGTGAACCTCCTGGTCGATAACTGCTGCGCCGAGGGCGCTCCGGTCGTCTTCGAGTCCAACCCGACCTATCCGAACCTCTTCGGCCACATAGACCAGAGGGTGCAGTACGGATTCGCAACGACGGATTTTACGCTCATAAAGCCGGGCGCCCTGCACCGCGCGAACGGCGGTTACCTGGTCGTGGAGGCGCTGGACCTGCTCCGGAACCCGTTCGCGTACGAAGGCTTAAAGCGCGCGCTGAAGAACAAGACCGTCGCCATAGAAGATGTGCTGGAACCGTACAGGCTCGTCTCCTTCCAGACCTTGAAACCGGAGCCCGTGCCGCTCGACGTGAAGGTGGTACTGGTCGGCCCTCCGACGGTTTATTACCTTCTGTACCAGCTGGACGAGGAATACCGCAAACTCTTTAAAGTCCATGCGGATTTCGACAGCCGTCTTCAGAGGACTCCGGAAACGGTGGACGCATTCGCGGGATTCATATCGGAGAAGGCAAAAGAAGAAAACCTGCTTCCCTTCTCGCGCTCCGGCGTCTCAAGAGTGGTGGAGCATGCGGCAAGGCTCGTCTCGGACAAGCAGAAGCTCTCTCTTAAGTTCCTGGACGTCCTGGACATCCTTCGCGAAGCTTCGTACTGGGCCGGCAAGGAAAATTCGGAGACGGTAGACCGGGCGCACGTGGAGAAGGCGGTCGAGGAAAATACCTATCGGTCGAACATGCTGGAGGAAAAAATCCGGGAGGCCATAAAAGAGGGCGTGATTTACGTGGACGTCGATGGAGCCGTCGTCGGCCAGGTTAACGGCCTATCGGTAATCGGCCTCGGCGGGTACTCCTTCGGCAGGCCGTCCCGCATAACCGCAAGCACGTTCATGGGCAAGGGCATGGTGAACATCGAGCGCGAGGTAAAGATGTCCGGCCCAATTCACGACAAGGGCGTCCTGATACTGACCGGATACCTGGGCGATAAATTCGCGCATGACAAGCCGCTCGCCTTCTCCGCGTCTATCGCCTTCGAGCAGTCGTATGAAGGCATAGAGGGCGATTCCGCATCGTCAACGGAGCTGTATGCGCTTCTGTCGTCGCTCTCAGGCCTTCCCATAAAGCAGGGAATAGCCGTCACCGGCTCTATCAACCAGCGCGGCGAAATCCAGCCGATTGGCGGGGTGAACGAGAAGGTGGAGGGATTCTTCGAGGTCTGCAAGCAGATGGGCCTTACCGGGGAGCAGGGCGTGATGGTGCCGGAATCGAACGTACGGCACCTGATGCTGAAAGACGAGGTAGTCCGGGCGGCGCGCGAGGGCCGTTTCCACATCTGGGCCGTCAAGGACGCGGACGCGGGCATAGAGATCCTGACCGGCACCAAGGCGGGAGAGAGGCAGCCCGACGGCACTTACCCCGAAGGCACCGTGAACTGGATGGTAGACCAGAGTTTAATAAAGTTTGCGCGTGAGATGAAGGAATTCATGGAGCCCCCGGCGGGCGGGGAGCTGCCCAAGGCTGCTTAAATTTTCAGTTTCGGGTCCAGCCAGTCGCGCAGGCTGTCGCCCAGTATATTGAAGGACAGGACCGTGACGGCGATGGCCGCGCCGGGGAATACCACGGTCCAGGGCGCCGAAAGGATATAGTTGCGCGATAAGCTGACCATAGAGCCCCAAGTGGGCGTGGGCGGCTGTGCGCCGAGGCCAAGGAAACTTAGCGCGCTCTCGGCTAAGATGAAGCTGCCCACCTTCAGGCTCCCGGCCACGATAATCAGCGGGAGGCAGTTCGGCAGTATGTGCCGGAACATTATCCTGAGCGGGCCGCTGCCGGACGCCCTTGCCGCCTCCACGAACTGCTGCTCCTTCATGGACAGCACCATCCCCCGCGAGAGCCTGGCAAACGACGCCCAGCCGACAAGCGAAAGCGCCAGCATCACGGTATATATCCCCGGCGGCAGGACCACCGTTATGCCGATTGCAAGCAGCAGGCTCGGAAAGGCCATGACCATGTCCGTGAGCGCGGTCATGGCAGAGTCCCATAATCCCCCGACATAGCCGCCGACAGTGCCGACCACGATGCCGATAACCATCGAGACAGCCGAGGCGATAAGGCCGACCAAAAGCGACACCCTCGCCCCGAATATCACCCGCGAAAACACGTCCCGGCCCATGTTGTCCGTCCCCATCCAGTGCGACCATGACGGCGGGAGACGGAGCTGGTCGAGATTAATCCGCAAAGGGTCAAACGGGGAAATGAAATTCGCGGCGACCGCGATCAGGACCAGCGCGGCGATTATTATTGCCGATATGAAGGCGGTTTTATTTTTCTTGATAAACGATGTCATCCCCGCCTACCGTATCTTATCCTCGGGTCGATATACGCATACGCGACATCGGCCAGCAGGTTAAAGAAAACGAACGCCGCGCTCCCGACGAGAACCGTGCCCAGGATAACAGGGTAGTCGCGCTTCATGATACCGTCCAGGGCGTAGCGGCCCAGGCCGTCCCAGCCGAAGATTGTCTCCGTCAAAACCGAGCCATTAAGCAGGCTCCCAAAATCTATCGCCACCAGGGTGATTACCGGGATGAGCGCGTTCCTTAGCGCATGCTTAGCAACTATCCAGAAAGGAGAAAGACCTTTCGCCCGGGCAGTTAGAATGTATTGCGAGCCGAGCGCCTCGATAAGGCTCATGCGCGTGATGCGGGCGACGAACGCGGCGGAGTTCAGCCCAAGCGTCGCCGCAGGCAGGACAAGGTAAACCGGGTTCCCGCCTCCCATCCCGGACGGCGGGAATATCGGCAGGATGAACGCGAACAGGAGCATCAGTATAAGCCCGACCCAGAACACGGGCAGCGATATGCCCGCGAGGGCCACGCCGGAAAAAAACTTCTCCCACGCCCCGCCCCGGTTCACGGCGGAGAGAATGCCCAGCATCGTGCCGAAGAGTACCGATATCAGCATGGCGGAGAAGGCGAGGCGAAGGGTGTTTGGAAACTTCTGGAGGATGTCTTCGGATACGTCGCGCCTGGTATAGTACGACTTCCCCAGGTTTCCTTTCGCGAGGAGATTCAAGTAGCCTATGAACTGCCTGAGTAGCGGTTTATCCACGCCGAGTTGTTGACGTATCGCCTCGACCGTCTTCGGGTCCGCCCGCTCTCCCACCAGCCCCAGTGCGGGGTCTCCGGGTATTGCCCGGAGCAGCAGGAACGTAACGAGGGCTAGGCCAAGCAAGGTGGGGACGGCGATGAGAAATCTTTTTAAGATGAAAAAAATCACTTTTTTTCCAGCGACGCCAACACCATATCCAGCACTTCCATCTGGCGTGCCTCGTTCTTGCTCAGGACGCAGAGACAACCACCCATCGGTATGACCTGATGCAGGTAATCGGCATCCCGGCCGGAGACGATTATTATCTTCTTTTTGTCCAAACCCCGCGATATGGCGTACATCAGGAGCTTCTTGCCGTCCACGGCAGGCATTTCCAGGTCTATCATCAAAAGGTCGAGCGAGTTGTCGATTAAGGTCAGAGCCTTTATAGGGTCCTGGCAGGTAAGCGGCTCTATCCCCGGGAAATGCTCCCGGATGTGCCGGGCGAGCTTCTTTAGCATCGCCTCGTCGTCGTCCACGTAAAGTAATCGCTTCATAGACCTAAAAGTGTAATCCCGGCGGGGGTGGAAAGTCAATAATTGACTTGCGTGCGAACTTCAAGCTAAAATTACCGGATGGATAAAAATAACCCGATTAAAACGGTTTTTTTCGACCTAGGCAAGGTGCTCCTGTCGTTTAACCACGAACATCTCGTTGAAAGGGTGCTATCGAAAAGCGGTGCGGACGGGCGGATGAAGACAGGCCTTTTTACCTTCCTGTTCGATGCCGCTGACGGTCTGTGCAACCTCTACGACGAAGGCCTTATCTCATCTCTCGATTTCTACAAGAGCATTAATGCCCGCTTTCCCCTGAACGCATCGTATGACGAGTTCAAAGGACTCTGGAACAACATATTCACGGAAAACCGGGAAGTATCCGCCCTGATGGAAAAAGTCCGTGAGAAAAGGCCGGTCTACCTCCTCTCGAACGTCAACGAACTGCATTGGGAGTTCTGTCGGGGTACGTTCGCTGTGCTGGGCAGGATGGACGGGTGGGTGCTTTCCTACGAGGTTAAGTCTAAAAAGCCCAAGGCGCCGATATATCGGGCCGCCCTGGAAAAGGCGGGCGCCGGGCCGGGCGAGAGCATATTCATAGACGACATGGCCGAGAATACCGCCGCCGCGGAAGAGATGGGGATAAAGGGCATAACCTTCATGGGCGCGGCAGATTTGCGGGAGACGCTGCGGCAATTGGAAATTATTCAGGAACCGTGACCTCCGCGGAGTTTGACGGCCCGCTTTCGTTCGGCGGCACGGCGTTATCTACCGCCGTCACGTGATAGATATATTTCAACCCCGGCAGCACGTCCTTGTCCGTATAGGTCGTATTTGGGATGAGCGCCGCGTTAAGCTTTTTCGGGGCGGTCTCGCCTTCACCCCGCCTGTACAGGTTGTATCCGGCTATGTCCGTATCCGTTGACGGCTCCCAGGACAGCATCACCGCACCCTCGCCCGGAACGGCCTGAAGTCCGGTCGGCGGGGCGGGGGCCACAAGCTTCGCGGGCGTGGCGCATACCTCTTCGGACTCGCCTCCCTCGGTCAGCGGTGGCTCGATCCCCCTCAGCTCGCTTATGGAATAGCAATACGTTGTCCGGTTGGCAAGCGCGGTATCTCTATATTTATTTTCTTTGACAGGCCCCCTGTTTATCAGCGTCTCTGCCTTCATGTCCTTTTCATGCCGGTAAATGTTATAACCGGCCAGGTCGTCCATCTTCCGGCCCCCTTCGTCTGTCAGGGCAGGCTCCCAGGAAAGCTGGACCGTACCGTTGCCCGCCGCCGCCGTAACCTTCGATACCTTGCCCGGAGGCATCAGGAAATTCACCGGGAGCGTCTGTGAGGCTTCCCCGGTATACCCGTCCTTGTTCATGGGCAGGACCCTGTAGGCGTATCTCCTCCCGAAAATACCGGCAGTATCCGCCCAGACGACCTTTTTCCCGTTCACCACCGCGCCCTTCGGGTATTCGAGGTCGATATATCCCGCCTTCTCGAACGCGCAGGGGCAGCCCGTCTCTCCTTTGGGGATTTCCGCGCGTAGCACCAGGAAGCCAGCTAAGTCCGTCAGCGGGTTGTTCCGGGTGTTCTTGTCGGGTTCGACCCAGGCCAGTATCACCGCCCCCGGCTTAAGCTCAACGGAGAGGTCCGTCACGGGTTTCGGCAGGACGGTGCCGGGTATTATCAGGTCCCCTTTCCTTCCGCAGGAATTAATTATAAAAAAAGCGGCTATCAGCGCGGGGAATAAAAAAAGAAAGTTCTTCCTCAAGGAAAGTTCTCCTGTAATAAATTGCTATAATTAAATAATCATCGGGAGTATAACATAGGAAACCAAGAGGATTCAATTATTTATGGTACGCACAAAGGTGGTGGCGACGGTCGGCCCGGCGTCAAGCAGCGAAGAGATGCTCCTGGAATTGATAGCCGCCGGGACGGATACGTTCCGGCTGAACATGTCGCATGGGGACCTTGACGAAAAACGCGCGCTCATCAGGCGGATAAGGGAACTTACGAAATCGGGCAAGGCGGAACCGTTCTGTATCCTGGGGGACCTGGGCGGCCCGAAGGTGCGTGTCGGGAAATTAACCGGCGGCAAGGTAAAGCTGGAGGAGGGCAACACGGTTTTCCTTACCTCGGACGAGATAACCGGGGACGCGGGCCGGATTCACGTAGGTTACGAGAAGCTGGGCGCGGGCCTGAAGCGCGGCTCCCGCATTTTAATCGACGACGGGATGATGGAGCTAAAGGTAATCTCGCCGAAAGCCGGAGAGGTTCAGGCGAAGGTCGTCAAGGGCGGTATGCTGCTGGAGCATAAGGGGGTGAACTTCCCCGGCATGCCGCTGGAGCTTCCGACGATGACGGAGAAGGATTTCGAGGATTTAAAACTGCTGGTAGATGAGGGCGTCGATTATATAGCGCTGTCTTTTGTGCGGAAGGCGTCCGACCCGCTCATGCTGAAGCGCAAAATTGCCGAGATCGGCTCAAACATACCTGTAATATCGAAGATCGAGAGGCCGGAGGCGCTTCGCGAGATTAAGGAGATAATAAAAAATTCCGACGCCGTAATGGTGGCGCGCGGAGACCTGGGCGTGGAGATGCCGTTAGAAAAAGTTCCGTTCGTGCAGAAGAGGATAATCAGGCTCTGCCACGAGATGAAAAAGCCCGTCATCACCGCGACGCAGATGCTGGAGTCCATGATATGGAACCCCCGCCCGACAAGGGCCGAGGCCTCGGACGTGGCGGGCGCGGTACTCGACGGCACGGACGCCCTGATGTTATCCGGCGAGACGGCTTCCGGGAAATACCCGATAGAGGCGGCCTTGATGATGGCCCGGATAGCCGCCAACGCGGAAAACCACCTTTACAACCCCGCCCATTACGCCTCCGAGCCCGGAATACCCGCCGAGGTCATCGCCATATCCGCCTGCCGGAGCGCGGACGCACTCGGCGCAAAGGCCATAATCTGCTTCACCAGGAGCGGAGACACCGCGCTGCATGTATCCAAGTACAGGCCGCGCACGGCCATTATAGCCGCCACCCCTTCCGAGAGTACGTTCCGGAGGATGAGGCTGTATTTCGGCGTGATCCCCATGATAGTCCGGCAGGAGAGTAACACGGACGCGATGATACGGGAGGTGGAACGGGCGGCACTTAGCCGGGGACTTGTGAAGCCCGGAGACGCCATCCTGGTGACTCTGGGGGTGCCTTGCGGGTCCGGCACGAACCTTCTCAAGGTGCATCATGTCGGACAGTCCTGGGCATAATAAACTGAAGGACGCCTTCTCGCGGGTCGCCCCGTACCTGGGCGCCGCGCTTTTTTTGGTCGCACTTCTCGTGCTTCGGCACACCCTCCGGAAATACCATTACCACGAAATAATCCGGCATATCAAAGAGTTGCCCTTAAACGACATCCTCCTGGCCCTTGCCCTGACCGCCGCGGGCTACCTTGTGCTTACCGGGTACGACGCCATATCCATCTATTACATCCGCCGACAACTGCCGTACAGGAGGACGGCGTTCGCTTCGTACGTAGCCTACGCCTTAAGCCACAGCATCGGCGTCTCCACCTTAAGCGGCGGCGGCGTCCGCTACAGGCTATACTCCTCCTGGGGCCTTTCCGCGACCGAGGTCGCCAAGGTCGTGATGTTCAACGGCATCACGTTCTGGACAGGTTTCTCTTTCGTCGGGGCGGCGTTATTCATACTCCGGCCCATGCCCGTCCCGCCGGGACTACACCTGCCGATACCGTCGGATTTCTACGTGGGGCTTATCTGCCTTCTTGCGGTCTCTACGTACCTATTCGTCTGCGCGGTAAGGAAAAAACCGGTGAAAATTCTCGGACTGGAGCTTCAGGTACCCCCGTTCGCGCTGTGCTTTGCCCAGATAAGCATATCCTCGCTCGACTGGCTTATCGCAGGGAGCGTGCTGTTCGTGCTGCTAAGGCATGACCTGCACCTGGGCTATCTCGATTTCATCGGCATATTCCTTTTCTCGCAGATAGCAGGGTTGGCAAGCCAGGCGCCGGGCGGCCTGGGCGTTTTCGAGGTTGTGGCGCTCATCATGCTCTCTCCGTACGCGCCTCCGTCCGCAATCCTGGGCTCGCTCCTCGTATACCGGGGAGTGTACTACATCCTGCCGATGATTGCGGCGATCCTGATGCTCGGGGCGCAGGAGGCACTCCGGAAGAAGGAATTTTTCAAGACGGCCATGCTCTCGGCAAGCCGGGCCGCGCCGGTACTTGTGCCGGACCTGGCCGCGATAGCGGTATTCGTCGCGGGCGCGGTACTCCTTATCTCCGGGGCGGCGCCGGCCAGGACGTCGAGGATGTATGCCCTGGCGGCTTTCCTGCCGCTGCCGGCGGTTGAGATTGCGCATTTAATGGCGGGCCTCACCGGCATCACTATGCTTTCCCTGGCAAGGGGTCTTCAGAGGCGCGTAAAAAATGCCTTTTCCCTGTCCGTGTTAGCCCTCTCGTTTGGGATAATCTTCACTTTGCTTCGGTCTTTCGATTATGAAGAGGCGATATTCCTCCTTGTCATCCTGGCGGGGCTCCTGCCGTTCTCAAGGCTTTTCTACAGGACCGAGCCGTTGAAGGCCCAGCAGTTCTCAATGGGCTGGCTGATAGCGGCAGGACTTACAATCGCCTGCTCGGCCATCGTGGGGGTCTTTATTTACAGGCACGCCGAATATACCCAGGAACTATGGTATAAATTCGACTACTACGCGAACGCCGCCCGGTTCTTCCGCACCACCGTCGGCGCGACGGCGGCCCTTCTCTTTATCGCCGCAAGCTCGCTCATCCGGCCGCCACAGCCGAAAGTCGTCCTGCGCGGCCCGGAGGATATCCCGAAAACATTTAATATTGCCTGCTCATCCGAGCAGCCGCTCTCGTTCCTCGCCCTCCGGGGGGACGTAAAATTCCTGATCGGGGAGAAGCCGGATTCGTTCATGCCCGTCGCCCTCGGTGGAACAACGGGCATCTGTCTCGGGGAACCCGTCGGGTCGCCGGAAGATAGGGCGGAGCTTGCCTGGCGTTTCCTGAAGTACTGCAACAAAAACGATATGAAATCCCTGTTTTACGACCTGCCCCCGGAAAACCTCCAGGTCTATCTGGACCTTGGGCTTAGCTTGACAAAGGTATCCGAAGAGGCGAAAGTTCCGCTGGCGGATAGCCCGCCGGGTCTTATATCCCCCGATGAGACGGGATATGATTTCAGGATGCTTCCGCCCGGTTCCGAGGAAGAGATTGCAGTCTCTCCCTCGGACAGGCTTCTTGTAAAATCCCTGCCGCTTGCGGTACTTCAAAGGGGCGGGGAAGCCTTGGCGCTTGCCCCGGTATGGCAATGCGCGTCGCGTAAAGAGCTGTTCCCGATATTCATCCGGACCGCGCCGGGAGCGAGGGAGGCGACCCGGCCGTTGATGGCCGGACTGTTCGCCTGGGGCCGGGAGAACGGCTGGAAGTGGCTGAGCTTAGGTACCGCGCCGCTGCCCGCGCCCAAGGTGCGGGACAATCCGGCTCTTCTGGAAGCCTTGCGCCGCCTGCCGTACACGCACCGCGAGCACTTCGATTCCGTAGAGGCGCTGCGGGAATTTAAGGAAAGTTTTAGACCGGTCTGGGAGCCGAGGTTTATCGCCGTCCCGCCCGGAGTCTCTCCGGAAGAGGCGGCCTCAGAGGTGAACAGGCTTACATGGGCGAGCATTTTATAAGCGAAGCGATTCAGCCGGTAACAGAGACGTGCGACTTCTCAAATGCCGCGCCGGGCTCGCCGTGCCTGCCGCGCGAGTTCATATGGCGGGGAAAAAAGGTAGTGGTCCTTGAGGTGATCCGCACATGGCGGGAGACCGGCCCCTGCCATCACGGGAGCCCTGAGATGTATGTCCGCAAGCACTGGTATGAAATCGCAACGACTGAAGGTATTCTAAAGATTTACTTCGAGCGCCAGCCGAGGAGAGGCAAGGCTCACAGCAAAGAGCGGTGGTGGCTGTTCAGTATCAATTGATTTCCAGCATCCTGTCCAGCGCGCGTTTCGCCGGGATGCGTATCTCTTCCGGGACCTCGACAACGCAGTCCATATGTTCTAAAGTCCTCAGCACGCTCTTGATGGTCGTTTTCTTCATGTTCGGGCAGAGCATGTCTTTTCGCAGGGGATAGAACTGCTTGTCGGGGCTGTCCTTTTTCAGGCGGTACATCAGCCCAAGCTCCGTGCCGATTATAAATTCCTTCGCCCCGGATTCCTTGCAGTACCTCAGCATCCCGGATGTGCTTGTCACGTAATCGGCCTCGTCCAGTACTTCCATCGGGCACTCCGGATGCGCAAGGAGCAGGGCACCCGGGTGCCGGGCGCGCGCCTGCTGCACGTCTTCCAGGCTCACACGGTCGTGGATATTGCAGAAGCCGTCCCAGGCGATTATCTCCTTCGTCGTGTTCTTCGCCGCCCAGGCGGCAAGGTTCTTGTCCGGGACGCAGATTACCCTGTCGCCATTCATCGACTCGACGACCTTCACCACGTTCGCCGAGGTACAGCAGATGTCGCTTTCCGCCTTCACCGCCGCGGTGGTATTGACGTAACTGACTACCGGCACGCCGGGATATTTTGCCTTGATGTCGCGCAGGTTGAACTCTTCCGGATACGTGTAGCAGAATTCCTTCTGCGTCCCCGGAAAGCGCGTGCCGTAAAAGCGCGGCCCTTCGACAGTCACCATCTCCGCCATCGGGCACCCGGCCTCCGCCTCCGTTAGAAGCACCGTCTTGTCCGGCGAAAGGATGCTTGCAGACTCCGCCATGAAATGCACCCCGGCGAAAACGATCACATCAAAATCCGTCTTCGCCGCGATGCGGGAGAGCTCCAGGCTGTCTCCGGTATAGTCCGCGACCTCCTGCACCTCGTCCCGCTGGTAATTGTGCGCGAGGATCACGGCGTTTCGCTCGGACTTCAACTTCGAAATCCGGGAAGCTATATCTTTAAATTCGGAAGAGCCGATGATCATTGAAGTTGACTTTACTCGACAAGAGAAATGTTGTTGCCGGAAACGGGGCTTTCGGTGAAGAGTATCGAGCCGTCTTTCAGCTCGACTTTATATATCGCCTTTGTATAGCTCGTGCCGGTGACCGGGTTTTTGGAAAGCCGCATTACCTTGCGCACGTAGTCCTTCGTCTCAGGTATCGCGGGGACGCACATGCCGTTACGGATAACCTTGCCCTCGCCGCAGTTATAGGCCGCGACGGAAAGCTCCACGTCGCCGTTGAAGCTGTTCAGAAGATAGCGCAGGTACTTTACGCCGCCGTCTATATTCTGCTCCGGGTCGAATATCTTGCGCACGCCCATGTCGGCGGCGGTGGACGGCATAAGTTGCATAAGGCCGCGCGCTCCCTTTGGGGAGACGGCCTGCGGGTTGAAGTTGGACTCAGCTTTTATGATCGACTTGACCAGGCTTGGGTCCACATTATACTTGTCGCATTTCGCGCCGATTATCTCGGAAAAAGGCACATTACTTAAAGCGCCGCTTTCTACATAGTAATTTTTCCCGGCCGCCGGCTTTACGATCTCGGCGGCTTTCGCCTTATCCGGAGGCGTTGTCTTTGCCGCTTCCGTACGGCTCTGTTCTTCCGGGCGTTCCGGGGCAGCCTTGGCCTGGGGTCTCTCCCGGACTACCGTCTCAATCTTAATCTGATTGCTCCTGGGTACGTTGGTGAAGACTATCGAGCCGTTCGCGTCCACGTATTTATAGATATCCGCGGAGGCCTCGGGGGATGCGACGGCAAGCAGGGCCGGCAGGATGACGGCCTGTAGCATGAGGAACTTTTTGAAATTAAATGAATGCATTATCCTCGTAAAACTAGAGCCAATCGCGAAAGAATCGCCAAAGATCGCCACTTTTATATCAAAAAAAATTGGAAAAGTCAAGAAAACCAATGATATATTAAAAACGTTTAACTGGGATTCGTTTTTCCCGGCCCAGGCCGGATGGCGACCGCGATTATATTTTTGCCAAAAAAACGGCCCGCAAACCTGTCCATTGCCCTGCTGATGGGGAAGAAGACGGTGTCGTAGAGTTTAATAGTTTTTATATTGAGGTCGCCTCTTTTGTTGCCGAAGAGTTTGTAGAGGATTGTCACGACGAAACCGAGGCTGTCCGCATACCGGGTCCTGATTTTAACGAAGCCGCAGGACTCCAGGGCGGCCTTAATTCCCCGTCTGTCGTATCTTCTGAAGTGGCCGACCTTTTTATCCATGCTGGAGTAAAGGCACTGAAAGGCGGGCACATAAAGAAAAATTCTGCTGCCGGGCCTCAGCCTGCTGTAAAGGTTTTTTAAGGCGTCCAGGTCGTCCTCGATATGCTCCAGGACGTTTAATGAGTAGATGTAGTCGAACGAGTTCTCCGGGACATCCCTTATATCCGCATGGCTCTCAAAATTCAGGCTTTCAAGCCGCTGCCGAAGTTCGCTGTCCGGCTCCACGCAGGTGATGGAGAGGCCCTTTTCCCTGAGTGCGGCGGAAAAGGTACCTATGCCGGCGCCGAAATCGAGCGCCTTTAAGGCCCCTCGGGAGTGGAGAAACGTCTGACATTCGAGGAAGTGGTTGTATTTTTTAGCCTCCCCGATTATCTCGAGGTTGTCTACGCCGGTATAGCCTTTGCCCATCAGGGAACGCCTGCTTTCGCCCTCGGGTCCGCGATGGGTATAGCCTTAAGCAGCGCCTTGGTGTAAGGGTCTTTCGGGCTATTGTATATCGACTCCGCCGTGCCCCACTCCACTATCTTGCCCCGGTTCATAACCGCGACCTTGTCGCAGAAGTACCGGACGATGTTCAGGTCGTGGGTGATGAACAGGAAGCTTAAGGAGAATTCGTCCTGGAGGTCCTTGAGGAGGTTTAAGACCTGCGCCTGGATTGAGACGTCCAGCGCGGAGAGCGGCTCGTCCGCGACGATAAGCTCAGGCTTCACGGAAATCGCCCTGGCGATGCCTATCCGCTGCCTCTGGCCGCCGGAGAACTCATGAGGGTATTTCCCTATCGCCTCCGGGCCGATGCCGACTTTTTTAAGTATCTCCGCAACGCGGTCTTTGAGTTCGCTCCCCCTGGCCAAGCCGCTGACAAAAAGCGGCTCGCCCACTATCTCCCCCACTTTCATCCGGGGGTTCAGCGAGGCGTACGGGTCCTGGAATATTATCTGCATCCTGCGTCTTAGCTTCCTTAACTCCTCCCGGTCGGCACGGGTGACGTCCGTACCGTCGAAGATCACCGACCCTTCGGTCGGCTCGATAAGCCGAAGGACACACCTGCCCACGGTGGACTTGCCGGAGCCTGATTCGCCGACAAGGCCCAGCACCTCTCCTCTGTTAATCTCGAAATCGACGCCGTCCACGGCCTTGACCTGCGTTTTTTCGCCGAAGAAGCCCCTACTCGCCGAAAAATATTTTTTAAGGCCGCTGACCTTTAAAAGCGTTCCCATGCCTAAGCATTATCCATGAAAGACGCCCGGCTGTCAATATCCGGCTCCTTTTCCTTGACATGGCATGCGTCCGCCCTTAAAATTTCAGTATATGCTGAACTGGCTGGAGAGAATTTACGACCAGATAAAGAAACTTTACGGGCCCAGGCATTTCGTGGCGCTGGTCCTCCTTATGTTCGTCGTCTCCGCCGCGGGCATAGCCATCGGCATGAAGTACACCGCGTATATCCGTAAGGACCCCGATTACTGCAACAGCTGTCATCTTATGAAGGGGGTGTTCGCTCAGTGGGCATCAAGCGACCACAAGAGCGTCGCATGCCAGGAGTGCCACCAGCTTACCGTGCTCGAGCAGGACGCCCTGCTGATAAAGCATATTATATACGGCAAGACGAAGATAGGACAGAGCCATGGGAAGAAGCTGCCCTGGAAATCGTGCTCCGGCTGCCACTGGGAGCAGAAGTCCCAGGGCAAGGAGGAAAATGTAAAGAGCTACGGGCACTTCCGTCACGACTTCCTGGAATGCTTCGACTGCCATCCCTTCGCCGGCCACAACTTCCCCAGCGACCCGGACGCCTGCGTCCGGTGCCACAGGGGCAAGAAGGTGCACGGCGCGGGTATGGAGGGGCTTCTTTGCGTCAACTGTCATATCTTCAGCATGCGCGAGGGCACGGAACGGAACAGGGTAATACCCACCAGGCAGCGGTGCGTCAGGTGCCACGCAAAGGTCCAGGCGGACTTCCCGCCCGGTTCACCCATGTCGAAGCTCGAGTGCTTCTCCTGCCATGACCCGCATGGCGAGATAAAACCGAAGGATTCCATATGCAACGGCTGCCATAAGGACTTGACCGACAGGGGCCACGTCGTCCACGCGAAGGCCGCCTGCTCTTCCTGCCACAAGGCGCATACATGGAAAGTACAAGACCTTCAAGCCGCCTGCTCCTCCTGTCACGGCTACCGGGAGCCGTCCGGTTTCTTCCCAATCAGGTAATCATTCCTTATAATTAACATTTTTGCGAAAAGCGGACGCCTTTTTTCGCGCCGCTGCAAAGAAAACCTCCTTAATAAATAGTGATATAATATTTCAAGGACACACCGTCAGGTTCCCGCAATAATCTTCTCGGCTAAATGTCTTAAATTTCAGAGAGATAGCATTTAGATTTCTCATCGCATCGATTTTTCCTGGTCTGGCACACCTCTTGCTCTATATAAGAGCAGGGAAGCAAAAAAAGCAGGAAAAGGAGGTGTGACATGGCGGACAGGGAAACTTCAAAAAAGCTTAGTCTGGTAGGCGGTGGAGCAGGGCTGGTGATGTTCCTTCTGTACGGTCTCCTCCAGGGCGCCCTTTTAGGAGGTACGGCGGGCGTGCAGGCAGGGATGGCGGCGGGAGGGATGGTACAGAGAATTCTTGCAGCCGCCGGGATGGCAGCCGGGACGGCTGTCGCGGCGACTATATTCATAACCGTGGGGTTTACCCTCGGCAGGATAATCGGATGGCTGGTAGACGCCGCCAGGAAAGAAGCGCATGTCTCTAAAGCGGTCAACTAGTAAAGGGCGGCCATGATGGCGGGATTCGTGATGTCACTTAAATAACGGGAGGAGGAAAATAAAATGACGGCAAAAACGGCGATAGTAAAGAGATGCGGGCTGGTCGGCGCGGGTGCGGGCATTGCACTTTTCGCGGTATTCGGACTGCTCCAGGGCGCTATGCTTGGCGGCACCGCGGGCGTTGCCGTGGCAAACCATATATTCGGGGCCAATACCTTCGAGGTGATGGCGGGCGACGTTCTTCCGAGGATTATAGTGGCCGCATGCATGGTGGCCGGGGTCGGAGTTGCCTTCGCCATCCTGGTCTCCGCGGGTACGATGATCGGCGTGGTAGCCGGATATCTGCTGGCCCTGACTCAGCAGAAGGAAGAAGCAAACGAGACCAGGCTCGCGCCGGAAGCGAACAAGAGCAGGTAGGAACAAGGCAGGCAATATGCAGTCGGTATGCAGTATATATGCACTCGGGCCGGAAGGAGGCTCGTCATGAAACTAAGAAACGAAATAGCAAGGAAAGCGGCTTTAGTCGGGACGGGGATTGGGCTCGCGATGTTCGCCGTGTTCGGGCTGGCGCAGGGGGCGCTGATCGGCGGGGTAATCGGGCTGGACATCATCAACAGTATAATGGGGGCGGCAGGTGAGACGCTCATCTCCCGCATCGCGCTCGCGGCCTCGATGCTCGCGGGTATACTGGTAGCCGGGGTTGTTTTCATAGTGGTCTTTTCCGCCACCGGATGGGTCGTGGGCTTTACCGCCGGATGGCTGTTAGAGCCTAAGAGCGCGCCGGAATATCATCCCGCTGAAAAAACCCGGCCATAAAGAATGCCATTCCCGCCTCTTGAACGGGGGCGGGATATTTCATGTCAACGAAAGGAGCGGCCATGTCTAAGACGAAAAAATGGGGGATGGTCATCGACCTTACCCGGTGCACGGGCTGCCACACCTGCAGCGTCGCCTGCAAGGCCGAGAACGATGTCCCGCCGGGTGTGTTTCGGAGTTGGGTAAAAATCCTTGAGAAGGGCGTATACCCGGACGCTAAGACCTACACCCTGCCGGTGCTGTGCAACAACTGCGAGAACGCGGTGTGCGTGCGCGTCTGTCCGGCTACCGCCTCCTACAAGAGGGACGACGGCATAGTGATGATAGACCCGCACAAGTGCGTCGGCTGCAAGTACTGCATGGCGGCATGCCCCTACCAGGTGCGCCACATAAACCCCTTAAGGCGCTACGCCCAGAAATGCTACTTCTGCAGCCACAGGATCGACGCCGGCCTGCAGCCAGCATGCGTCGAGGCGTGTCCTTCCGGAGCCAGGGTCTTCGGAGACTTGAACGACCCTGATTCCGAGATATCCAAAATACTCGTCAAAAATGCCGTTTCCGTATTGAAGCCCGAAGCGGGCACGAAGCCTAACGTGTTTTACATCGGCCTGGACAAAGACATCGCCGATCCGCTCTCCGGCGTGGACATCGAGCGCTTCCAGGAGCACGACATAAAATCCGTCGAAGACATTCTCGGCTAAAAGGGGAGGATTAAAAAAATGGAAATGAACCTCTTATACAACGTGCCGCACGAGTTCGCGCTCTCACCCGTTATATCTTTGTACTTCTTTTTATTGGGCGTGGGCGGCGGCTGCTCGCTCCTGTCGGTATGGGCGACGCTCACGGGCAAGACCGCCTACAAACCCCTGGCCAAAATCGGGGCCGTATTCGTCGTCCTTCTTTTTTCAGGGGCGCCGGTGCTGCTAATCGTGGACCTGGGCCAGCCGCTTCGGTTCTGGTACTTTATGACGCTCTTTAATGCGACCTCGCCGCTCAGCTGGGGCGCCGTCTTCCTTATTGCCTACCCGGTCTTCGCGGGCTCATATATTATATTCCTGTTCCTGGGCATAACAAAAATCTATAAGGCCCTGGCCAAGGCACTCCTGCCGGTAGCGATCGGATACGTCACCTACATCGGTTTTGCCGTGGCACTGGGCATCGGGACTTCGGCCTGGAATACGCCGATAATGCCTGCCTACTTCATCTCCGGAGCGATGACCTCAGGGATTGCGCTTATGACCATGGTAGGCATCATCCGCCACCGGCTCCTGTCTAATTCTTGGGACCCGGAAATGGCGAACGCCGATACTGAAATAATCATAAAGCTGGCCAGGTTCGCGGCTCTCTTCCTGCTCATCAACCTGTTCTTCATTTTCACTCAGCAGGTGCATATGCGCTTCGGCTCGGAGTGGTCCGTGCTTGCGGCGCAGCTCCTGCTCTCCGGCAAGATGGGCATGAACTTCGGCCTCTTTACGCTGGCCCTGGGGACGGTCCTCCCGCTCGCCGTGCTGGCGGTGCCGAAATTAAACCGGAACATGGCGGCGCTGTTCGTTATCATGTTCTTAGCGGAACTGGGTATCCTCGTGATGAGATTTTCCATCACCACGGGCAGCCAATACCTGCCGATAATGTAGAGGAGAGCCGGACATGTCAAAAATAAAAAGAAGGAGTTTCCTTAAATATACCTCCGCGGGCGCGTCCTTTTTAGCCGTGGACCGCTTATTCGGCAATCTCTTCGCCGCCCAGTCCACCTTCGAAAAAGGCGGCTTTGCTGACCGCTGCACGGAGAAGAGAGTCAAGGGCGTGCCGACCACCTGCACAGGCTGCTTCGCCCACTGCGGCATGGTGGCCTACGTCGCCGACGGCCAGCTTATGAAAATATCGGGCAACCCGGCGCACCCGGTCAACAAGGGGACGCTGTGCATGACGGGCGAGGCTTCGGTTTACAAGCTGTACGACCCGGAAAGGGTGACAAAGCCGTTAGTCAAGGTAGGCAGGCGCGGCCAGGACAGGTGGAAGGAAGTAACCTGGGATGCGGCCCTGGCCATAGCGGCTGAGAATATAAAGGCGAAAGGAGACCGCGGAGTAGTCCTGGAGACGCTTGGCGGCTCGTCGGAACCGGCAGGCAGGGAATTCCTCTCAAATATCGGCGGCGGGACGCTTGCCTCCCACGGCTACGCCGTCTCCCCAAGCCGCGAGAAGGCGCTTCGGGAGACGTTCGGGGCCCCTTACGACCTGCCGGATATAATGAACGCCGAATACATACTGAACTTCGGGGGGAACCCCTACGAGTCGGATTACCTGGGCGTCAGGACCGCGCAGGGCATGGCGATCCGCAAAGCGAACAAGGCCGAGGTCAAGATAGTAACCTTCGACCCGAGGCTCTCTATGACTGCCGGACGCGGCGATGAATGGTATCCATTACTCCCTGGGACTGACGCCGTGGTCGCGCTGGCGATGGCGCATGTGATAATGAGCGAGGGCCTCTTCGACAGGACATTTATCGAGACTCACACCAACACCAGCGTCGGCGAGCTTAACGCCCACCTCGCCCCCTACACCCCGGCAAAGGCTGAGTGGATAAGCGGCGTGCCGGCGGAGGACATCCGGCGGATCGCACTCGAATACGCCTCTGCGGACAAGGCCGTGCTGTTAACCGGCGGCGGGGTATCGAAGCACCGAAGCGGTACGATGAACGAGAGGGCGGTACGGCTTCTGCCCATAATCACTGGCAAGATAAACAAGAAGGGCTGCAACGTAATTCCGGCGGCATCCGGTTCCGGCGGTCCGCGCGTGCAGGAGATAACCCCGGAAAGACTGCACAACAGCATTCAGGCGGGAACTGCGAAAGCTGGCGTGTACATCGTGCAGGGGGCGGACCCCGTCTACTCCTCGCCCGCAGCCGCGAACATGGGCCGCGCCCTGGCAAACGAAGCGGCGGTCCCGTTCCTGATGTGCATCGATACCAATATAACCGACACCGGACGGTTCGCAGACCTTATCCTGCCCGCCTCGACATTCCTGGAGGAATATGGGCTGGAGCTCTCGTACGGGCAGAAGGGCGAGGTGGTTTATGGATACCGCAGACCTGCCGTACAGCCCATCGGCGATTCAAGGCCGTACGTAGAGGTGCTGTCGGCGCTCGCGGCGCGGCTTGGGAAACCTCTTTCGTTCGAGGATTCCGGGGAATATATGCGCAAGCTTCTGGCGGAGGCGCCCGGCCTTCCCGATAACGGCGTCCTGGCGGCCATGGATTCGACCGGATTTTACTCCATCCCGGCGTCTCCTGGCGGGAAGGCAAGGATAGAGGCGGCCTGGGGCAAGGAACTCCCGGCGTTCACTCCGCCGCAGGAATACAAAGACATCAAATACGACAGTCTCGTGATGGTCACTTTCGCACCTTCGCCTTACCGGGAGGGATTCACGGAGAACAACCTTTTCACAAAGGAGATAGCCCACACGAACAACGCCTTCATTAACACCCAGACCGGGCAGCGCCTTGGGCTGAAGACCTGGGACAAGGTCAGGATAACATCTCCCGCAGGGAAGGCGGAGGCGTTGGTGATACTCTCTCCAGGCATACATCCGAAGGTCCTGGCCATAGCGCGGGGCTGCGGCCACGAGGGCTGGGGGAATATAGAGAAAGCACAGAAGTTCGACAGCTCCGACCCGTCTACCAGCATCATCTGGTGGGAGGGCGACGGAAAGGGCATTAACACCAGTACGCTGGTCCCGTTCAATATAGACGAGGCATCCGGTGGACAGGGCTGGATGCTCACGGCCGTAACCCTTGAGAAGGCTTAAGAGGAGCGAAAAATGGCAAAAAAACTGATTGATATGCTGATGAAGGTCCCAGCCATAGAACTTAAGCCTCTCTTCTCGAAACTCATGGGGGTCAAGAGGGCTTACATAGTGGCCGCCCTGGCGGTGGTTGCAGTGCCGGCGATTTTACTGACCTACGGCTTCGTCCACATGGTCGGCACGAGCAAGGTATACTGCCTCAACTGCCACGTAAACCAGAGGAACATGGGTTACTGGAAAGACTCGGCAGTACACCCGAACGTCTCGTGCAACAGCTGCCATGACGTCGACAACAAGGGCGCAAAGAGCGCGGCGCTCCATTTCAGCTTCTCCGCGAAAGGCGACGTAGTCTCAAGCCACTGTTTGGGATGCCATAAGGACCTGGACGAAGGCGTCGGCTTCGATGCGAAGGTCAGGACGCGTCCCGTAAACGAACTTATCCGCATACCCCACGCAATGCACATAAAGGTGCTGGGGATAAAATGCACCTACTGCCACAGCAACATCTACCACGAAAGGCGCGAGGGCAAGTACGCCACGTACAGGCCGACGATGGGGACCTGCTACACCTGCCATGACAAAGAGAAAATGGCCTGTAACTCTTGCCATCCGGAGGGCCTGCCCAGTTCCCTGCCCGTAAGCGGCCAGATAGGCGGCGGCATGCTGATATATAACCCGGCGGGCGCGGGCGAGGTGGTATTCAGCCACAGGAGCCATGCGGCGAAAGGGTTCCAATGCGGCGACTGCCACGGAAAAGTCTTCAATATGCGCCATACGGACGGCGTCATGACGATGACCCGGATGTACGGCGGCAAGGACTGCGGCCACTGCCATAACGGCAAGGTTGCGTTCGCCTCCACCCAGTGCGGCAACTGTCACAGGGGCGGGGCCGCATCCGGCGGCGGCAATATAACGTTCTCCGGCGGCGGGTACGGGAAGGTAACATTCAACCACGCCTCGCACATAGCCAACGGCCTTAAATGCCCGGACTGCCATGTTGCCATCTTCAATTACAAGAAGGCCGGCGGCATGACCATGAGCGCGATGGACAAGGGCCGATACTGCGGGGCCTGCCACGACGGTAAAAAAGCGTTCGCGGCGGATGAATGCGGCAAGTGCCACCAGGGAGCGAAGAAAGACGGCGGCACCGTCACCTACGACGGCGGCGGGAGCGGCAAGGTCACCTTCAGCCACGAAAACCATATCTCGATGGGCCTTGGGTGCAGGGAGTGCCACTCGAAGCTGTTCGGGTATAAGAAGACCTCGGGCGAGATGACGATGGCAAAGATGGGCAAGGGCCAATTCTGCGGCGGCTGCCACAACGGCAAAAGGGCGTTCGCGGCGGACGACTGCGGGAAGTGCCATGCGATGAATTGATGAATTAAGACGGCGCGATAAATTCAGGTTGTCATCCTGAGCTAAGTGAAGAATCCGAAGTTAAAGGGGCGGTCTGTAAAGACTGCCCTTTTTATCTATCAGCACTTTATATCATATCTCTTGATTTTGCGGTACAGCGTGGCAAGGTCTATTCCCAGTATCTTCGCAACCAGCTCCTTGTCCCCGGCGTTCTCGTCGATTACCTTCTGGATGTACTCCGCCTCAAACTCCTCATGCGCTTCTTTCAGGTGCGGGCTGAACTTCCCGTCCAGGTGGTGGTTGATGAAGCGCTCCGGGAGGTTCTCCAGCGTTATCTCCCTGCCCTCGCAGATGACCATTGCTCGTTCTATCACGTTCCTCAGTTCCCTGATGTTACCCGGCCAGGGATAGTTTAAAAAGACCCGCTCCACGTCATGGCTCAGGTCCTTCACCAGGCTCCCGGATTCCGCCGCGATCTTCGTGATGAACTGCCTGGCCAGCAGAAGTGCGTCGTCGCCCCGCTCACGAAGGGGCGGCATGCATATCTCGATGACGTTCAGGCGGTAGTACAGGTCCTGCCGGAAACGGTGCTCCTCCACCTGCCGATCGAGGTCCTGGTTGGTCGCGGCGATTATGCGGCAGTCCACGTTGACGGGTTTTGTCCCGCCCACCGGGATAAACTCGCGGTCCTGTATAAGCTTAAGTATCTTTACCTGGAGCCCGAGCGGCATCTCGCCAATCTCGTCCAGGAAGAGCGTGCCGCCCTGTGCCTCCTCCACCAGGCCCTGCGTGTCCCTGTCCGCCCCGGTGAACGAGCCCTTCTTGTGCCCGAAGAGCTGGCTCTCAAGGAGGTTTTCCGGGATAGCGGCGCAGTTTACGGAGACGAACGGCATTTCCTTCCTCGGGCTGTTGTAATGGATCGTCTTGGCGACCAAGCCCTTGCCCGTCCCGGTCTCGCCGGTTATGAGTATGTTGCTCTGGGCGGGGATGGCCCGGTCCAGCAGCCGAAACGCCTTCCGCATCGCCTCGGAAAAGCCCACTATCTCCGAAAAATCGTATTTTTTGGAAAGCTCCGTTTTGAGTGTCTGGTTTTCCTTCAGGAGCCGTCTTGCTTCGAGGGCTTTTCGTACTCTCAGCTTCAAGTCCTCGTTCAAAAAAGGCTTGGTGATGTAATCCGCCGCCCCCATCTTGACCGCCTCCACGGCGGAGTCAATCGAGCCGAAGGCGGTTATCATGATTACCGGCGTCTCCGGGAAGCCGTACTTAACCTGCTTAAGGACATCCAGGCCGCTCATCCCGCTCATCTTTATGTCCGAGATGACGAGGTCGAACCCCACGCTCTCCATGAGTTTCAACCCTTCGGCCCCGTTAAAGGCGGCTGTTACGGAATAGCCGTCCCCTTTAAGGACATGGCAGACGGCGTCGCATATGGCCTTCTCGTCGTCCACTATCAGGACTTTTTCCATCATGTCTCTCCGTTAATGAGCGGGAGGCGCACCCGAAACGTCGTACCCTCCCCGACCTGGCTTTCGACCGATATCTCGCCCTTTAAATCTTTTATGATATTATAGCTCACGGCGAGGCCAAGGCCCGTGCCTTTGCCGGTCTGCTTCGTCGTATAGAACGGGTCGAATATCCTGCTTAAGTTTTCAGGCGCGATCCCTATCCCCGTATCGGACACATCCACCACGCATTTGTCTCCCGCGGTTTTGTGTTTTTCAAGGTAGGTGCGCACGGAGAGTGTCCCCTTTTCCGGCATCGCGTCCAGTGCATTAAGCGCCAGGTTCACGAATACCGACACCAGCCATTTCTCGTCCGCCATCACCATCAGCTTATCCGGACAATAGGACGATTCGAGATGTATATTCTTCAGGGTATCCCCGTGTCCGCCGATCAGGTCGAACGCGGCCTTCGCCGCCTCGTTTAAGTCCACCGGCGCCTTTTCCATGCTATAGCTCCGGGAGAAGCCGGACATCTGCTGGAGTATCTCCCTTATACGGTTCATATGGAACGCGACCGTGTCCAGGGTGTTGTTGGTGAACTCGTCATAGACGTTTCCCTGGAGTATCTGGACATAGGAATATATCGCCGTGAGCGGGTTTCCTATCTCGTGCGCGATGCCGGCGGAGATGCGGCCAAGCGCGGCCAGCTTCTCCGAGTGCATCATCTGCTGCTCCAGGCGCCGCATAGCGGATATGTCCTGTATGAGCTCAACCGCCTGCCGCACGTGCCCGTCGGCGTCCTTTATCGGCGCGATTATTATCTGGAAATTGCCTACGCTCTCGTCCGTGAGCATCGCCAGGAGGTCTCCCCGCATGTCGCCTGTTGAGCCGTCTGGCCGGGCCCCGGATTTCCTGCACACTATTTCCGTCTGGGCTATCTCACCGTATTTAAAGACGGAACCCATAACGCATTCAGGGCATGGAGCGTTCAGGTTCCTGTATGCCTCATAGCATTTCCTGCCCACGGGGTCCAACGTCTTGGACGTTATGACCTCGTTCGCCCACTGCACGTTATAACCGTCGTCGATAAGCGAGACGCACGCCCCGAAGCCGGAGAGTATGGCGTGAAGCTTCTCCTTTTCGGAGGTCAGTTCACTGGTGCGCTCCCTTATCCTGTCCTCCAGTTCCGCCGCATATTTCGCCCGCTCGTCCGCCGCGGTCTTCTTCTCTACCAGGACAATGAAAAAGACGGAGGTCCCGATGACGGTGGCGAATATGAGTGAGATGAGCCAGGAGTAAAGCCTCATGCTCTTGGCGATCAGCCCGGTCACCTCCGAATACGGCATCGTCACGCAGACCAGCCATGACTCATTCCCGACCCTTGCGCGGGAATATGATATCAGCTTGTCCTCTCCCATCGGCGCGGTATACACGCCGTACTCCATCCTGCCGTCCAGTATCTTTCTTTCCGCATCGAACGAGCGGTGGCACGAGTAGCAGGTTTTTGCGGCTTTAGTCACGCGCCTGCCTATCATCTCCGGGTGCTCGGGGTGGTAGACCAGTTTCCCGTGGCTGTCCATCACCCATGCGTAGCCCTTCTCGCCCATCCTTATCTGGGAGACGAACTCGCCGGCGATGTCGTCCACGCTGATGGCGAAAAGCGCCGCACCGGCGTATTTGCCCGCGTTGAATATGGGGGTCGAGATGACGACGTACCTTTTATTCGGGTTCATCTCGAGCAGCTTCATCAGCTCTGAAATATAAACCTCTCCCTTGGGCAGCTCGCGGGTCTTCGTGAAATATACCCTGTCGGACACGTCCATCCCCGCAAGCGCCGGCGAGCTCCTGTTGAACCTTATAATCCCGCGGCTGTCCACGATCTGGAAATTGACGACGGTAAGGTCCTCCTTAGGCATGTCGTCCAGGAGAGTGGATATTATCTTCCCTTTCTGGGAGTTTTTCTGCATGAGCAAGATGGACGGAAGCTGCGATATGGTGACCAGGTGCTTCACGTAGTGGTCCACCTGCTTCTCGATGGAAAGCGCCGCGCCCCTGGCCAGGAGCAGCTGCTGGCGGTTGAACTGCCTGGTTATGTCGGCCTTCAGGTTCGCCTGAAAGACGATATTCAAGTAAACGATTACAGAAATGATAACGAGGAATATGGAGATGTAGGCGAGGCTATGAGTCTGAGGCTTCTTCATTTCTCCCCTTCGTCCTTAAAATCCTCTAAAGAAATGTGATTTCAGCCGCCGCTCCTGATAGTAACTCCCAAGCCCTTGTCCGAGTTGGAAATGGGATAAAGACGGTATCCGCCGACCCTGGGCCCCAGGACGACATAGTCCTTCTTATGCCAGAAGAATACCCACGGAGCCATCTCGATTACTCGCTCCTGGGCGTTACGGTAAAGCAGAATTCGCTTTTCCGGGTCCGGCTCGCCCTGGGCCTGTTTTATCAGTATATCAAATTTAGAATCATTAAAGCGGGCCCGGTTGCCCGCCGGGCCGAAATTCCCGCTGTAAAAGACGGGATACAGGAAATTTTCGGGGTCTGGGTAGTCCGCCTGCCAGGAAAGCCAGAATAAATCCGCCTGCCCCTCGTTTACAGCCGTCTTAAAAGCAGACCATTCGAGCTGGACGATCGATGCGTGAACTCCGATTTCCGCAAGGTACTGCTGTATCACCTCCACCATGTCCAGCGTCTCCTGCTCCGCCCCGATGTAAATCTTCAGGTTCAGCCCGTCTTCGTGGCCGGACTCCCGCAGAAGGCGTTTCGCTCCACCAGGGTTATATCCGTATGGAAAATCAGCCGCAGGAGGAAGCAAAAACTCGGGGACGGGCCCTTTCGCCAACACCCCCCTACCCTCGTACAGCGTCTCCAGTATCCTTTTTCTGTCTATCGCCATCGATATAGCGCGGCGCACGCGGACGTCGTCAAGCGGCGCACGGGAGCAGTTCATCCCCAGATAATATGTATTGAGCCCCACCTGGGACAGGAGCCTTCCTTTCCACCTCGCGCCCTGGGAATACCGCCTGAACTCCGGCGCGGGCACGTTAAGCGCGTCCAGGTTTCCCCTTTCGAACTCCGCCACGGCGGTCAGCTCCTCCGGTATCACCCTATACGATATTCCTTCAACTCCGGGCCTGCCGCCGAAATATTCCCGGTTCGCCGTCAAGAGCAGCCGGCTTCCGTGGTCCCACTTCAAAAGCGTATAAGGACCCGTGCCCACCGGGTGGTCGGAGAAATGCTCCCCGTATTTCTCCACGTCTTCCTTCGGCACGACGTATGCGCCGGGCATTGCAAGGAGTCCCAGGAACGGCCCGAACGGCTCGCGCAGCTCTATGACGAGCGTGCGGGAGTCCGGGCATTTGACGCCGGCCACTTCCGCGCGACTGCCGTCCATGAACTGCCTGGCCCCTTTTATCCTGTCGAACAGCCAGGTGCGGGGCGAGTTCGTCTTCGGCGACAGGACGCGCTCGAAACTGTATTTGAAATCGGCGGACGTCACTTCCCTGCCGTCTGAAAATTTCACGCCGGGACGGATGTCGAATGTGTACGTCAGGCCGTCGGGGCTGACGCTCCAGGAAGAGGCGAGGCCTGGGATTATACGCGCCTTATCGTCGTATGAGACCAGGCCGTCGAATATCTTCGCGGCGACCTGGCCGCCGGGCACGTCCACGATATACGCCGGGTCGAGCGTGGTGGGGTCGTCCGTCAGGCGGAGATGCAGGTACGAGTTATTTTCATGGGACGCGCAGGAGAATAAAAGGAGGGCGGAAAGAAATATAGATAATCTTTTAAGCATCAACATCTTTTTATAAAAGCCTCGAACAGCCGCCTCGACGACTCCTCTTCCTGCATCCGCTCCGGGTGCCACTGCACTCCAACGACGAACTTATCGCCGGGCAGTTCAATGGCCTCCACTATCCCGTCGTCCGACACGGCGGACGCATAAAGCTCCGGCGCGACCGTTTGAATCGCCTGATGGTGATAGCTGTTCACGGGCAGGCGGTCGATCCCCATAATCTCTTTCAGCCTGCTCCCGCGGGCAAGAGACACCATGTGCCGGATGTCCCGGCCCGGCTCCTTGTGGCCGGGGACGTCCTGGTGGAGCTTGCCGCCGAAATAAACGTTTATTGATTGGATGCCGAGGCATATCCCGAGCACCGGCTTCCCAAGCGCCAGCATCTCCCGGAGGAGCGCGAAATCGAAGTCCGTCCTAAGGTCTGGGGACAGCATGGTCCCGTCCATCAGCTCCTCGGAGTAGTACCTTGGGTGGATGTCGTCGCCGCCGGAAAGTAGCAGGCCGTCGATACGCCGTGCGTATTCCTCCGGCACGGACTCGCCTTCCATTATGGGTATCATAAAGGGCGTCCCGCCGAACTGGTATACGGCGTCCGCGTAGCTCTTGTCCAGGTACGCCCAGAAGCCGCCGCGCTCTTTAAATTCCAGGTCTTGTGTGATGCCGATTATCGGTCGCATAAATTCCAAACCGTTACTTTCTTTTCACGAGAAAAGAAAGTAACGCAAAGAAAAGCGGGACTTAAAAAACAAGTTTAAAAGTTTTTGGCGTTACCTTTTTCCGAAAAAGGTAACGGTCTAGCCTTTTCTTAAGATCTTCCCCGCCCGCTCGCCCGTCTGTTTCCCATTCCGCACCACGAAGCTCCCGTTCACGAGCACATGCTCTATCCCTTTCGGGAACTGGTATGGGTCCTCGAAAGTCGCGGTATCAATAATGGTTGATGGATTAAAGATGACCAGGTCCGCGAAGAAACCCTCTTTTATATATCCGCGCCCCGGCAGGCCCAGCTTGTCGGCCGGCATCCCGGAGAGCTTACGGACGGCCTGCGGGAGTTCCAGTATTTTCTCGTCTCTGGCATATCTGCCTAAGATACGCGGGAAACTCCCGAAGCCGCGCGGGTGCGGCTTGCCCTGCCTCGTTACCCCGGAGGTACCGCGCGCGGTCGAATCAGAACCAACCATCATCCAGGGCAGCGATAGAAAAGTTTTCAGGTTGTC
>JBARKJ010000127.1:0-8156 GCA_049801375.1 Nitrospirota bacterium | reverse complement strand
GAACAGGTCGCGCGCGAACCTCGCGTGCGTCGAGCCGTCGGTGCAGTAAAGCACCTTTATCGGACGCGCGGGCGGCAGGTCGCGGACGATCAATACGGAGCGCTTCCCCTGCCGGAGCACGTGATGGGAGACGTTGCCCAGCAGGAACCTCTGAAAATCCGTCTGTCCCTTGTGCCCCAGGACCGCAAGGTCCGCCTCGAACTCCTCGAGCGCCTCCGCGACCTCCCTTGCCGGGTCCCCTTCGCGGACCGCCTCGACAGCGTGGAAGCCCGCCGCCCTGAACTTCTCCGCCACCTCCAGGACCAGCTGCAGCGCCCCCGCCTTACCGGCCTTCCTGAACTCCCGGTTGGGGTCTATGGTGTCCGGGAGGACGAACTCCTTGAGGACGTGCAGGATTATGAAACGGTCCTCCGGCGTAAACGGCAGCCTGAGCAGAAACTCCATCGCGGCCCGGGATGGTTCGGAGCCGTCGGTCGCAAAAAGAACGCGCATGGTTTTACCTTCAGATATAAGGGCCGAATTTTTGTATAAGCGTCTCTTTAGGCATCGCGCCCACGGCGCGGGCCAGCTCTCTTCCTCCACGGAAAAGGATGAACGCGGGGGTGCCGGTAATCCCGTATTGAGAGGGGACCCGCGCATTTACCGACGTGTCCATCTTCGCCACCTTCACCCGCCCGGTCAGCTCGCGGGCGATCTCGTTTATCACGGGCTCCATCTTCACGCAATGGCCGCACGTGGGAGACCAGAACTCTAAAAGCACCGGCTCGCTTGATGCGCCTACCACGGAATCGAAATTTGAATCCGTGACCGCCACCGGCGCCGCCGGATTCCGGGGGTGCGGAAAGGATATTTTCGTCCCGCACTGGCCGCATTTGCCGGCCATCCCGGCGCGGTTTAAGGGGGCTTTATTCAAAGTCCCGCACGACGGGCATCGGGAAAATATTCCCTGAACCATGAATACCTCCTCTAGTTAGAAGTATAGCAGAAACGGGGGCCTACAGGAACGCGAGGCCCGCCGCGCCGGAAAGGATTACCACTATGGTAGGGTCAAGCCTTGTGAAGGCTATCAGGAAGAAGGAAGCCGCGCAGATAATCATCGTACCGGGGTCAACAAGCGAGTTTTTTCCGAGCATGATAGCAGTAGCTAACAGAAGCCCCACGACGGCCGGTTTTATCCCGCGGGCGGCGGCGTCCAGCCACTTCGATTCCCGGAACCGCACGTAATATTTGACCACAAGGGTCACGACCGTGAGCGAGGGCAGGTAAGTCCCAAGCGCCGCCGCCACCGCGCCAAGAAAACCCATCAACTTGTAACCTATGAAAACGTTCATTATCGTGAGCGGCCCCGGGCTAAGCTGCCCCAGGGCTACGGCGTCCAGGAACTCCTTCTGCGTGAGGAGCTGATAGCGGGATACGAATATGTCATGAAAAACGGGGAGCATGACGTACCCGCCCCCGATAGTGAAGAGGTTCACGGCGAAGAATATCGCGAAGAGCTTAAGGAGGCTCATGTGTTTGCTCTCTTCCGGAAGACGAGCCGCCCGGCGAGCGCCGCAGCCAGTATGAGAAGGATGGGGTTTACCTTAAAAAACAGGAGCAGGGCAAAGGCGGACAGGGCGAAGATTACGGACGCGGCGTTTTTTAAAAGCTGTCTGCCCATACGGAAGACCACGGAGAGCAAAAGGCCCACCACCGAGGCCCCGAGCCCTTTTAAAACGGGACGGAAGGTGGCGGTGTTCCCGTAGTGCAGATAAAGCCAGCCCAGGCCGAGTATTATAATGAAGCCGGGGAGTACGAGGGCGATCACGGTGACGGCCGCGCCTTTAAGCCCGCGAAGACGATAACCTATATATATGCCGGTATTGACGATTGGCGGCCCAGGCGTTATCTGCCCTACCGCGACCCCCTCAGAGAACTCGTCCTCCGTAAGCCAGCGCCTCTTCGTGACCACCTCCCGCTGAAAAAACGAGAGCATGGAATAAACGCCGCCGAAGGCGAAGGTCCCTATCTTAAGGAAGACGAAAAAAATATCCTTAAGCGGAGTTATCATCCCTTTTCGAGCGCCCGGCGAAGAAACCCGTCGCTTGCATGAAGCCGCCGCTCCGCCTCCTTTTTGGATACTCCTCTCGCTACCATTAGACACGCCACCTTGGGCCGCATCCCCGATTTTTCGAGAAATTTCTGGGCTTGGGCCCTCTCGCATCCGGTAATCTTGGAAATAATATCCACCGCCCGCTTCACGAGCTTTTTGTTCGTGGGCATCACGTCCACCATGAGGTCGCCGTAGACCTTTCCCATCATTATAAACGCGGCGGTGCTGATGCGGTTCAGCGCGAGCTTCGTGGCCGTGCCCGCGGCAAGCCTGGTGCTCCCCCGGATTACCTCCGGGCCGGTGTCGAGGAGAATTTCGTTTACGGGGGAGGGCTCTATAGGGCGGCTGACCTGGCATTTTATTATCCAGGCTTCCGCTCCGCGCCGAATGGCCTCTTCCAGCGCGGCCAGCACGTAGGGGGTCGTACCGGAGGCGGTGATGCCGACCACTACATCTTTTTCATCTACCTTAAGCCTTGATATGGCCCTTTTGCCCGCTTTTAAATCGTCTTCCGCCCCCTCGACCGATGTGGTCAATGCTTTTGATCCCCCGGCGATTATCCCGATTACATTCTCAGGCTTGGATGAAAATGTCGGCGGGCACTCGGAAGCGTCCAGGACACCCAGTCTGCCGGAAGTCCCCGCGCCGACATATATCAGCCTGCCGCCAGCTTTTATCGCCTTTGCCGCGTCCCTGGCGGCCTTCGCTATGGCTCCCCTCGCGCCCGCGACGGCGGATAATGCCCTGCCGTCCGTTTCGTCCATCAGGGCGAGGACTTCCGAAGGCTCCATATTTTCCAGTATTTTCATAACATTATTAATACATTAGAATCATTATTTTAACAAGCGAAAAATTATTTTAATGCCATTATCAGTTGACATGGACGCGTGATTTATGTTAACGTATTTTAACTTTTCAACGGCGTAACCGAAAGGTCCCTTTTTTGTTGAAGTACCCACGCAGGTCCCCCCTTAAAAACCCACTTAAAAGCCTTCGGATAAAGTCTGTCCTGACACTGCTCTTTTTCTTTTTTCTCGCTTCGGCGCTCGGGGCGAAGCTCCTGGTCGATTTCCAGACGCGCCAGCTTTTAAAGCAGGCGGACAAGGAAGCCGGCTCGCTTGCCGGCATGGTAAGCGACGACATCATGGAGGCGATGCTGAAGGGGAGCCCGTCCGAGGCCTGGAGGGCGCTCGACAAAGCGGGCAAGGACGGGAACAAGGCCTGGCTGACCGACTACTCAGGCATGATAATCGCCTCCTCCATACCGGAAGACGTCGGCAAGAGGTCCGCGGACCTCTTTGAGATAAAGCACGGCGGGATTTCCGATATACTGAAAAAAGGCCCGAGGGCCGGGACCGGCGGGGATTATATCCTCTCCCGGACGGTGGCGATACGTAAGAAGCCCGCGTGCGGCGGGTGTCATTATAAGAGCCCGGACGTCCTGGGCAGACTCACCGTCGGGATATCCTATAGCAAGACGCTTACGGAACTGAGCGCGCTCAAGCGCTGGCTCGTCCTGGGCGCGACAATCCTGGGCGCAATCCTTGCATTGGCCGCCCTGTTATTTTTAACCAGGATCGTCATAAAGCCCGTCAGACGGATGACGAACGCGATCCAGGGCGACCTGGACGAAAAGGTAAAAAAACTCACCTCCCTGTCCGACATCAGCCGTTCGATGAACATAATCCACAAGCTGGACGACCTGCTCCGCATGGTAATCCATTCCGCGGTGCGGGAACTGGACGCGGACAGCGGCTCTGTAATGCTCCTAGAAAAGGGAGTCGACGAGCTTTTTATCCATACCGGAAGAGGCTTATCGCTTGAGGCCCACCGCAAGAACCGGTTCAGGCTTGGAGAGGGGGTCGCGGGCTGGGCGGCACAGAACAGGAGCCCCGTGATGATAGACGACGTGCAGGAAGACCCGCGTTTCGCCGCCGGCCGCGGCTTCTCCAAGCACGACTCCATGCTCTGCGTCCCGCTCATCGGCGCAAGCTCCGAGCTTCTTGGCGTAATAAACATCGAACGCGGCCCGACCAGGCCCTCGTTCAGGAGGAGCGAGATGGAATACCTGCTCGCAATCTCCGGGCAGGCATCCGTCGCAATCGAGAACGTCGCGCTGATACAGAACCTTGAAAAAAGCTATTACGACACCATATCCGCCCTCGCTCAGGCCGTCGAGGCCAAGGACCCGTACACCCTGGGCCATTCGGACAGGGTCACGCAGTATGCGATAGCCATAGGGGAGGAAATGGGGCTGCCCCCGGAAGATATAGCCGTCCTGCGCTACGGGGCCACGCTCCACGACGTCGGCAAGATAGGCATAGACGAGGCGGTTTTGAACAAGCCCGGGAAGCTTACGCGGGAGGAGTTCCTGCACATGAAGGAGCACCCGGAGATTGGCGAGAGCATTGTCCGGGGCGTGGACTTCCTGCAGAAGGTCCGGCCTATAATACGCCACCACCAGGAACGCCACGACGGCCTTGGCTACCCCGACGGCCTGAAGGGCGACGAGATACCGCTCATGGTGGCCATAGTCTCCGTGGCGGACGTCTTCGACGCCCTGACATCCGACAGGCCGTACAGGAAGGCGAAATCTACGCCTGAAGCCATCCGGATGATAAAAGAGGAGTCAGGCCAGTTCAACCCCAGCGTCGTCGAATCGTTCCTTAAGATATTCGCAGAGGAGGAGGCGCCGGTTTGCGTGCGGACCGCCTCGTAAGTTATTTCAAGGGGTTTAAAGGTGCGGCTGTCGCTTTCTCCGGCGGCGTCGATTCGTCCGTCGTGGCCGCCGCCGCATATAATGCGCTCGGGGATAAATCCGTCGCGGTAACGGTGGCGTCGGAGTTCCTGCCGGATTCCGAACTGCGGCAGGCCTCAATCGTCGCGGGCGCTTTGGGCATCCGGCACGAGATTTTGCGCATAAGCGTGTTGGAAGATGAAAAAGTGGCCTCGAACCCGCCGGAGAGATGCTACCACTGCAAGAGCGGCGACTTCGGCGCGGTATCCAATATTGCAAAAAAATTCGGTATAACCGACGTTTTTGACGGCACTAACGCGGACGACCCCAAAGGCAGGAGGCCCGGCCTTAAGGCGATTTACGAGCTGGGGGTTAAAAGTCCGCTAATGGAGCTTGGGATAGGCAAGTTAGAAGTCCGCGAAATTGCCCGCGAGCTTAATCTCCCGAACGCCGAGAAACCCTCTTCCCCGTGCCTTGCCAGCCGTTTCCCATACGGGATGCGGATAACCGCGGAGGACCTGGATCGGGTCCGGGAAGCGGAAGAATACCTTTTTACGCTTGGCTTTACGGAGCTTCGGGTACGCCACCACGGGCGTCTTGCCAGAATCGAGCTTACGGAGCGGGAATTGCCGCTTATCATGGCCCCCGGCGCAAGAGAAAAAGTTGTGGCAAAGCTCACTTCCCTGGGTTATAATTACGTCGCCCTGGACCTTAAGGGCTTCAGAAGCGGGAGCATGGACGAAGTGCTTTAGCTGTCCAGAGACAGAAGTCCTCCCGCCGGCGTAAGTTTTATCCCGGACGGAGGAGCGCTATGTTTTCAAAAGTTTTTTCCATTGTGACCCTCTCTTTTCTCCTGATTTTTTCCCTTGCCTCATGCTCCAAGAAAGAAACCGCCGAAGCGCCCGTGGCCGACACGGATATAACCGATTTCCCCCAGCAGGCCCGGATGATGGAGTCCGCCCTGAAGGCCGACCCCAAAAACGTTAACCTCCTGATACAGATCGGGAACCTCTATTACGACTGGGGGCAGGACGAGGTAAGCAAGGAAGGCGAGGCGGCCCAGCCGGTGGACAAGTGGGGCCGGGCCGTGGGCTACTACCAGCAGGCGCTGGCGATAGACCCCACGAACGTGAACGTCCGGGTGGACATGGCGAACCTGATGCGCTATACCGGCCAGCCGGACCAGGCCGTCGAGGAATATCGCAAGGCCATAAAGCAGAACCCCCAGCACCCGCAGGCGAGGATAAACCTTATCCTGGCCCTGGGCCAGATAAAGCAGGACTACAAGGGCGCGATAGCCGAATACGATGACCTGCTAAAGGCCATCCCAGCCCAGAAGGGCAACACGGACTTGAAGAAGGAAGTCCAGGCGTTCAAAGAGGCGATGAAAGAGGCCAAAAAATAATCCGGATAATCCTCATACTGATCCTCGCCGCCTCGTTCTACTTCTTCCTCGACAGGCTGCTGAAATACCTGACGGGCCAGCCGGGGATGCCGCCGGGCGGAGGCTCGCCCGCGCGCCGTCCGGAGGGCGACGAGATGGTGCAGGACCCGCAGTGCAAGGTCTACGTGCCCGTCTCCCGTGCGGTAACGAAGACCTTCGGCGGGAATACGCTTCACTTCTGCTCCGAAGAATGCGCGAAACAGTTTCTCAAGAGGATTGACCAATAATGAACCATCTCTATTTCGGCGACAACCTTCAGGTGCTGCGCAACTCCATTGCCAATGAAAGCGTGGACCTGATATACCTTGACCCGCCGTTTAATTCCAAGCGCGATTACAACCTGCTGTTTAAATCCCCGAAGGGGCACGACTCGGACGCGCAGATTATGGCATTCGAGGACTCGTGGCATTGGGGCGAGCAGGCCGAGCGGGAGTTCGCCGAGATAATGCACCAGCCGAATACGGATGTCGCGGAGATGATGGGCGCGTTTCGTTCCTTCCTGAAAGAGAACGATATGCTGGCGTACCTGACGATGATGGCGAACCGCCTTCTGGAACTGCACAAGGTGCTGAAGCCCACCGGAAGCCTTTACCTGCACTGCGACCCGACTGCGAGCCATTATCTGAAAATTGTGCTGGACGGGGTGTTCGGGAAAGAGAATTATCGTAACGAGATAAGCTGGAAAAGGTCTCAGCCCAAAAGTCATACTACAATCAATTTTCCAAATTGCAGGGATATAATCTTCCGGTACGCAAAAAGCGACAAGGCTAAATTTAATAAAGTTTATGCCGAATATGACCCGGAATATATTGAAAAGTTTTACCGCTTTACCGATGCGGATGGTCGCCGTTATCAGTTAGATAATCTTTCAAATCCGAACAAAAATAGACCGAATCTTACCTATGAATTTCTTGGTGTTAAGCGGGTCTGGCGTTGGACAAAAGACAGGATGGAAGAGGCTTTTAAAAATGGTCTTATAGTTCAATCACGCGAAGGTTCCGTGCCACGGTTAAAGCGTTATTTAGATGAGATGCACGGCCAGCCCATAACGGATGATTGGGATGATTTGGAACATCTGCACGGGTCGCATGCTGAATTTCTCGGCTACCCGACCCAGAAACCGCTCGCGCTCCTTGAACGCATAATAATGGCCTCATCCAACGAAGGCGACACCGTGCTCGACCCGTTCTGCGGATGCGGCACCGCCGTACACGCCGCGCAGAAGCTGAACCGCCGCTGGATCGGAATCGACATAACGCACCTCGCCATAGGGCTTATCGAGATACGTATGCGCAAAGCTTTTAAGGAGGCCGTGCCGCCCATCCAGTTCGAGGTGCACGGTACGCCCAGAGATATAGACGGCGCGCGCGAGCTTGCGGCACGCGACAAGTATGAGTTCCAGTACTGGGCATGTTCGCTTGTAAACGCCCAGTCGTATCAGGGAAAGAAAAAAGGCTCGGATGGCGGCGTAGACGGCCTGATATTCTTCCAGGACGACAAAGGCCCGTCGAAGAAAATCATAATATCCGTGAAGGGCGGCGAGAACGTCGGCGTATCGATGGTAAACGAACTATGCCACGTCGTTGACCGCGAGAAGGCGCAGATAGGCCTGTTCGTAACCCTCTCAAGACCTACCAAGCCGATGGACAAGGAAGCCGTCAGCGCGGGATATTATGAGTCGCCGCATAACGGGAATTTCCCGAAGATTCAGATTCTGACTGTCGAAGGGTTGATGAACGGCACGGAGAAGCCGCGTTACCCGGATTTTACCGGCGGCGGCCTGACGTTTAAACAGCCGAAGAAAGAAATTCATTACAACGAACAAGAGACCTTATTCCAATAAATTATTCGGAGGTTAGTTGTCATGTCCTTTGAACGCGATT
>JBARKJ010000126.1:0-23229 GCA_049801375.1 Nitrospirota bacterium | reverse complement strand
ACGCGGCGCAGGTAATCGAGCGCGTAAAGGCGAAAATAGCCCAGATACAGCCGGGGCTCCCCAAGGGGGTGAGGATCGTCGCCTCTTATGACCGCTCGGATTTGATAGACCGCGCGGTGCAGACCTTGAGGCGCGCGCTTACAGAAGAATCGATAATCGTCTCTCTCGTGATGCTCGTGTTCCTTCTTAACTTTCCCAGCGCGGTAGTCATCGTCCTGACGCTCCCCATCGCGGTATTGATCGCGTTCATAACCATGAAATATATGGGCATCACCTCCAACATCATGTCCCTGGGCGGCATCGCAATAGCCATCGGCGTCCTGGTGGACGCGGGCGTTATCATGGTGGAGAACTGCTACCGCCACCTCTCCGAACTGACGCCTCAGGAGAGGGAGTCCCGGCGGCTTGAGGTCGTGATAATGTCGGCCCGGCAAGTCGGGCGCGCGATATTTTTCTCGCTCGCCATCATCGTGCTGTCCTTCGTCCCGGTCTTCATGCTTACTGGCCAGGAGGGTAAGCTTTTCCATCCGCTTGCCTTCACGAAGACGTTCTCGATGGCGGGCTCCGCCGTAATCGCCATTACGCTGGTGCCGGTGCTGATGTACTACCTTATCCGGGGAAAGATGCCGCCGGAATCCAGTAACCCCGTATCGCAGTTCTTCATATTGCTTTACTCCCCGGTAATAAAGTGGGCGCTTAAGTATAAGAAAACGGTTATCCTCTTGAACGTCCTGGCGCTAGGCCTTGCGGTATTTTTGTTCATGGGCCTTGGGCGTGAGTTCATGCCCGCGCTGGACGAAGGATCATTACTATTTATGCCTACCACTCTGCCGCCTATATCGATGACGGAAGCCAAGCGGATAATCACTGTGCAGGACGCGATTATTAAGAGCGTGCCGGAGGTGGACTCGGTGCTCGGGAAAGTCGGGCGCGCGGATACCGCCACGGACCCGGCCCCGGTCAGCATGTTCGAGACTATAATACTCCTGAAGCCAAAGGACCAGTGGCGGCAGGGACTTTCCAAGGCGGACATAATAGAGGAGCTTCAGGAGAAACTGAAAATGCCGGGGGTAACTCCAAGTTGGACTCAGCCTATCATAAACCGCATCCTGATGCTCTCCACCGGCGTCCGGACAGATCTCGGCGTGAAGATAATGGGTAATAACCTGGATACCTTGAACGCACTTGCCCAGCAGGTGCAGGAGACACTGGAAAAAGTGCCTGGAGCTACGGACATGTACGCGGAACGTGTGACTGGCGGTCAGTACCTGGACATTAAGGTTGACCGGGAGGCGGCGGCCCGCTATGGGCTGAAGGTTGAGGACGTGCAAGAGATCATAGAGGGCGCGGTTGGCGGGATGGACGTAACCAGGACCGTTGAGGGCAGGGAGCGTTTCCCCGTCGTCGTCCGGTACGCGCGCGACTTCCGTGATAACCTGGACGTGCTGGAGAGGGTTCAGGTGCCCGTAAACCAGGGGCAAACGCATATACCTCTGGCCGAGCTGGCCTCCATAAAGATAGACCCCGGCCCGGACATGATAAGTTCTGAGAACGGCCTGCTGCGCTCCGTGGTTTTCCTGAACGTGCGCGGGCGGGACATGGGCTCTTTCATGGAGGAGGCGCAGGCGAAGCTTGCGGGGCTCCAGCTCCCGCCGGGATATTACGTCAACTGGTCGGGCACCTGGGAGAACCAGGTGCGCGCCTCGAAGCGCCTTCACATCCTTATCCCGCTAGGCTTGGCGATAATCTTCATCCTGCTCTACTTCACGTTCCATTCCGCCAAGGAGGCGGCCATGGTCATGCTGTCCGTGCCGTTCGCCCTTGTGGGCGGGATATATCTCGTTTGGGCGCTCCACTACAACATGTCCGTCGCGGTTCGGGTCGGGTTTATCGCGCTCTACGGCGTTGCGGTGGAGACGGGCGTGGTGATGGTCATATACCTGCATGAGGCGCTCGACAAGAAGATACTCGCCGGGGCCGTCACGGAGAAAGACATCTACGACGCGACGTTCGAAGGCGCGGTGCTTCGGCTAAGGCCTAAACTGATGACTGTATCGGTCGCGCTGATGGGGCTACTGCCTATCATGTGGTCGTCCGGCACCGGCTCCGACGTCATGAAACCGATAGCCGCGCCGATGATCGGCGGGATGATAACCTCCGCCGTGCACGTTTTGATAATGACCCCTGTAATATTCGTCCTGATGAAGTCGCGGGATTTGAAAAAAGGAAGGCTTACCCGGTCGGGGATGTACCACTGAAAATAAGATAGACGATGAATGCGGCGTAGAGAAACCCGCAGGCGAGCAGCACGTGCGGCTTCAAGTCCTTCTTTATCTTCAGTGTGAGATATAGGCCAGCGGCGGACAAAAGCGCTAGGACAGCGGATATCATAGTGGGGCCTGTCAAGTCCCAGGGCGTGAAGGCGACTCCGATGGCCACCGGGAAGCTGGCCTGAAATACCATGGCCCCGGTGATGTTCCCGACGGCAAGCGTGTCTTTTCGCTCCCTTATCCAGAGGACGCTGTTCATCTTCTCCGGAAGCTCCGTCGCAATCGGCGTAACGAGCAGGGATAGTATAAGGGTCGGCACGGAAAACATCCTGGCCACTTCCTGAACCGCGACGACGAAATAATGCGCACCCGCCGCGATCAGGCCTAAGGCTACTATTATCTGAAGCGCGATGAACCGCCTTTTGGCGCGCTTGCTGTTAAAGAGCTTCGAGAGGTACAGTATATCAAGTTCGCCGTGGCCTTCTCCTTTATGCCGGAGGGAGACGTACAGATAAACGCCGTAGGAGAGCATGAGACAGGCCGCGATAAAATATCTTATTGAGCCGTGCGGGACGAACGTCGCCATGACGGCGACCGAATAGACCCCTATAAAGAATGCTAAATCCCTCTCCTTTACGGCCACGTCTAGGTTCAGGGTTTTCTCGCGCCTGCCCTTTTTGTGGTAATAAAAGACTGCCGCGCCTGTTACGCACATCGCAAGTGTCGCAAGCATGAAGGGAGCGCCCGCGATGGCCCCCACGGCCACGTCCAGACCCTCCCTGCTGCCTGCGATAAGGGCCAGGATGGGGATGGAGGTCTCCGGGAGCGCAGTGCCCACCGCCGCCAGCACGGAGCCGGTCGCGCCGCGTGATAAGTCCATCTTCTTCCCAGCCCATTCGACCCCGTTCGTGAAGAGTTCGCAGGCGAAAAGGATAACCGCGAGGCTTACGATTAACAGCAGGGGATATAGAAAATATTGAGCCATGATTTACATTCTACTTTTCTTTCACCCGAAAAGAAAGTAGGTTGACAAAAAGATAATTCCGGCTAAGATAGTCGTGGCCGGAAATTATAGACATTCGAAGCAGGAGGATTGGTTTTTTATGGCTTGGGAATGGCATTTGATCGAGGAGGAGAAGGCGCTCCGGGCACTTAAGAAGATGGTGGAAGGCGCGGCGGTAAAGCTGAAGGAGCCGACTTTAAGCGAACTGGAGGCGGTACGGCTGATGGAGATTACCCGCACATGGGTATCGAAGGTATTCCCGGAAAAGCTCCGGGCGTACGATGCGGTCTATAAGCCGCGCCTTGAGAACATATATTACAGGAAGGCCGGCCATGAAGGACGATAAGCTCGTGGAATCGCTGGAAGAATTGGCCGCGTCTCTCGGCGTGAAGGTCAATTACGAGAAGATTAAAAAGCATACCGCGCGCCAGCCCAAGGGCGGCCTCTGCGTCGTGAAGGGCGAGCCGCGCATTATCGTACACCGGCCCCTTGCCGCGTCCGAGAGGGTCCAGGTATTAATCGAGGCCCTCCGGGGATACGACCTGGAAAACGTGTACATAGCCCCGGAAGTCCGCCAAGCCATCGAAGGCGCCCTGCCGCTATTGAAGCAGGCGAGTTCAGAGTAATAATAAAAGTCCTCCTCCGCCCGTCTTGTTATTTTCCCCCGACTTTTCCCCCATATTCCGCTATAATTTAACAATGGCCGAACTTCCACTCATACTCCCGTACGACCAGTACAACTACGAACTGGTAGCCAACGTGCATCCGCTGGACTGGAAAAACCCCGAACCGGCGCCGATGTATAACCTCGTGATAATCGGCGCGGGGACTGCGGGGCTGGTCGCGGCGTCGATTGCGGCGGCAGTCGGGGCGAAGGTCGCGTTAATCGAGAAGCGGCTCATCGGCGGGGACTGCCTGAACCTGGGCTGCGTGCCCTCGAAGACCATTATCAGCTCGTCGCGGATTTCCGAGGAGGTAAGAGAAGCCGGGAGCCACGGGGTGAAGGTAATCTGCGGCGCGGAGGCGGATTTTCCGGCGGTGATGGAACGGATGAGGCGGCTTCGGGCGCGCATAAGCCAGCACGATTCCGCCTCCCGCTACCAGGAGATGGGTGTCGATATCTTCCTGGGCTCCGGGAAGTTCACCGGCCCGCATTCGGCTGTAGTCGGAGATGTCGAATTAAAATTTAAAAAAGCGCTCATCGGAACCGGCGCGAGGCCGTTCGTGCCGCCGGTCGAAGGACTATCTGAAGTCGGATATCTCACGAACGAAAACATATTCAACCTGACCGCCCGGCCCGCGCGGTTCGGGATATTGGGCGGCGGGGCCATAGGCTGCGAGATGGCGCAGGCGTTCGGCAGGCTCGGCTCCCAGGTGACCATTTTTCAGAGGGGCAACAGGCTGATGGAGAAGGAGGATGCCGAGGCCTCGGCAATCATCCATGAGGTATTCCGCAGAGAGGGCATCCGGATCGTCCTGGGCGACAAGAAAGTAACGAAGGTCGAGAAGCGCGGCGATGAAAAAATCATTTTCCTGGAGGGGCCGGAAGGGGCGGGGGACAGGACCGAAGAGGTTGCCGTCGACGAACTTCTTATATCTGTTGGTAGAGTGCCAAATGTGGAAGGCATCGGGCTGGAAGACGCGGGCGTGGAGTTCGACGTCCGCTCGGGGGTGAAGGTAGATGAGCACCTCCGGAGCACGAACCACGATATCTACGCCGCGGGCGACGTCTGCCTTAAATACAAGTTCACCCACACCGCCGACGCCGCCGCGAGGGTCGTGGCCGCAAACGCCCTGTTTTCCGCGCGCCGGAAGTTCAGCACGGCTTCCGTCCCCTGGTGCACGTTCACAGACCCGGAGGTGGCGCACGTCGGGCTTTGCCCGGAAAACGGCACTTGCGACGGCATTCAAGTGGACACGTTCACGAGGGATTTCGGCGAGATAGACCGGACGGTGCTGGAAGGCGAGGAAGAGGGGTTCGTCAAGATTCACGTTAAGAAGGGGACGGACAGGATTCTGGGCGCGACAATCGTTGCCAGAAACGCCGGCGACATGATAGGCGAGATCGCGCTCGCCATGCAGAACGGGGTCGGACTTAAGAAGATATCCGAGACCGTCCACCCCTACCCCACCCGCGCCGAGGCCATCAAGCGCGCGGCGGACGATTACATGGCCTCACGGCTTACGTCCGGGGTGAAGAAGTTGCTCGGCAAGTGGATGGAGATGAAGAGGAAGGGCGGAGCGTGAGATGCGGATGGCCGGGATCATATTCCTTTAAGGACGACTTTGGGTCCGTGCTTCCCACTGCCTTGCGGAGTTCGCTGATATATTGGTCCACGTTTTCTTTCGTAACCAGGTATCGATCCTCGGCGAACCAGTCCACCATCGTCCTGTTTACATTTTCATCGTAATGCAGCAGGTCCATATATCGCGAGAAATCATGGGCCAGATTTACATTCGCCTGGAAATCGTACAACTTTACGTTAGGACATCCGGATAACCTCTCGAACACATATTTCTTGAATGTAAGATAATCATAGAAATCCGTCTTTGCTTTCTCGGAAACTTGATAAGCGAGGAGCGAATAGGGCGGATAAAAAACGTAGAATTTTACCTCCGGGTGCGCCTTTATAATGCTGTACATATAGAGGTCAAAACATTTCTTCATCCTGTCTAAGGCGCCGCCTTGCAGAGAGGCGTCAAGCCCATCCTCATTTTCTTCTCCTTCTCCCCCGACAAAATTCCGTTCCATGGTTACTCTTTGGTCCCAGGATCTTTTATAATGCTCAAAGTTGAAGTCTCCTCTTTTCAGGTCATACCAGCAGCTTAGCTTGTCCATGGAATAAGTAAATTCCCTGGATCTGAAGTGAAAATACTTAAATAGGACCTTTTTCAGCGAGAGCGTAAAGATGTCCGAATTCATGAGCCAATCCATGTTCTTAAGCGGATTCCTATCGTACAGGTACATGGGCGCGCCTCTCCAGAAAGAGCCGGGTTTGGTATTGAAACAGAAATAGTCCAGACCCCAGATGGCGCATTTAACCTTGCCCGTAGATATTGCCTCGCGCGCGATAAGGTTCTGCTCAAAGGCCGACGCGCCCGCGATGCAGAGTTTCACGGTATTCAAGTTGAACTTCCTGTTTATATAGCTGGTGGCAAAGTTCTGGGTCATGGAACTCCCGACAATTATGCTGTCGTAATCGTGGTGCCTGGCGAGACCCACGCTTGCGAACCGCATCCCGTCTGCCAGTACCGTGTCACCCCTTATTAATTGATAGGGGTCAACAATATAATTTACCGGCGCCTGCATAAGAAAACAAAGCGGCAGGATCAGGAACAGAAGCGCCCATTTTTTATAGAGATGATTATCCATGGTCCCGGTTTAAAAATTAAAATACAAGAAATCGCTAGTCTTGTTCAACTGAAGGATGGAATAAAACGCCAGGGCCATACAGAAAACGAGCGTCCTCTTATTTGGCCGGAAATCCTTTAAAAGCTGCAGGGAGTTCTTTAAAAATAATGTCAGAACCGCCGTGGAAATCAGCCACAGGAAGACCTTCGAGTTCATTTTTATCAGGTCCGCGTCCGCAAGGTGCCTTCCTATCCCGAACTTCTGCAGGAAGCTTGGCATGGCGAACCCGCTTAAGCCCGACATCGCCGTCAGCACCCTGCCCGCGGCGCCGACATTTTTCGCCCTGAAGAATACCCATGTCACAACGACAAAAAGGAAGGTGAGGGTCCAGGACAGGTATTTATTTAATTTAACTCCCGTTTCTTCCCACAGCCGCTGCACCGAGAGCGCCGCGCCGTGAAGCAAGCCCCATATTAAAAAAGTCCAGCCCGCCCCGTGCCAGAGGCCTCCGATAAAAAAAGTGAGGATGACGTTGAAGTGTGTCCTGGACTTCCCGGCCCGGCTGCCGCCCAGGGGTATATATATGTAATCCCGGAGGAACCGGCTCAGCGTGATATGCCACCTGCGCCAGAAATCGCGTACGCTTAAGGCCTTGTATGGCGAATTGAAATTCGGGGGCAGGAATACGTTGAACATCATCGCGGCTCCTATCGCCATGTCCGTATAGCCGCTGAAGTCAAAATATATCTGAAAGGTGTATGCAAGCGCGGCCGTCCAGCCATCGACGAAGGTGAGCGCCCCCCCGGAGTCGAAGCCCTTAGCGGCGAAAGGCGCCAGCCTGTCCGCGATTACAACTTTTTTAAAGAGGCCGACGGAGAAAAGGAAGAGCCCGGCGGAGAGGTTTTTATAATCGAGCCTCTTGTTCTCCAGGGACTCGAACTGCGGCATCATCTCCTTGTGGTGTATTATCGGTCCGGCAATCAGGTGCGGGAAGAACGTCACGAAAAGGACGTAATTAAAAAAACTGTACTCCCTGCACTCGCCGCGGTGGCAGTCCGCCAGGAAAGCTATTTGCGTGAACGTGAAGAAGCTGATGCCAAGGGGGAGGACGATGCGCAGCAGGGGCATGTCCATGCGGAAGAAAGCATTGACGTTGGTTATGAAAAAATCCATGTACTTGAAATACGCGAGGAGTGCGACGTTGCCGCATATCCCGATTACCAGGAGCGCCCGACGATATCTCGAGCCGGCGGGCATCCTTGAAAGGGACGTGCCTGTAAAGTAATTAAATATAATGGAGCCGCAAAGAAGCGGGAGGTAGGATATATTCCACCAGGAATAGAACCCCAGGGAGCATGCGGCGAGCCAAAGGTTTGAAAGTTTATAGAGGCCGTACCTGTTAAGCAGGAAATACCCGAACAAACTGAACGGCAGGAAAAAAAATATGAATTCGACTGAATTGAACAGCAACTGCCCTTCCTCCAAAATCCCGGAACCGCCAATATTTACTCATAATAAAAACGAGTAGTCAAGGAATTCATCAGAAAAGGTTCATCAATTCCTCGACCGCCTTCGCCTTCCTCTGCACTTCCTCCGCCATGTTCTGCTTGAAGTCCACCAGTTTGCTCGCCACTTCGGTGTCGAATGCGCCTATTATCTGCGCCGCGAAAATCCCCGCGTTCTTCGCACCGGCCTTGCCGATTGCCATCGTCGCGACGGGTACGCCGCCCGGCATCTGCGCCGTGGAGAGAAGCGAGTCCAGGCCGTTAAGAGAAGAGGAATCTATGGGCACGCCGATTACCGGCAGAGTCGTCGAAGCCGCGATAAAACCGGCCAGGTGCGCAGCTCCGCCTGCGCCCGCTATGATGACTTTCAGGCCCTTGGCCGCGGCCTCGACCGCGAATTTATGCGCCTTTTCCGGCGTCCTGTGCGCGGACGCCACCGTCACCACGGACGGTATCTTGAACTCGTCCAATACCCTCTTCGCCTCCTGCATAATGGATAAGTCCGAGTCCGACCCCATCACTATCCCAACGAGCGGCTGTGCCATATCGCCTCCTGTTTTATCTTAAGTTACAGCCCCAGATATTAGCAAATACGGGCGCTTTAATAAAGTATTTTTCTTGTGTGGGGGAGGGGAGAGGATTAAAATAAGACAAAATGACACCTAATCTACATATCCTTCCTTTCGGCCCGCCCGCATGGAAGAGGCGAAAAGAGATTATCGCCGGGATTATCGCCTCGCGCCGTCCCGAGGCCGGTCTACCGGCGCCGCCGTGGGATTTCCGCGATATGCTTTACCTCGTCCCCAACGAGCGAATGGTGAAGTCGGTACGCGCGCTGTTCATTGACGCGCTCTTTGAGGCAACGGGGGCGTCAGGCTGTATCCCGCCCGGCGTCATGGCATTGAACCGTTTCATACAGTCACGGATAGACGCCGCTAAAACAATCTCTCCGCTGGCCAGAAAACTTCTGCTGGAGGAGATTTGTCAGGGGCTTGCCGGCAAGGTCCCGGGGCTGGAAGACGAGGCCCTCGCGAGGTCGCTTTCAGGGCCGGTTTCAGAGGCGCTGGAAAGAACGTACCTGCATAATGCCGGGGAGCGGCTTGACAACGCAAGCGACAATCCGGCGCTCTTCGCCCTGGCACGCGCAAAGAAAGAGTACGAGAGGCGTCTTTCAGAGCTGGGTCTTTTCGATCGGGCGCGTCTTTTGTCTCTGTGGGAGCCGAAGCCGGAAGGTTTTCCCGAATATCGCCTGGTAATACTGGACGGTTTCTACGACGCCCTGCCGCACGAGCTTCGCCTTATGAAGGCGCTTTCAAGTGGCCGGACGCTTTATTTTATCATCGAGGCGCCCGGATTATCCGGCGAGTGCGGATTATCCGCCGGACAAAAAGAAACCGGCGGCGCGCCCGACGGTGCCGCGCCGTCAGGACTCGGGGGCGAGGGTATGCCGTACGCGGGTACAAAGCGGCTGATTAACGAGCTGTTCCCCGGCGTGGAAATAAGGCCGGATTATCCCTACGCCGATGAGGACGCTCAATTACTGGCCGGGGCGGTATTCCTGGGAAGGCCGCTTACGGAGACGGTAAAGCTTTTAAAAGCCAAAGGTCAGCATAAGGTAAACCGGCGGATTGTCTCCGCCCTGACTCTAGAGGACGAAGTCGCGTTTATCGCCCGCACTATAAAAGAACGCGCCCTGGCAGGAAATTTAAGGCTGGACAAGACGCTGGTCCTGTTCCCGGAGCCCACGCGGTACCAGCACGCCTTCAGGAAAATCTTTGACGATTACGGCATCCCGTACAGTTTTCAGGAAACCCGGCCGCTCATCGGCGAGCCCTTCACTCAAGTCTTCCTGGACCTTCTCTCCATCCCCGCACAGGACTACCCGTTCCGCCTGATGAGGCGCGCATTCTACTCGCCTTTAATCCGGCTTGGAGCGGCGGGGAACAGGGCCCTGGAGTTCGACCGGTATTCCCGAGACGAGGGGATTACCGGGGGTCGGCGGCGCTGGGAGCTTTTGGCGCGTGGGGCCAAGTTAGCCTTTACGGCGGAGCTTAATGCCCTGCTCGATTTACTGAAGACCCTTGATGCGCGGGAACTGCATCCGGCGAAATGGGCGGAACTCGCCTCGGGGCTGCTGGGGCAGTCCGGGATGGCAGATAAGGGGCTTCAATCCCCGGAACCGTTGCCGCACATTGAGCAGCTTAAGGGAACTGTTGACGAGCTTCGGGCGGCCCTTAAAAACCTGACCTCGCGGGTGACGCTTGGCCGTTTCATCGGGATAGTGAAAGGGGCGCTTTCCGAGGTGCAGGCACTTCGGAAAGTAGACGCGTTTTCCGGAGTGCGGGTGCTGGGCAGGCTGGAGGCGTTTTCGGAAGGGTTCGATACCGTCTTCATCGCCGGCCTGAACTCAGGCTCGCTGCCATCGACTATGCGCCGTGATTTATTTTTCCTGGATGAAAAAGGGGCAGGCTCGGCATCTTTGGACACAAAGACCCGCGACTCGCGCGTTTTCATGGGGCTTATCCTGGGGGCGCGGGAAGTTTACCTGTCGTACCCGAAAGAAAGCGGCGGAAAACCTACAACCCCGTCGCCCTGGATAATGGCACTAAAACCGTTCGTCATCGCGGGCGTGGCGGAAGAGATTAACGATTACTGCCGCCCGTCCGGGCTGCAGGACGCGCTGGGAGAAGAAGAGTTTATACGCGCGCTGTCCATGAACGGATACGGGAGTGCTGCGGCCCCCGCCCCTGTCCATCCCATCTCCCCTGTAATCCAAAAACGGAGGTTCTCGGTCACGGAACTGGAAGATTACATCAAATGCCCTTACAGGTACTATCACCGCTGGGTCCTTAAGGACCAGCCGCCGGAAGAGCCGTCCGACGACGCCGCTCCGGACGCGTCTGGCAGGGCGGTGCATGGCATACTGGCGAAGTTTTATACCGGGCGCAACGAGCCGGTACGGCGGGACGAAGTGGGAGCGGCGTACAGGGAGTTGACTAAACTTGCCGATGAAGAGTTTTCCGCGCTGGCCGATACCCTGGCGAACCGTGAGGCAAAACGCAAGTTCCTGGAAAAAATCGCGCCGAAAGTCCTGGCGGTTGACGCTGAACTGCCGCCCGGCACGGTGATAAAAGATGTGGAGAAGAAAGTCGAGGGAGAGCTTCCCGTCAGCGATACGGAAACGGTTACAGTCGTCGGAAAGATAGACCGTCTTGAATACTGCGGGGGCGAGGGCGAATCGGACGGCTCGTATTTGATAGTTGACTACAAGACGGGCCGCTATCCCGGCAATGGGGCCCCACTTAAAAACGGGTTCCAGCTCCCGTTATATGCTTTCCTGCTCCGGAAATACCTGCCGGAGAAAAGGCCGTCGGCCTTCGTTTATTACAACCTCGGGAAGACCGGCGAGACCCGGGACGTAGTCTGCTACGACACCACCCTTCACTCCGGAAGAGCGGTCAACAGCAAGGAGCGAAAGCGCGACGGCGGCGAGGAAATGGATGAGTATATAGACAGCACCGCCGGAAAAGCGTCGGAAGCCGCGCGGGGTATAATTGCCGGTGAATTCCCCCAGGCAAAGGACAAGGATGAATGCAGGTATTGCGAAGTAGCCGACGCATGTCCCGGCGCGGAAGAAGAAGAGGGAGAGTGATGAGGGTTGAAGGACAGGCGAGGGCCGCAAGGCCGGATAAATCGGCGCTGCTGAAGGCGCCGGCGGGCTCGGGCAAGACGGGCGCGCTGGTGGGGCGTCTTTTGCACCTTCTGTCCGCGGGCGCCGAGCCCCCGGACATTGCCGCCATAACTTTTACCGAGAAGGCCGCGGCGGAGATGAAGGAGCGGCTGTTTAAGACCTTGAGCGACCCGGAGCTCTGCCGGCTGACGGCGAAAGAAGCGCTCGAACTCCTGGTGGAAGACGTGCCCTTCCCTCTCACCTTGACGCTGGAAGAGATCTTTTCGAGGCTGATCCGCGAGCCGGACTCGCTCAGGGTAAGCACCATCCACGCATTCCTGCTGGACCTGCTCAGGGCGCATCCCTTCGAGGCCGGCCTGCCGGCGGACTTTGAGGTCCTGCCGGAAACCAGCCTTTTGCTTCGGCGCGAGGCGGCGGTCGATGAAGTTATAAAGGCTCTTCAAAAAGGAGAACTGGAACAGGAATACAACGAGCTTTACCGCGCGGGGTATGACGTAAGGAAACTCCGGCGGCTTATCGCCCTCTCGCTTGAGAAGCGGGGGATGGTCAACCGGGCGCGCGTGAGATCCAAGGGGCTTAAAGCTGAAATTGAAAAGTCCTATGCGATGCTCCGGGAGATGACGGAGTCGGGGTCCGCGCAGTCGCTGGCGAGGCGGGCTTTGGAGCTTATCCCGGAACTGCTGGACGGGCCGTTTTTGGATGCGATTTCCAGGCTGTCGGCTTTAAAAGACCCGGAGGAACTGCCGGACATATTTGAAGGTATAAAGGGGCTCTTCTACAATAAAACGGATGGCGCGCCTATCACCAAAATACCACCCGCAAAAAAATATTTTACGGACGTTTACGGCAAGGCGGAGGGGCCGGTTAAGCGGGCGCGCTGGGAGGAGATATATCCGGAGCTGAGGGAATCGTTCTCAGGCCTGGCATACCTCTTCGACTCGTACGTTCAGGCGACGGCTAAGGACTCCTTCCTGAAGCTCTCCGCGCTATCAAGCGAGGTTTACAGGGCGATGTGTCTGCGTGACGGCTTCATAGACTTCGAAGACATAGAGCTATACGCGCGAGAGCTTTTATCTTCCCGCCCGGATATCCGGGTGGCGAAGCACCTGCTGGTGGACGAGTTCCAGGACACGTCCCAGATCCAGTGGGACCTGCTGTACAAGATGGCAGAGGAGCAGTTCTCCGGGCAGGGCGTGGAAGGTCCCGGGTGCCCCACTTTCTTCGCAGTCGGAGACATTAACCAGTCCATATACCGCTTCCGGAAGGCGGAGCCGCGGCTGATGAAAGACTTAAGGCCGCTGATGGAGGAGCGTATTGTCCCCGGGAGGCGGGATTTCCCGGAGCTCGATATTAATTTCCGCAGCGCGCCGGAGATTACATTGTTCACGGACCAGACCTTCGCGCCGCTTCTAGGGGAGGATTACAAAGGGGGCCGGGCGTCGAGAACGGATTTCAAGGGAAGTGTCCGCCTCATGGTGCAGGAGGATGAGCCGCTGGCGCTGGCAGAGGCGGCGATTCGGGCACTCGGTTACGATGTTTGGGCGGATGGAGAAATCCGCAAGGCGCATTTCGGGGACATGGCCGTTTTGATACAATCGCGGGCGCGGCTTAGGGAGTACGAGAGGGCGCTCCGGGAAAACGGCGTCCCGTTTCAGGTATCCGGCGGCACCGGGTTTTTCCAGCAGGATGAGGTTTTAACCATCCTGTCCGTCCTCAAATACCTTGAGAATCCCCTGGATATCTTTTCGCTCCGGCAGGCGCTTAAATCTCCCCTCTTCGAAATCCCGGAATGGATTATCCCGCCGCTCACCGGCAAAGACCCTCTGGCCGAAGTCGCCGGAATTCAACCGGCCGCGGCGGAGCTTTTCGAGGGATGGACCCAGGCGGCGAAGACCCTGACGCTTTCCGAACTCGTAGATAATGTGATAAAAACATCGGCGGCGTATCCAAGGCTTGGGCGGGTTGGCGGCGCGCAGGCAGTATTCAACATCGACAAGTTATCCTGTCTCGCGCGGGAGTTTGAAGTTCGTGGCGGGGCGGGCGCGGGCGGCGGGGGCGGCCTGCACGATTTTATCCAATGGGTGCGGGAGTATCGCCGGAGCGAGGACCTGCCCTCGGCGGGCATACGGGCGGGTGACTCCAAATACCTGACGATTCTAACCGTACACTCGGCAAAGGGGCTCGAGTTTCCTATCGTATTTCTGCCGGGCATGGGCGCACGCACGAGGAGCGATACCGACGAAGTCCTGTTCGGCCCGCCGGGTGGGGATCTTCCGTTCGCTATAAAGACCGACTCTCTCCTGGAGCAGAACAGGGACTATCAGACGCTCAAGGACCGGGAGGCCGGCGAGCGGGCATGGGAGCGTAAAAGGCTTTTTTATGTCGCGGTGACGAGGGCGCGCGACCATATGGTGATGCTTTCGGATACGCCGGAAGGAGCAAAGGATACCTTCCTGAGGATGCTTATAGACCCGGAAGTCCGAAAAGAAGGCCCCCCGCCCGAATGCCTGTTCCCGGAAGGCTTTTCCGCGGATGTGTCTGCATATGGGTACCCCGCCTTGCCTTTTGCTTCAGACACACGCCCTGAAATGGACTTGCCCGGCGGCTCCGGGGAAGGGGCGGCGCCGGACTATCTTTTGCCCCCGGCCGCGAACCTGGCCCCCTTGTCCGGCGGCAAATACGCCCGCTTCATATCCCCAAGCGCTCTTGCAGACCACGCCTCGATAAAAGCCGCCAGGGTATCAGGTTCGCCGGAGGGCTCAATAGTGACGGGCAAACTGGTGCACGAGGCGCTGGAATCCTTCGGCAGGACCGGCGTCTACAGTTTAAGGCGGCTTGCCTCCTTCGGCCAGTCCACCAAACAGGAAGCCCGGGAGGCTGAAAAAATACTGTCCAACCTTCTGTCAAAGCCGCCGATGAAAGAACTGCTTTCCGCAGGCATTGGGAAGCATTTCGAGCTGCCGCTACTTATAAGGAACACTGACGAAATAATCTACGGTTTCGCCGACCTTGTTATCGTGGCGGACGGTATTGCGAAGGTCATAGACTTCAAGACCGGCATATCGAACGTCCCGGAAGAGCTGTGCCGGGTTGCATACCGGCCCCAGCTTGAGGCGTACGCGGAGGCGGTCCGGGAGGTTTTCGGCGTCCGGGAAGTGGAAAAATATCTGCTGATTGCCGAAACTTGTAAGTTATTACCGGTCTAATTTCCTTTACCAATTCGGAATTTTCTGGTAAAGTTTTGGCTTTCTTACCCGTTTTTGCGCTTTTTTCTAGTATAATTAAATCTCAGAGTACCAAAGGGGAGGATTATCATGGCAATCAAGGTAGGCATTAACGGTTTCGGCAGGATAGGCAGAAACGTATTCAGGGCGTCCTTCGGAAATCCGGACATAGAGGTCGTTGCGGTAAACGACCTGACGGACTCGGCGACGCTTGCACATTTATTGAAACGCGACTCCGTGCACGGCACCTTTAACGCGGACGTGAAGGTCAAGAAAGACTCCATATTCGTGGACGGCAGGGAGATAAAGGTCCTGGCCCAGACGGACCCCGCGAAGCTCCCGTGGAAGGAGCTGGGCGTGGAGGTCGTCATCGAGTCCACCGGGCGGTTCGCGGACAAGGCCGGGGCGTCCAAGCATCTGGAAGCCGGGGCGAAGAAGGTCATAATCTCGGCGCCCGCGAAGGAGCCCGACATCACGATAGTCCTGGGCGTGAACGAAGGCGACTACGACAAGAAAAAACACAATATCATATCCAACGCCTCCTGCACCACGAACTGCCTCGCGCCGTTCGCGAAGGTGCTGGACGATAATTTCGGCATAGTCAAGGGCCTGATGACGACCATACACGCCTATACGGCGGACCAGCGCCTGCAGGACTCCCCGCACAAGGACCTTAGGCGCGCACGCGCCGCGGCAGTGTCCATGATACCCACCACCACCGGAGCCGCACGCGCCATCGGGCTGGTGATGCCTCATCTGAAGGGCAAGCTCGACGGCTTCGCCATGCGCGTCCCCACGCCGAACGTATCCATCGTGGACCTCGTGGTGGAGGTAAAGAAACCGACGACGAAAGAGGAAGTGAACGCGGTCCTGAAGGCGGCGGCAAAGGGCCCGCTGAAAGGGATACTGGAATACTCCGAGGAGCCGCTGGTCTCCATAGACTTAAACGGCAACCCGAATTCCTCCATCATCGACTCGGGGCTAACCTCGGTCATGGAGGGGAACATGGTTAAAGTATGCTCCTGGTACGACAACGAATGGGGCTATTCATGCCGTTTAAGGGACCTGGTCCTGTTCATGTTCGGGAAACTGAAGAAGAGAAAATAAATTTTCCCCATCCCCCGCCGTGGGGAGGGATAAAGGCAGAGGGGGGTATCCGGCATCCCATGAACAAGCTGACCATAGAAGACCTGGACATTAAAAACAAGCGGCTCTTTATCCGCGTGGACTTCAACGTCCCGCTGGACGAGAACCAGAACATAACCGACGACACGCGCATCCGCTCCGCGCTGCCCACCATAAACTACGCCATCGACGGAGGGGCCAAAATAATCCTGGCCTCTCACCTGGGCCGCCCGAAGGGAAAGCCGGACTCAAAATACAGCCTTCTCCCGGTGGCGAAAAGGCTCCAGCGCCTGCTTGACCGCGAGGTGACGTTCCTGAAGGACTGCGTGGGCCCGGAGACGGACGATGCGGTAGCGAAGATGAAGCCCGGCGACGTGGTACTACTGGAGAACCTCCGCTTCCAGGCCGAGGAAGAAAAGAACGACCCGGACTTCGCGCGCAGGCTCGCCTCCCTTTGCGATTATTACGTCAACGACGCTTTCGGCACCGCGCACCGTGCCCACGCCTCGACCGAAGGCATCACGCATTACGTCCAAAAATCCGTTGCCGGTTTCCTCCTGAAGCGCGAGGTGGACTACCTTGTAGGGGCAGTCGCAAACCCCGTCCGTCCGTTCGTCGCGATACTCGGCGGCGCGAAGGTGTCCGGCAAGATAGGCGTCATCGAGAACCTCCAGGACAAGGTGGACAAAGTCATAATCGGCGGCGGCATGGCGTTCACCTTCATCAAGGCGATGGGTTACGAAGTCGGGGATTCGATGGTCGAAGAGGGGATGCTGGACGTCGCGCGCCAGATACGCCTCAAGGCGAAGGAGCGAGGAGTAAAGTTTTACCTGCCGGTGGACTGCGTGGTGGCGCAGTCGATGGAGGCGGGCGCGGAGACGAAGATCGTCACCTCACAGGAGATAAAGAAGAACTGGCGGGCGCTGGATATAGGCCCGGCCTCGGTAAAGCTTTTCTCCGAGGCGCTCGGTAACGCCAAGACCATAATCTGGAACGGCCCAATGGGCGTATTCGAGATGGACGCCTATTCCAGGGGCACTATAGCCGTAGCCCACGCCGTCGCGGATTCTTACGCGCTCTCCATAGTCGGCGGCGGAGACACGGACCTTGCCGTCCATAAGGCCGGAGAGTCGGAAAATATGTCCTTCATATCCACCGGCGGAGGCGCGTCGCTGGAGCTCCTGGAGGGCAAGGAGCTTCCGGGGCTTGCTTCCCTTACGGACAGGCCAGAAAAAGCGAAATAAGGAAAACCGTTACCTTTTTGGAAAAAGGTAACACCAAAAACTGTTGAACTTTTTTAGCTAAAATCAATTCTCGCTTTTCTTTGGTTGCTTTCTTTTCCCGTGAGATGATTTACCTGTCCAGAGCGATAGCGAAGACAGAAAAGAAAGTAACGAAGGTTTAAAGTCTTTTGCCCCAGCAGACCTGGGGCATTTTTTTCTGGGGGATCTCAGATGGCCAATACCATAAAAGACGTTACCGGGCGCGACTCCAAGACCCGGCCCGACCCGCTCGCGATCATAGAAAAATATTACGCTCCCGGCTCGAAAGCTTACGAATATATAATCCAGCGCGGCCGGATGGTGGCGGACAAGGCGCTCGCCATCGCCTTAAACGTTACCTGGCTTCCGCCGGGGATGGCGTTCATCGAGGAGGCATCCCTCCTGCACGACATAGGGATATTCATGTGCGATGCGCCTCATCTAGGCTGCACCGGAGATTATCCATACATCGCGCACGGATACCTGGGCAGGCAGATACTGGAGGACGAAGGCTGTCCCCTGCACGCGCTTGTCTGCGAGCGGCACGTTGGAATGGGCCTCACTAAGGCCGAGATAGTCGAAAAAAAGCTCCCCGTCCCGGTACGGGAGATGATGTCCATCACGCCTGAAGAGGAGATAATCTGCTTCGCGGACAAGTTCTTCCCGGTGACGCCTTCGGCCATGCTGACCGAGCAGAGCTTCAATCAGGCGCGTGCGATGATAGCGGAACTTGGCGCGCGGCCCCTGCGCACGTTCGACCGTTGGGCGGCGAAGTTCGGGATTAACTGACCGTGCTCCCTTTGACCTCATACGTGAAGATTTTCACCGCGCTTATCTCGATTGTGGACCCGGTCGGCGCGGTGCCGATAGTTGTTAGCCTCACCGCCGGGATGAGCGATAGGGAACGGCGCAATATCGCCCCCGTCACCGGGTTTACGGTCGGCGTCATCCTGGTAAGCTCGGCGCTCTTCGGCAAATTTATCCTGAGCTTTTTCGGCATCAGCATTGGCTCGTTCAAAATTGGCGGCGGGATAATAATCCTTCTAATGGCGGTTTCGATGATGCAGGCGCATTTCGTACCGGCCAGACAGACGGCGGAGGAGTACCAGGAGGCGGAGGAAAAAAAGAGCATCGCAGTTGTGCCCATCGCCATGCCGCTTCTGGCCGGACCCGCCGCGATTTCGGCGGTGATAGTCTATTCCCAGGCCCCATACGAACCCCTGCACATCACCATCATCGCTCTTATCTGCATCCTGGTCGCGTTTTTGACATGGGCCCTGCTTCGGGCTGCAGGCACGGTTAGCCGCGTGATGAGCAGGACGGCAATCAACATCGTCACCCGCCTGATGGGGCTTCTGCTGGCGGCAATCTCCGTGGAACTGATTACCGGCGGCCTTGCCCAGATATTCCCGGCGCTGACGAGATAGCCACCCTCCCGTAATTTTCCCCGGCGAAAATTATCACATTTGCTATACTTTAGCCTTATGAAACCCCTCATTCTCTCTGTCGTCCTGTTAATCACCGCGTCACTATGCGCCCCTTTCACCCTGCCAGCGCAGGCGCACGAGATGTTCCAGACCCAGGCGGAGCAGGACGAGGCCCTGAAATACTCGAAGGTGGACGAGAAGCTGGGGGCTACTCTGCCGAAAGGCCTGATTTTCACGGACGATACGGGCAGGCCCTTCAGGCTCGACGACTACCTCCGCGACAAGCCCGTGCTCCTGACGCTAAACTACTACGAGTGCCCGATGCTCTGCCCGATAATACTCGGCAATTTAGCCGGGACGATGGGTAAGATGTCGGGCTTAACGCCGGGCAAGGATTTTAAACTCCTGACCGTGAGCATCAATTCTGAAGGCAGCCTTAAAAACGCTTCCGACCGGGCCGAGGAAACCTACAAGATGGTCTCAAAGTTCGGCGACGCCCGTCCCTGGTGGCCCTTCCTTCTGGGGAGTGAGCCGACCATCCGGGCGTTGACGGACGCGGTCGGCTTCCGTTACAAAAGGCTCGGGAAGGACAACTTCGCCCATCCTTCGGTCCTTATCGTGCTCTCGCCCGGCGGCAAGGTCTCCCGTTACCTGTACGGGATAGAGCAGGAGCCCCGGGACCTCCGGCTCGCGCTTACGGAGGCGTCGAAGGGGAAAATCGGGGCGTCCGCCGCGTTGAACAGGATATTCCTGTTCTGCTACCACTACGACCCCGTGGGAAAGAAATACCAGCTAATGGCGCTGAACGTGGCAAAGGTCATAGGCGGGTTCGTCGTGGTCAGCCTTGGGATCCTTTTCGGGGGCCTATGGCTGGCGGAACACCGGAGAAAGACCGATGACTGAAGTCCCGTTGCCTTACGGCGCCCCGTCGCACGTCGCCGCGGAAGTCGATTCGGTATTCATATTCATACTCGTCATCACGGCGTTCTTTTTCATTACGACTCAGGGGGCGCTGATATATTTCGCGCTCAAATACCGGCACAGGAAGGGCCAGCCGGACGCGGCGACCTCCACCACCGTAACGAACAGGATACTCGAAGGCATTTGGATAGGCGTCCCGAGCCTCGCCGTGGCCGCCATATTCTTCTACGGCTATACTGTGTGGGAGGACATCCGCACGGTGCCCCAGGGCGCCGAGGAGATAACCGTCACGGCCAGGCAATGGCTCTACCAGTTCGAGTACCCCGACGGGCGCAAAACCATTAACGAGGTGCGGGTGCCGGTGGGCCAGGCGGTGAAATTCAACCTGACGTCGGCGGACGTCATCCACGGTTTTTATCTTCCCGACTTCCGGATAAAGCAGGACGCGGTGCCGGGCAGGTATACTTACGTATGGCTCAGGGCGGAGAGGACGGGAGATTACGACATATACTGCACGCAGTACTGCGGCATGGGCCACTCCCAGATGCGGGCGGTCCTGAAGGTCATGCCCACGGCCCAGTACCAGCAGTGGTACCAGCAGGAGATTGCCGCGGCCGAGCAGGTCCTGCCTCTCGCGGAAAAGGGAAAGGCGGTAGTGATAAAACTCGGATGCCTTGCCTGCCACTCAACGGACGGCAGCATAAAGATCGGCCCTTCATGGAAAGACCTTTATGGGAGCAATGTCACTTTAGCTGATGGCAAGACTGTGACCGCAGACGACAACTATATCCGTGAAAAGGTACTCGACCCGGCGGCAACAACGGTAAAGGGGTTCCCGAAGGTGATGCCGACATTCAAGGGCATCATAACCGACGACGAGATAACCGCCGTCATCGCATATATCAAGACCTTCTCGCCGGCAGGTCGGGCCGCGGAGAAAGCCGGAGAGAAGGCAGCCGGCCCGGGGGCCACGGCCCCGCCTCCTTCGGCGAAGAAAGGCGGGGAACTGGCCCAGAAGAGCGGCTGTCTTGCGTGCCACACGACGGACGGGAGCGCCAAGGTCGGCCCCACCTGGAAAGGCCTTTACGGGAGCAAGGTCACGCTCGCCGACGGGAAGGTCGTGACGGCAGACGACGCATATATAGAGAACCATATACTTAATCCGGGCAAGCCGCCGGTCAAGGGGTATCCGCCCATAATGCCGTCGTTCAAGGGTACGCTGACTCCGGACGACGTGAAGTCTATTACGGAATATATAAAGACATTGAAGTAAAACTCTATGGCTGAAACTATCGCACCTGCCGAAAAGAACTACTTAAACGAGAAGCGCGGCCTGTCCTCGTGGATATTCACGCTCGACCACAAGAGGATAGGCATCATGTACCTGTGCCTCATCATGTTCTTCTTCCTGGTCGGCGGGTTCTTCGGCCTGCTGGTACGCCTTGAGCTTCTGAAGCCGAACAACTGGCTGATGTCCAATCAGACCTACAACGAAGTGTTCACCCTGCACGGCGCGATAATGATATTCCTGTTCGTAATCCCAGTCATTCCTTCCGGGCTTGGGAATTTTTTCATCCCGCTGATGATAGGCGCGCGCGACGTTGCGTTCCCGAGGCTGAATAACTTCAGCGTCTGGCTGTTCGGCGCGGGCGTGCTTGTCGTAATCGCCTCGCTCACGCATCCGATAGACACCGGCTGGACGTTCTACACCCCCTACTCAGCTAAGACCGCGGCCGCCGTGACCGTGCTTGTCGGCGGCATGTTCCTCATAGGGATGTCAACGATACTCACGGGGCTCAACTTCATCGTCACGATACACAGGCTCCGCGCTCCGGGCATGACATGGTTCAGGATGCCGCTTTTCATCTGGGGCATGTACGCGACGAGCATCATAAACGTCGTCGCCACCCCCGTGATCGGCATGACCTTCATTATGCTCCTGACCGAGAGGGTGTTCGGCGTCGGGTTCTTCGACCCGGCGAAAGGCGGGGACCCGCTTTTGTTCCAGCACTTCTTCTGGTTCTACTCGCACCCGGTGGTCTACGTGATGATACTTCCGGCGATGGGCATCATAAGCGAGGTGATACCGGTATTCGCAAGGAAGCCCATCTTCGGGTACAGGGCGATCGCCTATTCCTCGCTCGCAATCGCGTTCGCCGGGTTTTTGGTCTGGGGCCACCACATGTTCGTCGCCGGGATGTCCAACGCCGCGGACATCTTCTTCTCCTTCTTCACGTTTTTCGTCGCCGTGCCGACCGGCGTCAAGGTCTTCAACTGGATAGTCACGCTCTACAAGGGCTCGATACACCTGGACTCGCCCATGTTATACGCGCTCACCTTCATATTCTCATTCATCATCGGGGGGCTTACCGGGCCGTTCCTCGGGGCGCTTGCGACGGACGTTCACCTGCACGACACTTATTTCGTCGTCGCGCACTTCCATTACACGATGATGGGCGGGACGGTGATGGGGCTCTTCGCCGGACTGCACTACTGGTACCCGAAGATGACCGGCAGGATGCTTGACGAAAAGACCGCGAAGACCGCGTGGGCGCTTGTTTTCGTCGGCTTCTTCGTGACCTTCTTCAACATGTTCATACTGGGTTTCCGGGGCATGCCGCGCCGCTGGGCGACCTATCCGCCGCAGTACCAGTTCCAGCACATCATATCCACGGTAGGCTCCTGGATACTTGCGGCCGGCATCATAATAATGTTCTATAACTTCATCCGGTGCCTGAAGAAGGGCGAGAAGGCGCCGCCCAACCCCTGGAACGCCCTGACGTTAGAGTGGCAGGTGCCGTCTCCGCCGCCGGCGGAGAACTTCGAGACGATACCGGTGATAACCGACTGGCCTTACGGATACCCGAAAAGGGAAACCGGCAAGGGGACTGAATGGACAATCTGAAAAAAGAAGGCTCCGCGGGAGAGAACCCGCTTTTCGTGCTGGAGACGTCCAAGCTCGGCATCTGGACGTTCCTCGCCACGGAGATCCTGCTCTTCGGCGCTCTTTTCACGGTCTACACGGTATTTCGTATAAAATACCCGGACCTGTTCTACGCCCAGCACTTGAGGCTTAACCGTACCCTGGGGTTCGCCAATACGATAATCCTGATATGCAGCAGCTTGAGCGTGGCTATCGGCATCGCCGCCATAAGGAGCGGGAAACAGAAGGTCCTGAAAAACGCCCTTATCGTCACCCTTATCCTTGCTGGAGCGTTCCTGGTGGTAAAGGGCTTCGAGTACCGCGAGCATTTCCTGCGCGGGGAGTTGCCTGGCACCAACATATTCTTCTCGCTCTACTTCATCATGACGGCAATACACGCCTTTCACGTCTTAGCCGGGATGGCCGCGCTCAGTTACTGCCTAATCCGCACGGCCAGGGGGGATTTCTCCGCCGAATACGCGGTCCCTGTGGAAATTTCAGGCATTTACTGGCATTTCGTGGACCT
>JBARKJ010000125.1:0-3141 GCA_049801375.1 Nitrospirota bacterium | reverse complement strand
AAGGTCTGCACCGCGCGGTCTATCAAATCCGAGCGGTCATAAGAGGCGACGATCCTCACCCCCTTGGGGAGCCCCGGCTGTATCTGGGCTATTTTCGCCTTTACGCGCTCGATTACCTGCGCCGCGTTCTCCCCGTAGCGCATCACCACGATGCCGCCGACCGCCTCTCCCGTTCCGTCCTTTTCTATAAGGCCCCGCCTGGTCTGCACGCCCATCTGCACCCGGCCGATGTCCTTTACGAATATCGGCGTCCCGTCGTGGACGGCCACCTGCACGTTCTCCAAGTCATGTATGCCCTGAATATATCCCAACCCCCGTACCATAAAAGTCATAGAGCTATGGTCGAACAGGTTCCCTTCTACCTCGCTGTTGCTCTTCTTAATGGCGTCGGTGATGTCCAAGGTGCTGACGTGGTATGCCTGCACCTTGTTCGGGTCTAAGTCCACCTCGTACTGTTTCACGAACCCGCCCATGGAGGCGACTTCCGACACGCCCGGCACGGAATTCAGCTGGTAGCGGACGTACCAGTCCTGTATGGCCCGCAGGCTTGCCAGGTCATAGCCGTCGCCCTCCAGGGTGTACCAGAAAACCTGCCCGACCCCCGTGCCGTCCGGGCCCAATGCGGGCTTCACACCCGCGGGCAGCTCCGAGGAAGCGTAGTTGAGCTTCTCCAGGACCCTTGTCCGGGCCCAGTAAATATCCGCGTCGTCGTCGAATATTACGTATATGAGGGAGAAGCCGAACGCCGACGTCGCGCGGACCACCCGGACCTTCGGCACGCCCTGAAGCCTGGTGACCAGCGGGTAGGTTATCTGGTCCTCGATGGTCTGCGGGCTTCTGCCCGGCCACTGGGTGTAGACTATGACCTGGTTGTCGGAGAGGTCGGGTATGGCGTCGAGCGGCGTCCTGTAAAGCGCCCACACGCCCCAGATTATTATGAGGGCGAAAAGCGAAAGGACGATGAGCCTGTTTTTTGCGGAATACTCTATTATTTTGTTTATCATATTACATGTTCATCCCCGGCATGGTCTGCTTCGCCGGCGGCTGTTCCGGGGAGGACTTCCCCTTGCCCGTCTCCATGCCCGGCATATTCGCCATGCCGCCGCCCGCGCTCTGCTCGAGCTGGGCTTCGGAATCTATGAGGAACCCGCCCTCGGTCACGACGTGCTCGCCCGGCTTCAGACCGGCCAGTATCTGGTAGTCGTCTCCGGAGCGAAGACCGGGGGTGACGCTGCGCATGGTAAACACGTTGGGCTTTTCCTCCACCCATGCCACGTTGCCGTTGCCGGTATAAAGGACCGCCGAGGCCGGGACTACGACTCCCCTGACCGGCTTCGACATAATCTTCGCCGTCACGAACATCTCGGGCTTTAACATCCCGCTTTTGTTAGACATGTTCGCCCGGACCCGCACCGTCCTGCTCTGCGGGTTCACGGACGGGTCTATGAACGACACCGTCCCCGAGAATACCCTGCCCGGATATGCCTCCGCCGTGACCTCCACCCGCGAGCCAAGGGATACCTTCGAGAACTCGTATTCGTATACCTCCGCCTCCATCCATACGCGGGATAGGTCCGACACCGTGAAGACCTCAGAGCCTTCCGCCACGTAATCGCCCTCTCTTGCCTTTATGTCCGTGACCGTCCCGGATACGGGGGAATAAACGGAGATGGTGTTATTCACCTGGCCGGTCGCATCCAGCCTGTGTATCTGCGCGTCGGTGAGGCCCCAGAGCTTCATCCTCGTTTTAGCCGCGTCCAGCACGCCTTCCGACCCGGATGCAACCTCCGGGAAATCGGAAGACTTAAGCCGGGCGGCCGATGCCTTGGCGATAAGATATTCTTTCTGGGTCGCCACCATCTCGGGGCTGTATATGGTAAAAAGCTCCTGCCCTTTTCTCACGTACTGCCCGGTGAAGTTAACCGCCAGTTTTTCAATCCGCCCGGCGTACCACGAGGAGATTTTCCGGATATTCTGCTCGTCCACGGCGATCTTGCCCACGGTATCGACTTCCTGGGAAATAGATTCCTCCCGCACCTCCGTGGTCGCCACGTTCGCCAGCATCCTCTCGCGCGGGTCGAGCGTCACGGTCTTAAGCGCCTGCTCCTCCGGCGTCAGCCCCGGGGTTGAAGACATGTTTGAAGACATATTCCCCATGCCTTTTTCCGGGATTTCCTTTTTGACCAGCGTCATGCCGCAGATGGGGCAGTTGCCGGGGCTGTCCCTGATTACCTGGTGGTGCATGGGACAGGTATATACGGTCTTGCATTTGTCGTTTTTTGCGCCGTCCGTAAGTTTGACCTCCCTTGTACCCCAGGGCGTGTAATGGAGCCAGAAGCTCCGGCTTAAATACGCGCTCGCAGTGAAAACCGCCGCAACCAGTATAAGCAGGATGATTACTTTGTTTTTCATTTAGAACCTCCGCCGCCGGCCGGGCCGGCCACTAACTCTTTGCCCGTGACCGCCTCAAGCTCGGCTACGGCCTTCTCTCTTCCGGCTATCCGGTTATAGTATTCCGTCTGGTAGTCGAGGAACGTCCGGATGGAGTCCAGCAGGTCTATATACTGCACCTTGCCCACCTCGTAGCCCGCGAGCCCCGCGTTTATGTCTTCCCCGGTCTGCGGGATAACGACTTCTCGGTATAATTTAATCGCCTGGCCGTCCTTATTCACCTGCTCCACAAGCGACTCCACCTGCGCCTTTACCTCGTTCACCTCGGCGTCCCGCTCCCGCTCGGCCTCGTCCTTTAGAAGAGACGCCTCAAGGACGCCTGGGGCCAGCTTTGATTTGCGCCAGATGGGCAGGTTTATTGAGACCACGGCGGATATCATGTCGGACTGTTTTTCGCCCGTGTCCAGCCGGTCCCTCTGCATGTACTGGGCGGAGATGGTGAAGTCCGGGTAGTATTCCTTCTTCGCCGTCTCCAGCATGGCCGCGCCCTTCTTTATCCGCAGGGCCGCGGCCATGAGCGCGGGCCGGTTCTCTACGGCCGATTCGGAAAGGGCTTTAGCACTCAGCGTGAGGACGGCTGGTTCCACGTCCTCCACCGCGCCCTCGACCGGCGCACCCCGGCCAAGCAGCGCCCCAAGCTCCGCCCTCTTTGTCCGCTCGTCCCTCTCTAATGTAAGTTTTTTGTCAACT
>JBARKJ010000124.1:0-2247 GCA_049801375.1 Nitrospirota bacterium | reverse complement strand
TGGGCCAGATAGCAAAGAGCGTCTTCATCTATCTGGGAGTCCCGTTCATCGCCGGAATGCTCACGCGGCTTATCCTCGTGCGCAAAAAGGGCAGGCAGTGGTACGAGAGTAAATTCATCCCGAAGATAAGCCCGATTACCTTGACCGCGCTCCTGTTCACGATAGTCGTGATGTTCTCGCTCAAGGGCAGCTATATAGTGCGCCTGCCGGGTGACGTGCTCAGGGTGGCGATACCTCTGCTTATTTATTTTATCGTGATGTTCCTGGCCTCTTTTTACATGAGCAGGAAGGTCGGCGCGACTTATGAGCAGTCCGCCACGCTTTCTTTTACCGCCGCCTCGAATAATTTCGAGCTTGCCATCGCCGTCGCCATCTCCGTATTCGGCATCAATTCCGGCGCGGCATTCGCCGCGGTAATCGGCCCGCTGGTCGAGGTTCCGGTCTTAATCAGTCTCGTTAACGTGTCGCTTTATTTCCAGAAGAGATATTTTGCACCCGCGGCTTGCAGGGTAGTCGGCACGGAGCCTTTGTAATATGAGACTCGCGGTATTCGGCGACATACACGGCAACATAGCGGCGCTTAACGCGGCTTATAAGGCCGCATCGGAACGCGGCTTCGACAAAGCGTATCATCTTGGCGACCTCGGCGGCTATGCGCCTTTCATAAACGAGGTCGCCGATTTCCTTGTCGAGCATCAGGTCGAAGGTGTCCAGGGGAACTACGACGAAAACGTGGCCTTAGACAAAGAGCACTGCGGCTGCCGGTACGAAAACGAACTGCAGGCAAAGATGATGGACATGGGTTTCAATTGGACAAAGAAACATGCAACCCCGAAAACAAAAGAATACCTGGGGGGCCTGCCGTTCGAGATAGCCTTCACCTGCGAGGGGTTCAGGGTTAAATTATTTCATGGAACGCCGACCAAGAATAATCTTTACTGGACCCTTGACAGGGACGATGATTTCTTCAGGCAGATGGCCGCGAAGTCGGGCGCGGATATAATGATATACGGGCACACGCACAAGCCTTACAGAAAAGACCTGGACGGAAAAATTTTTATCAATGCAGGAAGCGTGGGCAAGCCGAAGGACGGGGACAACCGGTCATGCGTCGCTTTGGTTGACATCAGGCCGGGCATTGTCGAGACAGAGTTCCTGAGGGTCCCTTACGACGTCGGAAAAACGGCGTGGTCCATAGTAGACAACGGATTGCCCGGATATTTCGCGGAAAAGCTGCTCGAAGGGAAATAAGATACCGTGAAAAAATCAAGTGCGCGGTAACGGGAGCGGCTGTGAAGCAGCTTAAATTGCATAAAGAACCTTCAGCCAATTGCCCGACCTGCGGCGCCGCCGGAACGCTGGTAAAGACAGATACCGTGCGCTCTTTAATCCGCAAGGAAAGACTTGGCGACATGATCGAGGGCGGTTATTTTTTCTGCAAGACGTCGGAATGCGAAACCGTCTATTTTACCTCAGGCGGGAGCACCTTCTCCAAGGGGGACCTGAGTGTACGCGTGGGGATTAAGGAAGCTTCCTCACCCAGGCCGATATGCTACTGTTTCGGCCATACCATGGAAGGGATAGCTGACGAAATACGGCTGACGGGAAAAAGCCAGGCCGCAGAGGACATCAAGGCGCGCATGAAGAGAGACGGCTGTTCGTGCGCAACAAGGAACCCGCAAGGCTCCTGCTGTTTGAAGACGGTGGAAGATTATATCGCGGCTGAATTAAAAAAGAGGTAAATCATGGACAAAAAAATCAAGCTCAGCGTGCAGAAGACGTATTCAGGCATTGCAAAAGGCGAGCCCGGCGGATGTTGCGGCCAGGTCTTGCCCAAATTCGCGCACGAGGAAAAAATCGGCTACGACGTAAATGAACTGCTCGGCCTGCCGAAAGGCGCGGTCCTCGGCGTAGGCTGCGGCAACCCAGTCGCCCTGGCCTCGCTTCAAGAGGGCGAGGTCGTGCTTGACCTTGGCTCCGGCGCTGGGATTGACGTATTCCTGGCCGCAAACCGCGTCGGCCCTTCAGGCCGGGTAATCGGCGTGGACATGACGCCGGAGATGCTTGCCCGAGCAAAGAAAAATGCCGAAGACGGAAACTACACTAACGTCGAGTTCCGTCACGGCGAAATAGAAGCCTTGCCCGTGGCCGATTCCTCCATAGACTGCGTAATCAGCAACTGCGTGATAAACCTGTCTGTAGATAAAGACAAGACTTTTTCCGAATCGTACCGCGTCCTGAAAAGCG
>JBARKJ010000123.1:0-11157 GCA_049801375.1 Nitrospirota bacterium | reverse complement strand
TTTCGCTGGCGCCGCCCTGCGCTTTGCGCACCACGGTGCGGAAGGAGTCCACGACGACGATGCCTGGGTTTGCCGCCTCGACCTCTCTGGTAATCTCGGCCAGGACCGCGCCCAGGTCCTTCTCCAGCACGACCTGGCTCAGGTTGATAAAGCGGATGGAGCTATTCAGCTTCTCGTGGTCGAAGAACGCATACTGCTGCTGGTACCGCAGCATTTTCAGGGCGGGTTCGCCCAGGACGGTGAAATAGAGCGCGGGGCGCTCCGGGGTTCCATTGGCGAACACGAACTGGTGCGCGAACGTGGTCTTGCCGCTCCCGGGCGTGCCCGCGATGATGTTGAAAGAGAACTCCGGGAGACCGCCCCCCATGATATCGTCAAGTCCGGGAATTCCCGTAAGAAGTTGGCGGATGTTCACTTTACCCTGCTCGCTCATGGTTTACTCCCCGTTTCAGGACCCACACATTCGTAAGGCGCATCCAGCCAGATGTCGCGCACAAGGCGCAGCGTTAAAGATTCACCGATGAAAATGGCGAGGAGTCCGAGCAACTGCCCCACAAGCGCCACTCCCGCGCTCTCGTCCGCGTCCCGCTCGGCAAAGACGCCCGGCCATTCCAGGACCCCGTCTTCCGTTACCCGCACCGTGCCGAGCGAGGGCGCTTCCTTTCTTGCCAGGGTCAGGGCGCGTGAAATCAGGGCCTTGTAACCTTCGGCTCCCGCAAGCGCAGACAGGGGCTTGCGCAGCTTTTCGCACACGCAAAAAGCCGCCCAGTTTTTCGTCACGGGCGAGTTGGTTTCAGCGGCCTCCTGGGCAGTAAGCCACCGGGCTAATTTCAGCATCTCTGGAGTAAGTGAATTCATCTCAATATATTATAATATAGTTTTCAGTCATTCAAGTAATGATATCAGTTTACATTAAATTTAGTGTAGCTCAGAAAAAAAACGACAAAGCGACATTTTTTTATGTTTTAAGTCCTTAATTGCACTAATTTGCACAGATTTATATCCGCAAATCTTTGACCAAATACAGGCTTACAGATATACTTAAAGGTAGAATATTATGTAATTAATACCCTGTCCTGATATTCCGGTATAGGCTGACTGCCGTGAAGTTTGGGATGAGCCGCGTGGAGGATAAAATGAAAAAGTTATTTTTGAGTGCAATGCTTTTGGGCCTGGCGCTTGTCGTTCCCGTTCCGTCAATGGCAGATGTAAGTGTAAATATAGGAATTCCGCTTCCGCCGCCCATTATATTTCCGGCGCCTCCGGCTGTGGTAGTGTTGCCCGATACGGACGACGTGTACGTTGACCCTGACGTAGATGCGGACATCTATTTCTGGGATGGCTTCTGGTGGCGTTTATGGGACGGGCGCTGGTATCGCTCACCCTATTATGACCGGGGCTGGGGTTATTATAGCGATGTTCCAAATTTTTATTTTGACGTAGACCCAGGCTGGAGAGGGTATTACAGAGACCATGACTGGCACGGGCACCCCTGGAACTACGGACGGATACCTTACGGGACATTTCACCAGAACTGGAGAGGCTGGCATAATGATCGACATTGGAGGCAAGAAAGCTGGGGCGTCCGAGGCTATCGACCCGCACCGCGAGCGCAGAGACAGGAACTAAGGCGTCAAAGGCAGCAGCAATTTGAGCGAAGGCCTGAGGTCCAGCGGAACATGCAACAGAGACATGGGCAAGGAGCAAGGCCCGAGGTCAGGCAACCGCGAGGTGGACAAGAAAGAATGCAACCCCAGGGCGGGCAACCTCAGAGAGGGCAGCAACTCCAACCCCGTGGTCAGCAACGCGGAGTTGGACCACAACACCCGCAAGGAAGACCTGAAGGAGGGCCGGGGCGCGTTCAGCAACGCGGAGGGGGACCGCAACACCCGCAAGGAAAACCTCAAGGAGGGCCGGGGCGCGGCCAGGGAGGCGGCCACGGGGAGCGTGAAAATCGTTGAGGCATTAAATTAGGGACATAGCCCATTTGCAAGAAAAGGCCGTTTTCCGTCATGGAACACGGCCTTTTGCTTTTGCCGGAGCGAAGATTATATCTTTTAGTATTGTGAACTCTTCAGACGGGTTTGTGAGAAATGGGAAGGAATAACCTGAAAACACTGCCTTTGCTCACCGCGCTCTCGACTTCCACCCGGCCGCCGTGTGCGTCCATCACGGCTTTGACTATCGCAAGCCCAAGTCCCGTGCCTTTAATGTAGGAAGTCCGCCGCGAACGGTAGTATTTCTCGAAAATCCTGCCCTGTTCTTCCTTTGGGATTCCAAGGCCTGTATCGGATACTGATACCACGATAAAATCGCCGTCCTTTTCGGCCTTGAGCGTTATTCTGCCTCCGACGGGCGTGTGATTTACGGCATTTTGAAGAAGGTTGACCACCGCCCTCTGCACAAGCCTCTGGTCCATCAATATGTTCGGCAGACGTTCCGCTATTTCGACAATAAATGTAAGCTCTTTCTTCCTGAGTATCATTTCGAAGCTGGCGTATGCATCCTTCAAGTTCTGGGATATATCCGACAGTACGGGCTGAAGCTTAAAATCTCTGGCTTCCAACCTGGAGATGGACAGAAACTCGTCCACTAAACGCATGAGTTTGTCGCTGCTGTTGTGGATGGAAACGACTACCTCTTTGACTTTCTCATCCAGTTTAAACTTTTCATCCAGCAACAATTCCGAAAACCCCAGGATTACAGTAAGCGGCGATTTAAAGTCGTGACTAATCATCGCGTAGAAGTTAGCTTTCCTTTCTTCTAGTTCTTTTCTTTCGCTTATGTCGCGTACCGCAACCAAAAGACTTTTATTGCGGCCTATCGTTGCGAGCCTCATATTTACTTCCCCCCAGAACAGGCGTCCGGATTTAGCCTTGCAGTGCCATTCAAATTGATGGGGTTTGCCCTTAGCGGCCTTTTCCAGCCATTTAAGGGCGTATTTCTGGTTATACGGCGGTTCACCCGAACTTAGATCCCCTACCTCCACTTGGAGCGCTTCCTCGTATGTGTAACCGTACATCTCGCACATGCGCTCGTTAACGTCCAGTATTTTTCCGTTCTCCAGGTCATGAACGAAAATAGCTTCGTTGACCGAGTTGAAAATGGCCCGAAAACGCTCTTCCTGCTCCTGTAATGCCTGCTCTGCCTGCTTGCGCCGGGTGATGTCACGGACCACAGCCACGAGGTAATCTTTCTTATCTAAGGCAATATAGGAGGAGTTTATTTCCACTGGGAATAATGTGCCGTCATGACGCTTGCTGACTCCCTCCATAATCATGGAGCCTTTGCTTTTCACTTCCCTGACATGGGCATCCCATGCGGATTGGTCCGGGAATCCTTCTTCAACATCAAGAGTCCTCAAAGTAAGCAGTTCGTTCCTATCGTATCCCAGATTGCTGCAGCCTTTATCGTTGACCATCAGGAACCGGCCCGTCGCGGGGTCGGCAACGAATGTCGCATCTGGCGACTTATTTAACAGTTTCGTGAAGAGCATTAAAGACTGCTCTTCCGTTATGCGGTCAGTGACGTCGCGGATGTATTCTATTGCGCCCGTTATTATATCAGTTTCAGAATCAAACATGGGGAAACTGCGAAGTTCCAGCCACTGGACATCCTTACCTTCTTTTTCCATTTTCATAATTTCATATGCGGGCTGGCCGGTCTTGAGTGCTTTCACGCTGGGACATCCTTCGCATGGCTTTTTCCTGCCCTGGTATATTTCGTAGCATTTTTCCCCAACGACCCTGAGTTCAGGGTACATCTGCTCCAATGCAGGGTTTATGCGGAGGATGTTCAAATCCTTATCTAAAACACATACCCCGTCCTGTATGCTGGCGAAGATGTCGGAAAGAATTTTGTCGTTTGCCTTCATACTTTCCTCTGGCTTAGGACCGTCATCCTCATCAATATGAATTTTAACTTAAACGGGTTGGCAGGCGAGGGGCACACTAAGAGGATGTTCAATCTCTCCATGAAGCGGTCCTGTTATAATTAGCAATGGTATTAATTAGTTGTTCTAATAATTAATAAGTATATCAGACAATGAAAGGTTTTCAAAAAAAAGGTGTGTGCCGCCTCTTAATTTCTTTAAGTAAAAGAGAGGCGGGCGGCGCAATCGGATTTCACGAGGTGAAATTTGTTGAGAGAGGGAGTTATCTCGCGCCGCAACATGGGGCGCACACGTTAAAAGAACTGCCCGTATATTATTAGGAACAGCAGGATGAAACCTGCAACGAGCAGGAAATAGCCAAAGATGATGCCGGAAGTGGAAACCCACTGCGGTGCGGGCGGGACCTTGCGCCCCTCTATTCCGCCTTCCCCGGCCAGCCGTTCGTACTCGAGCGGCTTTTCGGATTCCATCTCCTCCTTAGAGAGGTTCCCCGTGAAGATAACCGTATCCATTGGAAACTTTTCGGGCCTCAGGTGGGTATTGAAAAAATGGATGGTGAAGATGAAGGCAGCCGCAAGGAGCGCCTCGTCGCTGTGGATGATAGTCGAGACATTGATAATCCACCCTGGTAGGAACCGCGTAAAGAATACAGGGAACCACAGTATCAGCCCAGACATCCCGATAATCCCAACGCCCCAGAATACGGCCCAGTAATCGAACTTCTCCCAATAGGCCCACCTGTCGAACCGGGGCCTGGGCCCCGCCCCCAGGAACCACCTGAAGTTGTTGTATATGTCCTGGCCGTCTTTCAGACGCGGCACGAGGGACTCGGGCCCGAATATGCTGAACTTGAACTTGCGGACAATGGCGATGTAGTAAACCACGTAGACTATGTGCGCGAAGAAGTATCCGAAGGTCACAACCGCACACACGCGGTGCACCACCCCGGCGGTATGGTAGCTTCCGAACAACATCTGCATCAATTTCGCGGCCCAGGCGTCTTCGGCGTACTTTAGGGGCATCCCCGACGCCACAAGGCCCAGGAAACTCAGGGCCATGAAGATATGGAGGACCCTCTGGTAGGCGTTGAACCGCTTTATAAAGACTGTCTCGCTCACATTTCTCTCCGTTGCCTTGCGATGCGCTCTTTCAGGGACCGGTACCCCCAGAGCAAGGTATGGAGCAGGAAGAAAGACATTACCCCGGTGAGGAGCGCGACCATGAAGATATAGACGTAGTAGAGCTGCGGGTATTTCTCCCTGTCGTGCATATTGGGATGGGCATAATATTTCGTGAAACCGGCCGTCGCGCCTGGATGGCATTTCCTGCACGTCCCGAGGATGTTCTCCCTGGAGATGGAAGACTTCATGTTCCCCGCAGGCAGGATATCGTGGTAACCGTGACAGTCAGAGCACTTGGCCACGGTGGTGAAACCGAGCTCCGTCACCTTCCCGTGGAATGTATCATGGTAAGCGTTGAGCTGTTCCTTGTGACAGGAACCGCACTCGCTTATCAGCCAGAGTTTCCACTTTTTTTCCTCGGGGTTGGGGATAAGGTGCTCCTCGTGGCAGTCGAAACAGTCAGCTGCCTTCATGTTGTCCTTCTCAATGAATTCCGTACCGTGTATGCTAGTTTTGTAGATATCGTATTCGTTTCGGTGGCAGCCTGCGCACAGAGCGGGGACCTTCTTCCTGTAGGTCATGGAACGCGGGTCCTTCGAGGGGAGGACATAATGGGAGCCGTGGCAGGTCTGGCAGCGGGGCGCGCTTTCCGACTCCTTTCCCAGCCTGCCGTGGACGCTCATCTCGTATTGAAGCGCCTGGGCCATCGGGGCGCCTATAGCCTTCTTCGTATGGCATATCCCGCAATCCACTTTTCTGACATTGCCGTGTGGATATTTGGAGATGGTGACATGGCAGCCTTGGCACGGTAATGCGCCATGCACAGACTCCCCGTATAACGTCTTATCGACAAACAGGGGAGACGTCTTCTCCCCGTGGCAGGCAAGGCACTCCTCCTGGGCATAGGCATGTGAGGCCACACCGAACACAGCGAGGACGATGAGAAGGGCTGCCCGTACCGCACTTTTGGAATGATTTTTCATCGTATCCATATTATTGAAGTCGGGCCAGGCAATACTTATATTTTTAAGTTACATACCGGCCAGATATTTGTCAAGACCGGGCCCGAAAGGGTGCCGCTATAACTTCCTCTTAAAGTCGTGCGGCCGCTTTGCCCTCTCTCGCAATAATTATCCAATCAGATACCACCAGGACATGTTGATCGGCATGCAATAATGACCCACTTTGGGGGGGGCATCGGCGTCCAAGATTGACCCACCTTCTGAGGTCATAACATTTTGTTTTTCATGGAATGCCTCGGTCTATTTACTTTATTTTCAGCTAAAGTATAATAAATATCCCACTATGCCCATCTCCCTGAAGTGGGTCATTATTGCCGATTTGACATTTTTTTGGGTTTTTGTTTTAATTCACTATTAGATAATATCATTTAAAACAACCAGAGAAATTATGAACTTCACTAATAGTTCGCTTTTCCAGGTACTGACAGCCATAATCCCTATAATAAGATTTACTTACGTTCCAGTCTAAAAACCGTGTCTCGTAACTTGTAGCTCTCAAGGCGTCAGGCTCTTAACGTCGCTGCAATCGAATAAAGTTCGTTAACTGTATTAAAATCCTTCAATGAGGTCATACTATGTTCAATAGATGGCTATACACTTTCACGATATTCCTGAGCGCTTTTTTACTATTTCAGATACAACCGATAATTGCAAAAATGATCCTCCCGTGGTTTGGCGGTGCGGCATCGGTCTGGATTACCTGTATGCTGTTTTTCCAGTTGGTGCTTCTCGGCGGTTATATTTATGCCCATTGGCTAATCAGCAGGTTAAAAGCGAAAAAACAGATTTCAATCCACCTGGGTTTGCTTTTACTTAGCATCATGGTGCTTCCTATCGTTCCGAATAACCACTGGCAGGCTTTAAACAACCTTGACCCTGTTTCGCATCTTCTCTATCTGCTGCTTACCTCGGTAGGGATACCATATTTTCTGCTCTCGACAACGTCACCTCTGTTGCAGAGCTGGTATTCGCAGACATACCGGCATGCAATGCCCTACCGGCTATTCGCGCTGTCGAATATATCTTCTTTGCTTGGCTTACTGGCTTATCCTTTTTTCGTCGAGCCAAATTTAACCTTGTCTCAACAATCCAATTACTGGTCTGTGGCCTATATAGTCTTCGCCGTCATCTGTGTTGTTACAGCATTGCATAGCGCGAAGGCCAGATCCCCGGAGAACGCCAGGAGTATCGAAGTTGCAAGCCCCGCAGGAAATGAACTCTCTCCGCCGGAAACGGCGGAAAAGATATTGTGGGTTCTTCTGGCGGCCTGTGCATCCGTATTGTTGCTCTCTACAACTAACTTCCTGACCCAGAATATTGCATCGTTTCCATTTCTGTGGATTCTGCCACTCAGCCTCTATCTGCTCACTTTTACGCTCTGCTTCGGCCTCAACGGCTGGTACCGCAGGAGTTGGTACGTGTGGATTATTGTGGCTGTTCTTGGCGGGATGTCGTATGCCCTTGTGCAGTGGGACCCTCACTACAGCATAGTGAACAAGATTTTCTTCTTTAGCGCGGGTCTCTTCGCTTGCTGCATGTTCTGCCATGGAGAGCTGGCTGCACGGAAACCTGCGCCAAAGTATCTGACATCTTTCTACTTGATGATTTCGCTCGGCGGTGCGCTTGGCGGAATCCTGGTCGGCATTATTGTCCCCAAAGTACTTTCGGGGCCATTCGAATTTGCTATTTCCCTGAACGGTTGTGCTTTGCTGTTATTCCTGCTCAATTTCAGAAAAAGATGGATCGGTCGCATCACTTTCACTGTACTGGTCTTTTCGGTATTCATTACTGGCGGTTACGTTTATTCTTATATCAACTCGTCGCGTTTATTGACGAGGAACTTCTATGGCTGCCTGAATGTTGAAGAATATGACAAGGGGACAGAAAATGAGCATCGCTGCTTAGTGAACGGGACAATTATCCATGGAATCGAGTTTCAATATCCGCTGCGGCGCAGAGAGCCGTTATCCTATTTCTCTCCCGCTTCCGGTATCGGACTGGCTATAAAAAATCTCCCACAGGGGGCACGGCGCGTGGGGATCATCGGGCTTGGCATAGGTTCACTTTTAGGATATGCCAGGCAAGGTGACTATTATCACTTTTATGAAATTAATCCCTTAGTGAAGGACGTGGCTCAAAAGGAATTTTCTTTTATCTCCGACTGTCCGGGCAAAGTGGATATATCTATTGGCGACGGGAGGCTGCTGCTGGAACAGGAAAGTGGTCAGCAGTATGATCTGCTGGTTGTCGACGCTTTTTCCAGCGACTCAATTCCGGTGCATTTACTCACCGTTGAAGCGGTCCAGCTCTATTTCCGTCACCTCAAGCCCAATGGCATCCTGGCACTGCACATATCAAATTTGCATCTTAATCTTGCTCCTGTTGTGGAGCAGATCCGCTCTACATTGGGTAAGCAGGCTGTCCTCATCAGCAATAAAGGCGACCATGATAAAGAAATATATGATTCCGACTGGGTGTTAATGACAACCAATCGTAATCTTACGACAATACCGGAAATCAAAAAGGTTGCAACGAAACTGGAAAGCAAACAGGGTATTCGGGTTTGGACTGATGACTATAGCAATCTTATACAGATCATGGTAGTGAAAAAAAACAAGAAAGTGGTCCTTTAACTCGTGTATCCTCCTAATCTTGTTGTTGACAATTCTTCGCTTTGCATTAACCGATGGGACGGATTTCCGATGTGAAAGACATTGTGGACGCGATCGTTTATCTGACGGAAGCCGGTCAGGTGACCGGGGAGGTGCTGCACGTGGACGGCGGCGCGCACGTTGGCAAATGGTAGCCCGCGAAGGCTCTCGGCCGGCCGGCGCCGAGCAACGGTTGAAAGAACTTGGCATCAAGCTCCCGGCACCGCCTGAGCCGTTCGGCACCTATGTCGAAGCTGTGCAGACAGGCAATCTGCTTTTTCTGAGCGGGATGCTTCCCACGGAAGGCCACGGGGCTAAATTTATCGGGCACGTCGGCGCCGAGCTCGATGTGGAAGCGGGGCGCAAGGCGGCTCGCCTCGCGGCGCTCAACGTCCTCGCTGTCGCGCGGCAGCATTTGGGATCGCTCGACAAAGTGACGCGGATCGTTCGGCTGGGCGTGTCGGTGGCCACTTCGGGAGACGTCCGCGATCAGCCTAAAGTCGCTGACGCCGCTTCGGAGTTGCTGCAATACGTCTTCGGAAAAGACAAGAGCCCTTGCCGTTTGGTGTATGGCGTTGCAAGCCTTCCGCTCGGCACCCCGGTCGAGCTGGAAATCATTTTTGAGGTGGAGGGACTAGAGTAGGCTTCGTGATAGAGCAGTGCTAACTGCGCTTGATAGGAGGGGGTACAGGCTGTCTTAACTGGCCTCATCCGCCTTCGATAGGCCCGTTTTCCTCCCAGATGGACTGGCTGGCAATAGACGACATGGTCTGCTCGAGTAGCTCATAGTCCAAGCATTCCTCTTTCGCTATCTTCTCGAATACTACCTTTATATTTGGGTTTTTGGTGCTCCTGGCCAAGTCGATGTAAATATCGTAACTCTTTCTCTTCTTTACCATCGCTAAGTCCAAGGCGTCAATGTCCGATGTAGCCGAGTAGTCAGGTCTCGGCGGAACAGCCTCTTTCCTTGCTCTTGCGGATTTCATAATATTACCTCGCATTGGATACGTTAATCATTTATACATCAAGAAGCCGGTTTATGTAAGTATTAAGCCATTAAGACCCTAAACGTATCTATTGAGAAAGATAACAAAACGCCCTCAACGTGTCAAGGTAATGAGCCCTCAGTTCTCATGCCCAACTCGGCATGCAATAATGACCCACTTTGCGGGTAATCGGCGTCCAATATTGACCCACCCTCTGAGGTCATAACGTTCTGTTATTAATAAGATAATTTAAATTACCCCTGGGTCAAACAGGATGCCGATGGTGGGTCAAAATTGCACGCCGATCAACATCAAATTTTGCCCCCCATCAACATCCGTGTGAAAGTGCACGGCTTGGACCTACCTTCCTAGGTCATAACTTTCTATTAATTCCCGCTTACCTCTTATCGCGTATCTGTTTCCTTCAGGAAGGGCAGTAGATATGACTGGGGTGATACGCGAAGTGGGTGTGATGGGCTCCTGCAAACCCGCCGAAGGTCGCACACGTGCCTCATTTGTCCTTCGAGAATACGGGGGGGAGTCAATTAATGAATGTGTTCAATGCGCGCTCCAGTGCGCGATAATCAGGCAAGTCCCAGACAGCAGGCCGACTGTTGATTAACATGCAGTTCGAGATTTATTGACAAGAGTTGTGAGATGAACCCTATTGAATATTTGTTTAAACAAAACATGGACAGAATGAAAGGCACTATTTGTGGTGCTGGGTTTGCAAAATGCGATTGCTGGCAAGCATGCAATTATAAGCCGCCGTGCCATTGGGTTTATAAAAAAGGGCAAACTTGCCGGAATGCTATTCATGAGATGAAAAAGTAAAAGAGAGGCGGCCGGCGCAATCGGATTTCACGAGGTGAAATTTAGCGCGAGAGGGAGTTATCTCGCTTTTTCGGGAAAGTTATCTCGCGCCGCTACAGGGGGACTGCGAGGATGCGGGGCCGTGGAGGGATTGGGTAAACATTGTCATTGTATCCTGGTATATGAGATATCCGTCGGATTAGTTGTAACGGCTGAATATGCCACATCACCTTTGAATATTGCATAAGCTGTGTGATTTCCGACTGATGTTCTCCAAGTCTTAGTTGCCACTCCTGGAGTTGCTGATTTTATCCCGGCTGTCGTAGCCATACCCTTAGATGCAAATGGTCCGCCGTCCGTATTTTGGTAAAATGTCAGCGTCTTGCCTGGTACAGGCGTGTTACTGTCGGAGTTTGTCAGAGTTGCCTTTACTGTAACGATAGAACCACTTAAGCTCACCAGCTCAATCTTAAGGGCAGTGTTGGCTCTATAAGTAACTTTCCAAACATTCGAGTACATGCTCTTGCCAGTCGGAATGTTCGCAATCACCCGCCAGTAATATGTCTTTCCGGGCGTAAGTGAAGGTGAGGATATAGACGTGCTGCCCGCATCAATATCAAGTACCAGAGCAGCCGCGCCGAATGCACTTGATGAAGCAACCTGCACGTGATA
>JBARKJ010000122.1:0-18292 GCA_049801375.1 Nitrospirota bacterium | reverse complement strand
TAGCGGATATTATTGTCGAGCACTCGGACCTTCGTGGGATAGAGATAGGCGGGGAATTATTTTTACGCGCGATAGATGAGTTCCCGATAATCTGCATAGCGGGCGCGGCGGCGGAAGGCAGGACGGTAATAAAGGACGCCGCGGAGCTGCGGGTCAAGGAATCGGACAGGATTGCCGCGATGGCGGGTGAGTTGACGAAGGCTGGTGTGCTGGTGGACGAGACCCCGGACGGCATGATAATCCACGGAGGGGCGCCCATTCACGCGGCGGAAGTGGACAGCCACGGCGACCACCGTGTTGCCATGTCTATGGCCGTCGCGGGGCTTATCGCCGAAGGTGACGGTATGATAATCAACGACACGGAATGCATAAACACGTCGTTTCCCGGATTTATGGAATTACTTGAATCAATACAAACCTATTGAGAACGAATATGCGAAAGCTAGTCTTCATTGCGTTATTAGTCGTTCTATTATTTATTAATGCGATAAACGCAATGTGTGCAGATATGGAATTAAAATCTGATACTATTTCAAAGAATCTAAAAAATTCTAATAGAGAAGAAATTGCGAAATTTATTTATGAAACTGCCAGTCGGGGTATTGATGATGATAAAGTAAAAGCGTTAATAAAATTACTTGATGATAAAGGATTTGTTTTGACTCATGACTCATATTATTCATCGGCAAAAATACAGGTTCGTGATATTGCGTTTACGTGTTTAGTTGAAATGACTGAAGAGTTTTTTTTGGATAAAAATCAAATTCCAGGGAAAGAAATCATTACATACTTTTCAAAAGATGGTCCTACCAGGTTTACAATTCCATTAATGACGGAAGAAGAATATGCTCTTGCAAAGAACAATATAAAATATTGGTTTAAAGGCTATGACGAGGGTATTAAAGAAAGATTGCATCTGTAAAATGAAAAAAGTAATCGTCGCAATAGACGGCCCTTCGGGGGCCGGGAAGAGCACTGTCGGCAAGATGCTCGCGAAGGAACTCGGCTACCTCTACATCGACACCGGGGCCATGTACCGCGCAATCGGCTTGAAGGCTGTCCGCCTTGGCATAGAGCTTAAGGAGGGCCATGCCCTGCGGGAGCTTTGCATTGGGACGGAAGTGCGGCTGGAGCAGGCGGACGGCGGTGTCAGGGTTTATCTGGATAATGAAGACGTAAGTACAGAAATCCGCACGCCGGAGATGGGCATGGTAGCCTCCGCCGTGTCGGCCCAGCCCTGCGTCCGGGAGCGGCTCCTTCAGCTTCAGAGGAGGCTTGGCGAGGGCGGCGGGGTAGTCCTTGAAGGGCGCGATATCGGGACGGTGGTCTTCCCCGATGCGCAGGTGAAATTTTACCTGGACGCGAAGGTGGAGGAAAGGGCAAGGCGGCGCTGGCTTGAGTTCCAGTCCAAGGGAATAGAGGCTGACCTCCAGAAGACAATCGAAGAAGTGGCGAAGAGGGACTACGACGACAGCCACCGTGAAATCGCGCCGCTTAAAAAAGCCCAGGACGCGTTCGTGGTTGACAGCTCCGGGCTGGGGATTAAGGAAGTGGTGGCCCTGATGAAGAAGAAGGTGCTGGAAGTTGCCGCGGCTTAAGACGCATATCATCTACGACATAGCGCACACCATCTTTTATATCCTGTTTAAAATCTTATTCGGGTACAGGATCATAGGCCGCGAAAACGTCCCGAAAACGGGGCCTGTCATCCTTGCCAGCAACCACGCGAGCTTTCTCGACCCGCCGCTTGTGGGCACGGCGCTGTGGCGCAGGGTAAATTTCGTCGCGCGGGACACGCTGTTCAACAGGCCGTGGAAAAAATTCATCATGACCAAATGGATGGCCTTTCCCATAAACCGCGACCGGATGGACAAGACCACGCTGAACGAAATACTGGGCAGGCTTAAAAAAGGCGAGCCCGTATGCCTGTTCCCGGAAGGCACCAGAAGCCCGGACGGCACCCTTCAGCCGGGCAAGGCGGGAATCGGTCTAATAATCTCTTTGGCGAAGGTGCCGGTGGTGCCAGTGTATGTGAGAGGAAGTTATCTGACATTGGGCAAGATGCATAAATCTTTCCGGCCCACGAAGGTTTCGGTGACTTTCGGAAAGCCGATTGACTTCTCCAAAGTTGAAGGTAAAAGCCGGCAGGAGCGCTATCAGGGCATAGCCGACGCGATAATGGCGGAAATAAAAAGCCTTCAAGAGGGTAATTCCGCATAAATATGCTGGAAAACCATTATAAAATATGCTAAGATTTAAATCTTGCACGATTTCAGGCTCTATAGCCTGAAAATTAAAAAACCGGAGGTACGTAGTCTGATGGCAAAAGAGGAAAAGAAACTGGCAATGGAATATTCCGCCGAAGAGGAAGACGATTTCGAAGAGGGGGAGGCGGAAGACCAGGACCAGGATGAGATGTCCCGCCTGTACGACGAATCGTTTAAGAGCGTGGAGGAAGGGACCGTCGTAAAGGGCCGGGTGATTCAGATCCGGCAGGACGGCGTCGTCGTTGACGTTGGCTATAAATCGGAGGGTATCATACCCATCGAGGAAATACATCCCAACGAACTGAAGAATATAAAGGTCGGGGACGATATCGAGGTTTACCTGGAAGAGCGCGAGGATTCCGAGGGGAATATCGTACTTTCCAAGGAGAAGGCCGACAAGATCAAGATCTGGGAGCAGATAGAAGAAGCCTGTAACCAGGACATGACCGTGACCGGCAAGGTCGTCGCCCGCATAAAGGGCGGCATGACGGTGGACATAAACGGCGTAAAGGGATTCCTGCCGGGTTCACAGGTGGACTTAAGGCCGGTACGGAACCTGGACTCCCTTATAGGCCAGACCTTCGACCTCAAGGTGCTCAAGGTCAACCAGCGCAGGGGCAACATAGTCCTCTCAAGAAGGGCGCTCCTCGAGCAAACCCGCGACAAGAAGAAGTCCGAGACGCTTTCGACGCTTAAAGAGGGCGTGGTAATCGACGGCATAGTAAAGAACATCACCGAGTACGGCGCGTTCATCGACCTGGGCGGCATCGACGGCCTGCTCCACATCACGGACATGTCATGGGGCAGGGTAAGCCACCCCTCCGAGATGTTCGTCGTGGGCGACAGGATAAAAGTGATGGTGCTGAAATACGACCGGGAGAACGAAAAGGTCTCTCTCGGCCTGAAGCAGCTCTCAAACGACCCGTGGGCTTTAGCCGACAATAAATATCCCGTCGGCGCGAGGGTGCGCGGCAAGGTTGTAAGCTTAACCGATTACGGCGCGTTCGTGGAGCTGGAACAGGGCATAGAAGGCCTCGTCCACGTCTCCGAGATGTCCTGGACCCAGAAAGTTCGCCACCCGAGCAAAGTTGTCGGGATGGGCGACATCATAGACGCCGTGGTGCTCTCCATAGACAAGGGCAACAAGCGCATATCCCTGGGCATGAAGCAGGTAGAGCCGAACCCCTGGGACGTCATAGCCGAGAAGTATCCGATAGGCTCGAAGATAGAGGGCAAGGTAAGGAACCTTACCGACTTCGGCGCTTTCGTCGGGCTTGAAGAAGGCATCGACGGTCTTATCCACATCTCCGACATCTCCTGGACGAAGCACCTGAAGCACCCTTCCGAGGTCCTGAAAAAGGGCCAGAAGGTGGAGGCCGTGGTGCTGTCCGTGGACAAGGATAAGGAGAGGCTCTCGCTGGGCCTCAAGCAGCTCGATGCGGACCCATGGGACCGCGAGATCCCCGGTTCGTACAGGGTCGGCGACAACGTGACCTGCAAGGTCATAAAGATCACCGACTTCGGCGTTTTCGTCGAGCTCGAAGGCGGCGTCGAGGGGTTGGTCCATATCTCCGAGATAGACAAAGACCCCCACACCAAGGTGGAAGACCTCCTGAAGCTGGACGACGAAGTGACCGCCAAGATAATCAAGGTGGACACCTCCGAGCGGAAGATAGGCCTTTCCATAAAGGCGTTCAAGAAAGAGGGCGAGCGCTCCGAACAGGAGAGCTATAAAGGCACTCAGGATAAGTTCGACAGCTCGCTCGGCGCACGCATAAAAGACAACGCTAAGGACGAAGAAGCTTAGGCTTTTAGGAGGCTGGATGAACAGGAAGCCGATTGCTTTCCTGATCGTCGGGATAATTGTCGCTGTAGCGGTTGTAATCGCGCTTTCAACCGGCGCTTCACTCTTTTTGAGTGGAGCGCCGCTTGTGTCTTCCGATAAAATCGCGGTAGTGAAGATAGAAGGGGTAATCCTCGACTCCGACGACATAATAGACCAGCTGAAGAAATATTCCAAAGACACTTCGGTCAAAGCCATCGTCCTGCGCATAAACAGCCCGGGCGGGGCGGTCGTGCCCAGCCAGGAAATCTATGAGGAAATAAATAAAATCCGCCAGAAGACCGGCCAGAAATTCGTAGTCTCCATGGGCATTGTCGCGGCCTCGGGAGGTTACTATATCGCATCAGCCGCGGACAAGATAATCGCCGACCCCGGCACTCTTACGGGCAGTATCGGCGTCATTATGGAGTTTGCCTCGGCGGGGGAGTTGCTGAAAAAGATCGGTATCAAAGACGAGACCGTCGCCGTCGGCAAACGCAAGGACGTCGGGGATATCATGCGGACCATGACTCCCGACGAGCGTGAATACTTGACGGGGGTGCTCCACGACGTGCATTCGCAGTTCGTGGACGCGGTCGCCGCCGGACGCAAGATGAAAACGGCGGACGTCTGGGCCCTGGCGGACGGGAGCGTATACACGGGAAAACAGGCGAAGACTCTCGGCCTTGTCGACGATATTGGCGACCTTGACGACGCCGTAAAAGCCGCCGGGAAACTCGCGAATATTCAGGGAGAGCCCAAGGTGATTACGGAGGAGAAAAAGACCTCGATCTGGGACATCCTCAAGGGGAAAGACGCCAGCAGCCTCTTCCGCGGCATCCTGGGAAAGAACCTTCATGGCATGATGTACCTGTACGCCGCGCCTGAAATAAAGTGATAAAAAATCGATATCTTTAACCTTGACAACAAGTTATGGATATGTTATTTATTCGCTAGTACTAAGAAAGTTCTAAGTTTCATATAAATCGGGGGGGGATAGTTTATGACTAAGGCGGAACTTGTTGAGAAGGTCTCTGACAAGGTCGACGGTCTTACCAAAAAGCAGACCGAGGTAATCATCAATACCATTTTCGACAGCATCAAGGACGCGCTTGCCGTCGGCGATAAAATCGAGATCAGAGGCTTCGGAAGCTTCAAAATCCGCTCCCGCAAGCAGCGCGAGGGCAGAAACCCGAAGACCGGCTCCCCCGTTTCCGTGCCTTCCAAAAAAGTGCCTTTCTTTAAGGCGGGCAAGGAGCTGAAGGAATTGGTGGACGGCAAGTAAGGACACCTGTAACTTTTATTTTTTTAAGGGCAGGGGCTTATTCTATTTGAGCCGCCTGCCTTTTTTGCTTTTAACCTCATAACTCCCCCTGTTTCCCCCTCTTATCTTAAGAGGGGGAGCAAGGTAGCATAACGACAACTATGGGCTACAAGGACATGCTGGGCCGGGGTGAAGTGGTGACAGTGGATGAGGCCCGCCGCATCTTTTACTCCTCGTATGTTCAGCCGGAGCCGGAGACGGAGGAAGTAGCTCTGACCTCCGCGCTCGGACGCGTGCTCGCCTCGGATATAGTCTCTGAAAACTCCCTCCCGGAATTCCCCCGTTCGTCGATGGACGGCTACGCCGCATTCTCCGCTGATACGTTCGGGGCCTCCGAATCGCTTCCGGCTTATTTGAAGCTGGCCGGCGAAATAAAGATGGGCGAACCGGCAGCGAAACCGCTGCCCCGCGGGCAGGTGTTTACCATATCCACCGGCGGGATGCTGCCGGAGGGGGCCGATGCGGTCGTGATGCTGGAACACACTCAGGCGCTTGGCAAGGACGAGGTGGAGGTCTTGAAACCAGTTGCGCCGGGCGAGAATGTCGTCCAGCCGGGTGACGATATCAGGGCGGGAGAGACGGTGCTATCGAAGGGCCACCGGCTCAGGCCGCAGGACCTGGGCGCGCTGGCGGGGATAGGGGTGACACGGCCCTCGATATTTAAAATGCCGAAGGTAGCCATTATAAATACGGGTAACGAGATAATCCCGGCGGAGCAAAAGCCGCTCCCGGGACAGGTGCGGGACGTTAATTCCTATAACCTTGCCGGGCTGGTGCGGCAGGCGGGCGGGATACCGGTGCTGAAAGGCATATTCCGGGACGATTACGGCCTTATTCGCGGGGCGGTTGAAGACGGCCTGTCAGAATGCGACATAGTCGCGCTTACCGGCGGGAGTTCCGTCGGGACCGGAGACCTGACGGCAAAGGTGATAAACGATGCGGGAGAACCGGGCGTGCTCGTGCACGGGGTATCCGTCAGGCCGGGGAAGCCTGTTATAATTGGGGTGGTCAAAGGCAAGCCGGTTTTCGGCCTGCCGGGGCATCCGGTCGCAGTGACGGTATCCTTCGAGCTTTTTTTAGGGCCGTTGATTAAAAAAGCCTCCGGAGAGACGGACCCGCTGGGGATTGCCGGGATACCGAAGGACAGGGTGGTGGAGGCAAAGATGGCCCGGAACTACTCCTCGGCGCCGGGCCGCGAAGACCATCTGAGGGTCCTTCTTAAGTCCGAGGGCGGGGAGCTTTTCGCGCATCCGGTGCTCGGAAAATCGGGCCTCATATCCACCCTCGTGAAGGCGCACGGGACGGTGGTGATACCAATTGAGAAGCCTGGCCTTTTGAAGGGCGAAAAAGTAACCGTGAGGTTGTTTGAGTAACGCCCCCTCTGTCATCCTTTACGCGGCGAAGGCGCGGAAGATGAACAAATGCATCGCGCCTAAGCGACCCTCTTAAGATAAGAGGGGGATTAAGGGGGAGTTATGAAATTTAAAATTATGCAGCGAAAAATATACATAACAGCCACTCCGCTGGATGAAGCGCTGGCCCTGTGGCAAAGGCGTCTTACAGCGGCGGGCATATGGAAGCCGCTACCGGGCGAGTTGGTGCACGTGGACGACGCTCTTGGGCGGGTGACGTCGGAGGCTGTGGCTGCAAAATTATCATCTCCTTTTTATCACTCGGCGGCGATGGACGGAGTTGCTGTCCGTTTCGCCGATACGGTCGGCGCGTCCGAACATCATCCCAAAAAGCTGAAGCTTGGCGGGCAGGCGCTGTACGTCAATACCGGGAACCCGCTGCCTGACGGCATGGATGCCGTCATAATGGTGGAGGACATAAACGAGGTCCAGGATATCTATATAGAGATAATCCAGCCCGCGACCCCATGGCAGCATGTGCGGGTGGTGGGAGAGGACATCGTGGCGACGGAGCTTATCGTACCGGAGAACCACCTTGTCCGTCCGGCGGACCAGGCGGCTTTGATTGCGGGTGGGATTACCGAGTTGCTTGTCCGCAAAAAGCCGAGAATCGGCTTGATACCCACGGGAGACGAACTTATCCAGCCGGGTACGGAACTTAAAAAAGGGAACATCATCGAGTATAACTCCCGCATGTTATCCGGCATGGCTGGTGAGTGGGGCGCGATTGCTAAAAGATATGACATAGTGCCGGACGACCTGGACGCGCTTAAGGCCAGGGTGCTGGAAGCCGTGCGCGAATGCGATATCGTCGCGATAAATGCGGGCTCTTCCGCCGGGTCGGAAGACCATACGTACCAGGCTATCAGCGAGCTTGGAGAAGTGTTCCTGCACGGCATAAACACGAAGCCGGGAAAGCCCGTGATACTGGGGATGGTAGAGGGGAAACCCGTAATCGGCGTGCCGGGTTATCCGGTCTCGGCGTTCCTCGTTTTCAAGTTTTTCGCCCGCCCGCTCCTGTACGCCATGCAGGGGATGGAACCGCCGATGGCAGGGAACATAAAGGCGACGCTCTCCAGGCAGATGTCCTCGAAGCTCGGGCAGGAGGAGTTTGTCCGGGTGAAGATAGGCAAGGTTGGGGAGAACATAATCGCGACTCCGATACAGCGGGGCGCGGGGGTGCTGATGACGCTGGTGCGGGCGGACGGCATCGTGCGCATCCCGGCGGCCTCGGAAGGTCTTGCGGCGGGGAGCAGCGTGGATGCGGAGCTTCTGAAGCCTTCGGAGGAAATAGAAAATACCGTCGTCTGCATAGGGAGCCACGACAACACGTTAGATCTGCTCGGGAACTTCCTGAAAAAAAGAAACCCGAAGCTCGGCCTGTCTTCCGCCCATACCGGGAGCCTTGGCGGGATTATCGCGCTCAAGAGGAACGAGGCGCATATCGCGGGGACGCACCTGCTGGACGAGGAGACGGGTGAATATAACGTCTCCTACCTGCGGAAATACCTGCCGGACAGGAAGGCGTTCCTTGTGAACCTCGTATACCGGGAGCAGGGGCTGCTGGTACTAAGCGGCAATCCAAAAGGCATAAAAGGTTTTGAAGACCTGCGGCGGCCTGATGTTGTCTTCGTGAACCGGCAGGCCGGGGCGGGGACAAGGCTTTTAACAGACCTGTACCTGAAACGGCTTGGCATTGAGGCGTCCGATGTGAAAGGATACCAGCACGAGGAGTACACGCACATGGGCGTTGCCTCGGCGGTGCTCTCCGGGGCGGCGGATACCGGGCTGGGGATACTCGCGGCGGCGCGGGCGCTGGGTCTTGATTTCCTGCCTGTCGCACAGGAACGATACGACTTAGCCATCCCCGGCGAATATTACGACGACCCCAAGGTGCTTGCGCTGTTGAACATAATCCGTGACGACCTTGAGTTTCAGGGGGCGGTCACCGCCCTTGGAGGATACGACGTGCGGGACATGGGAAAAGTAATGTGGGAGGCCGGTGGACCGGCAGCAGACAGATGACGCCGCTTGTAAAAAAATATTTTCTGAAGCTTCCATACCCTTCGGATAACGACAAGACCCCGGACCTCGAACGCGTCCTGGCGGGCCTTTTGCGCGAGGGGATAAATATTCAGGATGTCCCCTTATCGGCTATCCGTAAACTGCCCGAAGCGCTGCGGGCGAATAATTTCGAAATAACCGCCACAGTAGGGTTTCTGGACGAGCCGGAGCTTATGGACGTTGAGCCGGGGGAGCGCGTAAATAATAATTTCGGACTCGCGGTTGATCTGGGCACGACGAACATCGTCGCCAATCTGGTCAATTTGAATACGGGGGCGATTGAAGCCGGTTTACTGCCTGAAGCCGGTCTACCGGCCGAGGCCTCGGCGACAAACCCGCAGACCGCCATAGGCGAAGACATACTCGCGCGCATCCACCACTGCCTTAAGCCCGGAGGGTTGGAAGAGTTAAGGACGGCGGCGGTGAACTGCGTAAGCGGCCTGGCCGGGAAACTGGCAGGTAAAGACGGCGTATCAGTGGACGATATTTCATGCGCCTGCATATCCGGAAACACCACGATGGCGCATTTCTTCCTGGGGCTGGACCCGTACAATATCTGCCGTGCGCCATATGTCCCCGCCGCCAACCGCTTCGGAGCGTTCAAGGCAAGGGATATAGACCTGAAAATCAAGCCGGAGGCGCCGGTCCTGGTCCTGCCGAATGTCGGGAGTTATGTCGGCGGAGACGTGCTGGCGGGGATTTTGGCGTCCGGAATGGCGGACAGAGACGGGATATCCATACTGGTGGACGTTGGTACGAACGCGGAAATAATTGTCGGCAACAGGGACTGGCTGGTCGCATGCGCGGGCGCGGCGGGCCCGGCGCTGGAAGGCGGAGTGGTCAGCTCCGGCATGAGGGCGGCCCCCGGAGCGATAGACAGGATAAAAATAGAGGTCAACTACGAACCGTCCTTTACCGTAATAGGCGGCGTTCAGCCCCAAGGGATGTGCGGTTCCGCGCTCATAGACCTGCTATCCGAGCTTTTCAGGACGGGTCTTATAGACGGCAGGGGTAAATTTATCCCGGCGAAAACCAAAAGGATAATTGAAACCGAATCGGGGCAGGCCTATTTGGTAACGGACAATATAATATTTACCGAAAAGGACATAGAGAACCTGATCCGTACGAAGGCCGCCATGTACACCGCGCTGACGGTGATAACTACTGAAATAGGCATAACGTTTAACGATATCGAGTCATTTTTCGTGGCCGGCACGTTCGGCGAGTATATCGCGGCGGACAAGGCCGTCTCAATCGGGATGCTTCCGGACATCCCTCTGGACAAGTTCAAACTCCTGGGCAACTCTTCGCTCAAAGGCGCCACCCTTGCGCTCCTGAACCGGGAAGCCCGCGAGAACATAAATAAAATAGCCTCGATGATAACTTACAAGGAATTAAACGCAAGCAGCGAGTTCATGAGCCTTTACCGCGCCGCCATGTTTTTGCCCCATACCGACGCCTCTCTTTTCCCAAGCCTCATAAAGTCTGAATTATAAGAGAGTCTTAAATCCCAGTTAATTTTTTGCTTGACACGGAGCGCCCTTTACAGTACTAATATTGTCAAATATAAATGAGGTTATATTTCCGCAAATTTATTGACTTACCCGAAGGGAGCAAGCATGGAAAACAGCAATGACAAGGTCTGCAAGGAAAGCCTGCCTCTTTATCCGATAGGCATTGCCGCGGAACTCGTCGGGACGACGGACCAGACGCTGAGGCTTTACGAAAAGCACGGGCTGGTAAGCCCGGCGAGAAGAAACAAGAACCGCTTCTATTCCGACAACAACATCAAGTGGCTCCGCTGCGTGCGCGAACTTATCCACGCGAAGAAAATAAGCATAGAGGGAGTGAAGAAGCTCCTGGATTACGCGCCATGCTGGGACATACAGGGATGTTCCGAAGAGATTCGGGAACAATGTTCCGCCTTCGTGGACCGTTCGACCCCCTGCTGGGAATTAACCCGGAAGCACTGCAAGAACGGCGTGGAGTGCGGCAACTGCTTTGTCTACCTGAGCGGGACGGGAAAAAGAAAGTAGGGTCCGACCCCCCGGGCGGACCGTTATTTTTGGCGCGGCCTTTGGCGTCGCGCCCTACTGTGAAATCTGTTATGTTCCGCGATTAATTAAGCTTGCCTTAAGTTTACCCTTTATTACCTTTTCCCGTTACGGTAAAATAGCCGGATGAAGTTCGCCGCGGACGCCATGCTGGGAAGGCTCGCCAAGTGGCTTCGGCTCCTGGGCTTCGATACTTCCTATGAGACAGACGTCGAAGACAATAAGCTTGTGCGGATGGCCCGGCAGGAGGGCAGGCTTATCCTGACGCGGGACACCAGGCTGGCCGGGAGGCTTCGCGAAGGGGAGACGCTGCTGGTAACGGACGACCGGGTAAAAGTCCAGCTTGCGCAGGTGCTGGACTTTTTAAAAATCCCGCCCTCCTCGTTCGCTTTACTTTCGCGGTGCGCCGTTTGTAACGAAGTTCTCCGGGAGACCGGGAAAGACGATGTCCGGGACAGTGTGCCCGAATTCGTGCTCTCCCGGGAAAAAAATTTCAGACAGTGCCCGTCCTGCGGCAGGGTATACTGGCCGGGCACGCACTCTGTAAGGATAGCGCAAACTTTAAAATCCCTTGGGTTATGATGCCGAGCCTTAAAGACTTGAATATAAAAAAGACGGACGGCGCTAAGCTATTACTATACTCGGCGCTGGCGCTAGCGGTCGTGGTGGTCGGCGGGACGCTGGGGTATTCGCGGCTTGAGGGCTGGAACGTCCTCGACTCGCTTTTCATGACCATAATCACGATCACCACAATTGGTTATGGCGAGGTCCATCCGCTGGACCCGACCGGCAAGGCGTTTACCATAATCCTTATACTTTTCGGTTTGGGGGCCGTGGCCTTCGCGGTGCGAAACGCCACGAGGCTGATGCTTGAAGGGGAGTTGGCCGACATCCTCGGGAGGAGGAAATTGGAGCAGAAGATAAAGAAGCTTAAGGACCATTACATCGTCTGCGGGTTCGGCAGGATGGGCAGGATTATCTGCCAGGAACTCGCAAACAGCCAAGTGCCTTTCGTGGCAATCGAGAGAAACGTCGAGAACATCGAAGATACGGCCTGGGAGAAATACCTGATAATGCACGGCGACGCCGACCGCGACGAGACGCTTATCGAGGCCGGAATAAAAAAGGCGAAGGGGCTGATTTCCGTCGTATCCACGGATGCGGACAACCTCTACATAGTCCTGACCGCAAGGGGGTTGAACGATGGCCTTTATATCGTTGCGCGCGCAGGCGAGGAAGGCTCGGAGCAGAAACTCATGCGCGCCGGGGCGAGCAAGGTCATCTCTCCTTATCACATCGGGGCGGACAGGATAGCACAGGCGATGCTTCGGCCCGCGGTGGTGGACTTTATCGAGTTCGCGACACAGTCGGAAAACATGGACCTCAAGATGGAAGAGGTCACGATGGCCAAGGGGTCTTCCTTAGTTGGGCGGGCGATAAAGGACAGCGGTATAAGGCAGGACCTGGACATCATAGTCGTCGCTATAAAACACGCGGACGGGAAGATGGATTTTAATCCGAACCCAGGCTCCATCCTCCGGGACGGAGATTGCCTGATTGCGCTCGGACGTCCGGAGCAGATGAAGCTCCTTGAAAAAATTACTTCGGATAACGGTGCCGCCGGAAAATAAAAATGACAGCGGAGCTTGGAAAGATACTTATTATAACCGGCGCTGTCCTGCTGGCCCTGGGCGCTATTTTCCTTTTATCCGGGAAGCTGCCGTGGATAGGAAAACTACCGGGCGATATCGTCATACACAGGAAGAATTTTACATTCTACTTCCCGCTCGCCACCAGCTTGATCGCCAGCTTGATCCTGTCGCTCATCCTGTGGCTCATCGGCAGGAAATAATGAAACCGCTCCTTAACCTCCTTCTGCTATTCCTGGGCCTGCTGATATTTACTCAAGATGTTCAAGCGTCCGAAAAGGTCCGCGTGCTGGTCCTGGACGACCTGCCCGGCGCGACCCTTAATTTCCCGCCGGAGTATAACGTGGAAGGTGTTTCCGGCCTGGGCATCGCTTCGCCCGATGGGCAAGGCGGGACACGCATTGTCCTTGAAGGCGACAGATGCCCCCAGGGCGGCGTAAGGATAAACGCGGAAGGCGTTATAGTCAGCGTCAACCGTTACGCCCTGACCGGCGTCATCGAGATAAAAAGAAACGCCAGGGGCCGGTACAGGATTATAAACGAGCTGGACCTGGAGGACTATGTCCGGTCCGTGGTGGGCGAGGAAATGGGCTCGAAATGGCCGATAGAGGCGTTGAAGGCCCAGGCGGTGCTGGCCCGCACCTATGCCATGTACAGGAAATCTTGCCGGTGCGCGGTGGATTACGACCTCTGCGCAACCGTAAACTCCCAGGTGTTCACCGGCGGCGCGAAGGAAAAGGAAGGCCCTGCCACGGCGGCGCGGGAAACCGCGGGGGAGATATTGACATATGACGGCGCGCCTATAGAGGCGGTATATCATTCCACCTGCGGAGGCGAAACAGAAGACGCGTGCAACGTATGGGACAGCAAGTATCCCTACCTGAAATCCAGGGTATGCAATTACTGCAAGGACTCCCCGTACTACGCATGGAAGAGGCGGATATCAATCCCGGAGCTGGACGAGTCGCTCGTGCAGGCCGGGTATATGATAAACGGGCTCAAGGAGATAAAGGTGCTGGAGAGAAGCCCGTCGGAAAGAATAATGAAACTCAGGCTGATCGGCGAATCGGGGAGCGTGGTATTGAAAGGCGCAGATTTCAGAAAAGCCGTGGGCTACTCCAAACTTCCAAGCGCGGCTTTCGAGGCGCACAGGGAAGGGGACAACTTTGTCTTCATCGGTAGAGGTTCCGGACATGGTGTAGGTCTCTGTCAATTCGGCGCGAAAGGCATGGCTGAAGCCGGGAAGGACTACCAGGAGATTCTCCAGTATTATTATCCGGGAGTGACCCTCTCGCGGCTGCAGGACACCGGGGATTCAAAATAATGCTGATAGATGATTTCGATTACGAGCTGCCGAAGGAACTGATAGCGCAGTCGCCAGTGCAGGAGCGGGATCAATCGCGCCTGATGGTCCTGCCGCGCGGGGCCGGGAGTATCCGTCACGGGATATTCTCGGACCTGCCGGAGTACCTTCAAGCGGGAGACGTGATGGTGATAAACGACGCGAAAGTGGTGCCTTCCCGGCTTATCGGGACAAAGGCCACCGGCGGGAGAATCGAGGCGCTGATTTTGCGCAATATCGGCGGGGGCAGGTACGAGGCCCTGGTCAAGGGAAAGACCGCGCCGGGGACGGCAATCATTTTTACCCCGGAGCTTCAGGCGGCCGTGGAGGAAGACCTGGGCGGGGGGAAGAAGGTAATAAAATTCTCCATGCCCGAATCAGAAGGAACGGAAGATGCCATCAGAGAAGCGGCTTCGATGCCGCTCCCGCCGTATATAGACCCATCCGGAAGAGACGCGGAACGCGACAGGGAGCGCTACCAGACGGTTTATGCGGCAAGGCCCGGCGCCGTCGCCGCGCCGACCGCGGGACTTCATTTCACGGAAAATCTTCTGCGCAAGATAAAGGAAAAGGGCGTTGCCGTCGTATCCGTCACTCTGCAAGTGGGCCCGGGGACGTTCATGCCGGTGCGCGAAGAGGTAATCGAACGCCATAAGATGGAGGAAGAGGAATATAACGTGCCGGAGGATACTTCCTACGCGGTGAACTGCGCGCTCGCCGAAGGGCGGCGTGTAATCGCGGTGGGGACGACGAGCGCCAGGACGCTGGAATCGGCCTTCAGGGATGGCCGGGTCTGGCCCGGCGAGGGCAGGACGCGTCTTTTTATCTACCCCGGATATGAATTCAAGGCCATCCGGGCAATGGTTACTAATTTCCACCTTCCCAAATCCACGTTGCTTATGCTAATATGTGCCTTCGCGGGCAGAGATAAAACCCTTTCGGCATACCGGGAGGCGGTCCGGACAGGTTACCGCTTCTACAGCTACGGCGATGCGATGCTTATAACTTGAGAGGAGAAAATTCCTCCTCGCGAAAACAACATAGGTGAATTTGAAAGATTTAGGAAAAATTAGAGATCGATACGATTATTCTTTCGACGCGCGCCAGATGGGCCTGGTGATATTCGGCGTTGCGGCAATCGCCGCGCTTGTTTTCGTGCTGGGCGTAAGCGTCGGGATACAGTGGCAGAGGAAGAGGCAGCCGGAAGCCCCTCCGCAGGCGAAGTCGCAGACTGAAAAACTTCAAGCGAAGGCAATACCCGCCGCCCCGCCGGTCTTGAAGCCGGTGACGACGTCGAGGGCCGCTTTCGTCCCCGCTACCACCGCTTCGGCCAAGCCGAGGACGGTTACCCTGACATTCCCGAAAGTTTTGACTTCCGCAAAGGATTCTGTCACCCCGCTGGTCGAGAAGAAGGTCGAGAAGAAGCAAGATAACCAGGCCGCCCAGGGACATTTTACCGTGCAGTTTGGAGCTTACAAGGACGCCTCCGCGGCCAGGGCGGAGGTAAAAAAGCTGACGAAAAAAGGGTACGACGCAAGAGTTTATTCCGCCTCCGGCAGGAAAGGCGGTTATAACTATAAGGTGCACGTGGGTACGTTCACGACCAAAGGAGACGCCGCCGCCGAGGCGAAGAAACTTTCAGCCTCCGAGAAGGCCGCATCTTACGTGACTAAGGAATAACGGGGAATAACGGCTTAATTCTTAAAACCGCCGGTTAACAGGACGCATGAAAAAAATTACCGTCCTCGCGCTGGGAATGCTCCTGTCTCTTGCCGCATGCGGCAGTTCTTTCGCCCAGGACAGGACTACGGTTTCCGCGCTTTCAAACGGCCTCGGCGTGATAAGCTCCGGCTTCTCCGGAGAGACCGCGGCGGCCTGCCTGTTCATAAAGACCGGTTCCGCTCACGAGCCTGCCGGAAAGAGCGGCATAACGGCACTGCTCTGCAGTTCCGTCCTTTCAAGCAATCCGGTAGACAATGCCGACCCTCCATCTCTCAGGATAGAGCAGGCGGGCGGGAAGGTCACGGCGGACGTCGAGGCGGATTATACCTGCTTGACCATTGTCTCGCCTGCCGCAAGCTTTCCCGCAGCTCTTAAGGCGTTAGCTGCCATTGTATCGGGCGGGTATTTTTCGGATACCGCCGTCCAGATAGAAAAAGGCGCCCTGCTCTCAAGGAACGACCTTGCCCGGGACCGTGCGGAAGAGAAAATGTACCATGCCCTGTTTCCATCCGGACTACCGGGGGATATAGAAAAACTTTCAAGGAAAGATCTCCTGGCCTGGCGTACGGCGAGGTTCAGGCCGGATGAGTCCCTGCTGTCCGTATGCGGGCCGTTTTCAAGCCAAGCTGCCATAGGGATGGCCGAAGACGCTTTCAAGGACTGGAAGGCGGGCGGGAAGGCATACAGCCAGGAAAGGCCGCCGGCATTCAAGCCGGACGAGGTGGTGGACCTGGAATCGGCACCCGGGACCGCCGGAGTCCTTTTCGCTTGCAAGTTCCCGTCTCCGGATAACCCCGAATATTGCGCGGCGCTCACCGCCCGCGCTATCCTCTCCGGCGGAATGTCTTCCAAGGTCTATAAATCCATCCGGGGTGAGGAGCCGAAGGCATACCAGTCTGGAAACGCGCTTCTATGGAAATCCGCCTCCCCCGTGATGACCGTTTATTCGGTAACGGACGAGACCAACATAGACGGCGCGATTGAAGGGATTAAGGGCTCCGTCAAGGCTGTCGAGGAGGGGAAATTTTCTCCGGAAGAGCTGTCGCGCGGGAAGGCATTCGCCCTGGGCGAAGCCGAATTTCTGGCCGAGAGCGCCGAGAGCACTGCCAGGTATGCCGGGCTGTACGCAATTTCCGGCGCCGGGTGGGATTACCGGGAGAGCTTGCCGAAACAGTTTTTAAATATTGGTAAGGATGACGTTGTAAAAGCGGCTGAAAAATATTTTAACGGGAATGCGTTAGTAGTTATGAGGCCCGCGAAGGAGCAGTAATCGCGGCCTATGGCGGCATTCGGAGGATTAATATGATAGTTTCATGCGGTCAGTGCAATGTGCGGCTCAAGATTGACGAGACGAAGATAAAGGAAGGAGGGTCCAGGCTCAAGTGCCCCAAGTGCGGAAACATCTTCCTCGTGGAGAAACCCGCCCCGGCGCCAGCCCCTGAACCGCCCGCGCCCCCGGTAGAGACTCCCGCGCCGCCAGTACAGGAAAGACCCGCGCCGCCAAGGCCGGAACCGCCCGCGCCCCCCGAACCTTCGTGGCCCCCTTTCCAGGAGCCGCCCGCGCCGAAGCCCCCGGAGCCTGTTTTTACACCTCCGCCTCCTTCACCCGCGCCGCCTGTCGAAGCGCCAGCGCCAGAAGCGCCGCCAGAAGCTCCGGTAGAAGCGCCGCCGCAAACGAAGAGCGCCCAGGCCGGGCCTAAATGGAAGCTGGACAGGTCTAAGATAGTTGTGGCACACGACGGGGATTCCGTGCTTAAGCTGGTCGAATCCATCCTGACCGAAGAGGGTTATCAGGTAATCTGCGAAAGCGAAGGCATCGCGACGGTCGTCGCCATAGAGAGAGAGAAGCCGTTTCTCGTCCTGCTGGACGTCGCGCTCCCCAGGATTTATGGCTTCGAGATATGCGACAGGCTTAAGAACAGCCCTGAATCCAATGAAATAAAGGTCATACTCCTTGCGGCCATTTATGACAAGACCCGCTACAAAAGAGAACCTGTCAGCCTCTACGGAGCGGACGACTACATAGAAAAACACCACATCCAGGACTGCATCGCCAAGAAGGTGAAGCGGCTGGCGGCTGACGGTCAGCTTGTGCCTGGAATGAATTTCCCTCGTGAAGAAGAGATAACCAAGCCCGCTCCCGAAGACCATCCGCTGCGGGAGGAGCAGGGCTTCGAGATGCGGAAAGAGGAGATAAAGCCGGTTCAGGCAACTTCGTCGGTGGGCAGTCAGCAGGTGGAGGCCGCGAGGCGCTTTGCCAGGATCATACTCTCGGATATCGCGCTTTACAACCAGGGCGCTGTCGAGACCGGCGTGAGGGACGGGAATTTCGAGGAGGCCCTTGCGGCGGAGCTTAAGGAAGGCCGGGACCTTTACAACGGGAGGATCTCCCAGGAAGTAATTGCGTCCGGAGATTATTTCGCGGAGGAGATATCGAAGTTCGTCGATAAAAAAAGACAGACGATGGGCCTTGGAATTTAAACGAAAATCCTTGACACGTCAGGGGAACTGCTATAACATACTAAAATTGACGGGGCGTAGCGCAGCCTGGTAGCGCACACGGTTCGGGACCGTGGGGTCGAAGGTTCAAATCCTTTCGCCCCGACCATTTTTTAAGCAAGTGAAGGGTATCCTCG
>JBARKJ010000121.1:0-3033 GCA_049801375.1 Nitrospirota bacterium | reverse complement strand
CGCCCTGCCTCATTGCTGCCAGCGGGACGAAGACCACCGCCAAACATTGCGGCGGCGGCCTCGTCAAAAAGATCCCGCTAGTGGATTATCTATCCAGTACCAGTTTCATCGGGGCAAAGTTCACCCGCTTTTAGTTTACCGTTCCTCTTCCTTCTTAGGCTGCTCTTTCTTCTTCTCTACCTTTGGTTTTACTTCGCGCTTCTCCACAGGAGGCACCCTTCTCTGCTGCGGGGCGGGCCTGCCCGCTTCGGGCTGGGTCGCTCGCTGCCCGCGCTTCCATGCTGGTCCACCCTCCGGCCTTGCTGGTGTAGGCGCCTGCCCGGACGGGCCCACCTGCCCTCTTTCTCTTGGCGGAGCTGCCGGCCTTTGGGCCTCGGGGACCCTTCCCTCCGGCGCGGGCCTCTCGGCACCGGGCCGGGTCTCGGCTCCCCCGCCTGACGGGACATTCATTTCTTTCTCCGGCCGCTGCCGCTCTACGTTACCCGGCCTGCCCGGCCTTGCAGGCTTGGGCACGGGAGCGGTGGGCGCCCCGGGTTTCGCGAACGGAACTTTTTTACCCAATTGCCTCAGCGGCACTTTCGGCGGCGTCCTGCCGGGCGCGAAGGCGGACCTCCCCGGCCGCGCTATCGCCCTCTGCCTCAGTACCGGGAGCGCCTTCTGCATCTGCCTCGGCGGCAGGGCCTTCGGTGTCACACCGGGCCTCGGGAGCCTCGTCTCTTTTATCGGTTTTATATCCCGCGCGGGCGGCCTTGGCATGATCCGCTGTCCCATCGCTCCCGGATGCCTGAACGGGTCCTGATTTTGGGATATGCGCATGCGCTTCGTATCGCCCCTTAAGAAGCTATTCCTGTTTATGACGACGACGCCGTTACTCACCCTGCTGTTGACGTAGACGTTTTTAATGACGGTGACTCTGGTCACGTTGATGTTGACGCTCATGGGGCCGTAATAGCCGTAGCCGTAATATATCTCGCGCGGGCCAAGCGGCACCCATGACACCGCGCCTGGGCCCCAGGACCAGCCGACATATCCTGGCGACCACCACGCCCCTACGCTCATCTCCGGGGGCAGCCAGAACCAGCCCGTTGAAACGGACCACGACCACCTGCCGTAATGGAAGGGCGCGTACCACTGGTCGTACGGGAGCCATACGTAATCGCCAGCCACCCATACCCATCTGCCGTTGGAGTACGGCGACCAGGCGGGATCGACCGATGGCACCCATACCTCTCCGTAATCGGGGTAGTCCATCCAATGGCCGCCTTCGTCAAACTCGTAGCCATAGACCGCCATATCCGGCGGCAGGTAATGCGCGCTCCCGGACGGCCTCCTGTAGCGGTCCCAGCGCGAGTCCGCCCAGTCGTCCCAAGCGTCGCGCGCGGGAAGGGCGCTGGTATATACCTGTCCGTCCTGGCTTATCTCCGCCATGTCGCCGGCGCTTAGGTCCGAGATGCCGGCCTGGGTTTCAAGCTCGACCCTGCCCGACGATACTCCGACCTGGGCAGTCCCGTCTTCGAGGACGGTAATACGGAAGCGCGCCTTGTCGTAGGCCCGGACGCTGGCGTTCGGGGTATCTACCTGGAATACGTCGTCAGGCCCCATCCGGCGGGTGGCGAAGGACGCCTCGCCGGAAGCGATTGCAACCTGGATGGCGCGTCCCTTGTCGCTTTCCATCTTGTTGATGTCGAGTTCGGTCTGATAGTTTATCCAGGCCATGTGCCCGCCCGTGAACTGGACCTCGATCTTCGAGTCGTCCCCGGCCCATAGCCTGTCCCCGTCCCTAAGCGAGAAATTGACAGACAGCGCGGCCCATTCGTCGGTGTCTTCGCTATTGAAAGACGTATCGCCCTGTATCATAGTGACCCGCGCCATCCCGAGCCCGGCCGGAGGGCCCGCAGGTTCATCTGCAAAAGCTTGAATCCCAAAAGAAAAAAGGAAAATAGAAAGGACGGCTCCAAAGAAAGATAGTATCGGACGGGACGGGCTTTTCATCTATTCCTCCATGAGGATTTCTAATTTAAACTCTTCTGCCTATATTCAGTATAACATTTACATGACAAATATAGCTTGAACAGCCTTCCCGAAAAAGCTATCATACTCGTTACTTAGACTGATACCTTAGACGAAATCCCGCTCCAAAGGATTACAAAAAAACTGCCGCGGCCGTAACCGGAGGAAAAGTGGAACTGGACGACGACCAGATGTGCTTCGTATGCGGTCCTCATAACCAGGGCGGACTTCAGCTCAAGTTCCATCTGGACAGAGACGGCAGGTCGCTTTCTGCGGATTTTACGCCCGCGAAGACCTGGCAGGGCTATAAGGATGTGGTGCATGGCGGGATAATCTCCACCGTACTGGACGAGGCGATGACGAAGCTTGCGTATTCCCTGGGGATGAACGCGGTCACGGGGAAGCTCACGGTGCGGTTTAAGAATCCCTTGCTAATAGGCGAGAAGGTGCGGGTTACGGGGAGAATAATAAAAGAGTCCGGGCGGACTGTCGAGGCTATGGCTGACGCGGTTAAAGAGGACGGGACGGTGGTAGCGGAGGCCGAGGGGTTATTGGTAAAGATAAAGGGACACTAAAAGAGGAATTTCCATTTGAGGAAATATCTGATTATATTCGGCCTTATCGGCCTTCTGGTCCCCTTCTTCTTCGAGTTCGTCTGGCATTTCGTGCAGGTTGATTTCGGCTCCTGGTTCGTAGTATTTTTCTGGCCGGGTTTTCTTTTGCTTGCCGACCCGTCACGGCCCATGAACGTGCATTTCGGATATATTGCGCTCGCCACGGCCATCAACGGCCTCTTCTACTGCGCGCTTGGTTTCTTTGTCTGGGGACTCTTCCATAGAAACCGCTGGTTCCTGGCAGTCTTCGTCCTGCCCGTAATATGGTTCTGCTACAGGGTTTTCGTGCTTGTGCATTCATAGGATAAAATTTAAATATGGAACAGAAAAATAAAATCCTCGCCCTTATGCGCGAGAAGACCTACCGTCCGCTCCTGATGAAGGAGCTTATGCGGAGCATCGGCGCGCC
>JBARKJ010000120.1:0-2149 GCA_049801375.1 Nitrospirota bacterium | reverse complement strand
TCCGCCCCCGAACCGGTAAAAAGCGTGGGGATGCTGGTCGCCGCCGGTTTCGGTCTGGTAGTGAACCTCTTCGTCGTCCACCGCCTGCATGGCCACGACGAGCACGACCTAAACGTCCGGAGCGCATTCCTGCACGTAGTGGGGGACGTGCTCATCTCCGTGGGCGTTATAGTCGGCGCGGTTATAATATATTACACTGGCTGGTATCTGGTAGACCCGATATTGTCCATAATATTCTCCCTCGTAATCCTGCGCGGGGCGACAAAGGTGCTTTACGAGGCGTCCCATATACTCCTGGAAGGCGTACCGAAGGGACTGGACATAAATACCGTGGTGGACGAGATAAAGGAAGTAGACCACGTCCTGGACGTTCACAGGCTGCACGTCTGGAGCATCTGCCCAAGCATATCGGCGCTCTCCGCGCATATCATGATAGACCCGGACTATCACGGGGAGCGCAAGAAGATAATCGACGACATAAACTGCCGCCTCATTTCCTGCTTCCACATAAACCACTCCACCCTTCAACTGGAGAAGGGAGAGTGCGAGTTCAATAACCTTGTCTGCGACATCGTCCACTGCGAGCGCCGGGTAGCGCACACCCACGCGCATGGCCACAGCCACGAAGAAGAGCACCTCCACGCACGCGCGCATTAATTTTCATATGCATTATTCATCTTCCGCGCTTTCTCCGTGTAACGGATGGGGGGCGTTATTATTAATCCTCGGTTATACTTAGGGCATGATTTTAATCACCGGCGCGACTGGCTTCGTCGGAAGCCACCTGGTCAAAAGGCTCGCCTCCTCCGGCAGGACGGTGCGCGCGCTCGTCCGGAACCTGGAAAAAGCACTCAAGCTTTTCGCCGGGAACGAAGGGGCTTTACTTCCTAATATCGACCTCGCGCAGGGCGACGTCGGAGACCGGGAGTCCTTAATCCGCGCCGCGGAGGGCTGCGAGGCTGTCGTGCATCTTGTCGGGATAATCCAACCCGCGCCTGGGCAGAGCTTCCTCTCCGTCCACGTGGAAGGCACGAGGAACGTCCTGGACGCGGCATTGAAGGCCGGCACGGTCAAGCATTTCGTTTACCAGTCCGCGCTGGGGACGAGGGAGAACGCCAAATCCGAATACCACAAGACTAAATATATGGCGGAGGAGATGACCCGCTCCTCCGGGCCAAACTGGACCATCACCCGCCCATCCATCATCTACGGGCCGGGCGACGAGTTCACCCTCAGGATGAAGTCGCTGATAAGCATGCCGTACCCGTTCATACCGCTACTCGGTTCCGGAAAAGGGCTGTTCCAACCGGTATACATAGACGACCTGACGGAGGCGCTGGCGAAGATAGCCGGGGCGCCGGAATTTCATGGAAAGGTCGCGGAGCTATGCGGGCCGAGACGGCTGACTCTGGACGAAGTGGTCCTTGAAATCGCTTCCGTCCTCGGAAAAAAGAAGTCCATCATGCATATCCCCGTCCCGTTCGCAAGTCCGGCGGTTATGGCAATGGAAGCAATCCTGCCCAAGCCGCCGGTAACGCTCGACCAGCTCCTGATGCTCGGGGAGGATAACGTCTGCGGTGAAAATTGCATGGCCGAACTTGGTATAGAGCCGATCGACTTCAAAGAGGGGTTGAGGAAGTTCCTTTAATCAAAAGAAACTTGTATTAAACGGCGGATTCTTCGCTCTGTTCGGGATGACATTCTTTGACTCTCCCGCTGCTGTTTTTTAACACCTTCTTAACGAACAGCGCCGTTACGGGCAGGAATAAAACCACTCCCGTCATGCCGAGAGTCACCTCCCCTATCCAGAAGGTCATGGAGAGGTTGAAGACAAGGACGATGAAATAGAGCGCGGGACCAAGCATGTCTCTTATGGGAACAGGCTCATTATCTCTACCCTGATGGCCATCCATGGCCCCGTCCAAGGCCACATCGACAGCCTTCCATATCCGCATCGTAAGCGCCCCAACGAAAAACCAGCCGACGAAATTCTCGATAGTCACGCCGAAATAAGGACCCGGCGTTGGATAGTAATAAATCTTCCCCAAAAACCACCTGTCTCCCCGGAGCGCGAGCGGGTCTATGACTACGTCCAGCAGCGTCATCAGGAAAGCGCCCAGCATTATGATTTTCCAGGAAAATTTTTCAC
>JBARKJ010000119.1:0-12129 GCA_049801375.1 Nitrospirota bacterium | reverse complement strand
GCGTCACCCCGGAGAGTATCAGCACGACGGCGACGGTCTCTCTCGAAAAACAGGGGGACGGCTTCGCGATAACGGAGAGCCACTTAGAAGTCCGCGCAAAAGTGCCGGGTCTTCAAGAGGCGAAATTTATGGAGGCGGCAGGCAAGGCGGAAGAGGGATGCGCGGTCTCGAAAGTCCTGAATGCGAGGATAACGATGGACGCGAAACTGATTTAGAAGGCGAATTATTTTGCGGTGAAATTTAGAAAAAACGACGGCCCGTTTTTCTCAGGCTTTGCGGCTGAAGTCGTCTCGCCGGAAAATGGATGCTCTTTCTTGGGCGTCTCTTCTTTCTCCGGGTTCATAGCCTCCTCGAAGTCCGGTATCACTATCCCCCGCTTGACCATTACCTTATAGATTATGGCGGAACGGCGCTGGACGTACCTGTCGGGTTTGACGGGGCTGTAAATATTCGGGTTCGGCAAAACCGTCGCAAGCTTCGCCGCCTGCTCCGCATTCAGGGCGGATGCCGGGATGCCGTAATAATGCCGGCTGGCGGCCTCGATGCCGAAGATGCCTGGGCCCCACTCGGCGTAATTCATATAAAGCTCCAGTATCCTTCGCTTCGAAAGCGCCCTCTCCATCCGCCAGGCCAGGACCGCCTCCTTGATCTTGCGCACCGGGTTACGGGACGGCGATAGGAACAGGTTCTTCGCAAGCTGCTGGGTGATAGTGCTCCCTCCCGCCTTCAGCCGGTGCTTTTCGATGTCTTTTTCAAGAGCTGTTTCCATGCCCTCTATATCGAAGCCAGAATGATGCCAGAACTTATCGTCCTCCGCTATCAGCACGGCTTTAACGGCATACGGCGAAATCCGGGAGAAAGGCACCCACTTCCTTTTTATATGTATTTCCTTCCCCTCGGCCTTCATCTGCTTTTCTACGTACTCCATCATCTTCGATGCGGGGGGATTATATTTTTTGTATCTGGGTACGTCTGGATAAACGAATGCGGAGCCTACGTCCAGGATGAACAGGGCGAGCAGTATGCCTACGACGGCTTTCAGCTTTTTATTATATAAAAAAAGTGGTGCTTTCAATGTATCGCTATTTCAGTATGTCCGGGAATATGGAAATGACCACCAGCATTAAAGTGAGGACTACCAGTATGGCCGTGGTGAGCCATGCTATTAGGTTGAACCCCCTGGAATTCACGTACTGCCCCATAAGGTCCTTGCTGTTTACCAAGGAGAGCATATAGATTAGTATGAACGGCAGCAGCACGCCGTTTATAACCTGCGACCATAACATCACCGCGATCAGAGGGATGTTCGGGATAAGTATGACCCCCGCGCCGATTATTATCAACAATGTGTAGAGCCAATAAAAAATCGGCGCATCTTCCCACGAGCGGTCTATGCCAGCCTCGACGCCGAACGCCTCACATATATAATATGCCGTGGCGAGCGGCAGTATCGAGGCCGAAAATATAGAGGCGTTCAAAAGCCCGAATGCAAAAAGGGTGGACGCCCATTTACCCGCAAGGGGAGCCAGCGCGAGGGCGGCGTCCTTGGCGGTTTCTATGTGGATGCCGTGGACGAATATCGTGGCCGCGCATGCGACTACTATGAAAAGCGCGACGACGTCGGTCATCAGGCAGCCGAATATAACGTCCATCCGTGAATATTTGTACTGCTTGACGGTGATGCCTTTTTCCACCACGGCCGACTGAATATAAAACTGCATCCAGGGCGCTATTGTCGTGCCGATTAGGCCGATGAGCATAGCTATATAGCCGCCGGAGAAAGTGAAATTGGGAACTACCAGTTCCTTCGCTACTGTCCCCCAGGGCGGATGTGCCATCGCGCCGGATATTATATATGTAAAGTATAGGCCGGAAGCCACGAGGAATACGCGCTCGACATGTTTATAAGTCCCTTTTACTACTATTATCCAGATAAGAAAGGCCGAGACCGGGACGGAAATATATTTAGTTACCCCGAATATTTCCATGCTGGCGGCTACGCCCGCGAATTCCGAGATCGTATTGCCCAAATCAGCAAGGAGCAGGCATACCATTATCAGGAGCGTCATCCTGACGCCATAGTTCTCGCGGATTAAGTCGGCCAATCCCTTGCCGGTTACAGCCCCCATCCGCGCGCTCATCTCCTGAACGACGATAAGGGCTATTGTCATGGGGATGAATATCCAGAGCATTTTGTAGCCGAACTGGGCCCCGGCCATGGAATAGGTCGTTATCCCGCCCGCGTCGTTGTCCACGTTGGCTGTGATGATGCCAGGGCCAACAACCGCTAAGAAGAGCATTACCGTGCGGAAATTAATTTTCGGGATTTTCATTGCAGGACTATCTCATCCGGTGTTTCTTGCGCCTGGACTGCGGCGGCAGGAGCAGGTCCACAACGTCGTCCACGGTGACTATGCCAAGCATCTTGTCCTCTTCCAGTACCGGAAGGGCCAGGAGGTTGTATTTGGATATCGTCTCTGCCACCTCCCTCTCGTCATCTTCGGGGGAGGCAGTCTGAAAGTCGGTATGCATTATCTCGCCAAGCTTTTTGTCCGGGCTGGCGAGGATTAAGTCCTTCAGATGTACCTCGCCCAGCAGGTGCTCTTCCGCGTCCAGTATATATATGATGTAAGCTGAGGCGGACTCCACGTCCGGCGCGGCGAGACGGTACTCTACCATCGATTCCGCGACGGTCATATCCGGCGTGAACGAGAGATACTCTGAAGTCATCAATCCGCCCGCGGTATCCTCTTCGTGTTCCATCAGCTCCTGTACGTCCTCAGCTTCTTCCGCCTCCATCCGCTTGAGGATTCCGTGCGCTTTGTCCTCCGACAGGTCCGCGACAAGGTCTGCCGCCTCGTCCGGCGGCATCGCCTCAAGGATGTCCGCGGCCTGCTCCTCGTCCATATGCGCTATAATGTCGACCTGCACGGACGGCTCCAGCTCATGGATGGTCTCCGCCGCCGTCTCTATATCCAGCGATTCAACTATCGCACGCCTGTCTTTTTGCGAGACCTCGGAGATTATCTGGGCGATGTCGGAGGGGTGGAGCGCGCCCATCTGTTTTCTGGAGACTGTAAGCGCGAGCTTTCCCAGTTCCGGCTGGAGCGGCTGCAGGTAATTCCAGCTGATGAGGTTGGTTGTGTATTTCACGCCAAGCATCTGGGCGATACTTTCCCAGTGCCTCTTAAGCCCGAGCCGGCGGAGAAGCCCCGACGCCCCCACGTCCGCCGCTATAACGCATAGGTTGCCTTTTACCTCGCCCAGCTTCAGGTCGTTCACCCGGACGACTTTTGCTCCATTTATATCCACTATTTGCTTATCAAGCAGTTCGCAGCATGCGAGCATCTCGCCTTTGCCAAGCTCCGCCTTCAGGAGGGCCTGTGCAGGCAGGTCCGTGGAGATTACCTTTTTATTGAATATGCTGACACTGTTCCAGGGGACGCGATAACGCACGCCCTTGCGGCTTACCAGCAGGCCGGATACTCTCGGGAACAGTTCGCCCAAGGTAATGATAAAATCATCCAGCCGCCCGGACTCCTCTCCCTTGGGGTCCAGCACCTGTTTTTTAAGTATCTCGCTTACGTAAACGTCGCCGATATAATGCATGGGCGGTCCTCCTCAAGACGAGATAACGGCAACTTCATGGAAATTTATTTAATGAAATGCGCTTAAAGAATGGGGACCGAAGGGAGAAACGGGCAGAGATGCTAAAAAAAAGTCCTGGCGGTCAGCCCGCGCATATTTTTAATGTATAAGATTTTTATCCAACTACTGCCAGGGCCAGCATCCATGCGAGGACCACCACCTTTCTGATTTCCTTATTCTAAAAACCTGACCTGAACTTAAACGAGCTTCATTGATTTGTCAAGTAAAATAAGAAGCCCCATCCGGGTTTGGACGGGGCTTAATAAGTTTTGTGGTTTATTCGCCCGGAACGCCCGCGCCTCCAGTCCCCATGCCGGTCCCACCGGTGCCTGGAGACGAGCCGCCAATCCCGGTGCCCCTGTCAGGGCTGGTCCCTCCGGTAGAGCCGGCGTCTTCAGTACCTTCGGTAGAGCCAGTACCTTCAGTGCCTCCGCCGGTGCCCATACCAGTTCCGCTTCCCGGAGTTGTGGTTTCGGGCATTGTTGTCGTGCCCGGTGTTGTAGCTTCAGGCGTTACCGTGCCCGGTGTCGTGGTGGTGCCGGGGGTAGAGCCGATACCCGGAGTCGGGGCAGTGCTGGGAGCGGGAGAGCCCGTATCCGTGTCGGGAGCGGCAGTGGAAGGCCCTGTGGGCCCCGGAGTGCCGGGCATTTCGATGGCATTTTGAGCCATTAACCTAACTTCCTTCGAATGATAGCTCTCGCCGGAGATGCCTGTAGTATTTTCATAATTGACCGAGCCGGTCCCGGATGGCTGGGACGGCAGCGCGTTAATGCCGCCAGGATCACTGTCCACGGCGGCTGAAAGCCCGGGCAGACACCCGATAACCAGGATGGACATGATTATAGCAGCCCAGATGTTATTTTTTTCCATTGCCCCTTACCTCCGTTATCGTCTCAAAAAAAGACAGTCCGCAATATTCCCCGGACTGCTTCCTCTGTATCGTGAAAACTATTTTGACCGCCTGTAACTCTGTTGAAAGATAACAATGGACAATTTGGTTGTCAAATTAGTGAAAACTGCAAACATTCCAATAAATTTAAAATAACGAGCGATTAAAACATTTAATAACGTTTCTCCTTGACAACCTTCGTTTTAACATGCTAACTTGCAACGGTTTTCCGCATCCGGGCAAATTTTCGCCCCCCTGTAGTCTGGAGGAAAAGATGGTTGATATCAATTACACTTTTTTAGTCCAGCTCGCTAATTTCCTTGTCCTTATAATTATCCTGAACATCCTTCTGTTTAAGCCGGTTTTAAAGCATTTAACCGACCGCGACATGAAGATAGCCAAGCAGCACGAAGAGGCAAGCGGATACGCGGACCGGGCCCAGAGCATGCTCCAGGATTTCGAGCATGAACTGGCGGACGCGAGGGTCAAGGCAAACCAGACGTACCATTCGCTCCAGCAGGAGGGGCTATCCCGGCAGAGGGAGAGGCTTTCCCAGGTCAAGGCGGAGGCACAGTCGATGGTTGAAAAGGCCAAGGCCGAGGTATCCGGCGAAGCGGCGAAGGCCAGGGAAGTCCTGGAGAAGGAAATGGCAAAGCTTCCGGGAGAGATAGCTTCAAAGCTCCTGGGCAGGCCGATCTAATACAGAGGTATCAAATGAGAACCAATTTTTCGGCTCATCCGGAAGTTAAAAAATACACTAAAGCGGTATTGATAGCGCTTGGGATGGTCGCTCTGACGGCGGCTGTCGCTGCAGCCGCGGAGCAGGGCGGAGGAGAGGGCGCTACCACCATGGACTGGGTTTGGCGGGTGCTGAATTTCGGCATCATCTTCGGGGTGCTCGTCTACTTCGTCGCGAAACCTTTCAAAAACTTCCTTGCTAAAAGAGTAGCCGAGATAGAGGCCTCCCTTGCCGATGCGAAGGCTGCGAGGGAGCAGGCCCTTTCCCGCCTGGCCGCGGTCGAGGCGAAGCTCAAGGACAAGGACGCGGAGTTAAAGGGCATCCTTAAAGTCGCCCAGGCTAACGGAGAGAAGGAAAAAGAGCTTCTTATAAAGGAGGCGGAAGAGATGACCGCCGATGTCGTCGCATCCGCCAAGGAGCTTATAGAAGCCGAACTGGTAAAGGCAAAAGAGGCGATAAGGCGCGAGGCCGCGCTCAAAGCGGTGGAACTCGCGGAGCAGATGATAAAAGAGAACGTCAAGAAAGAAGACCAGGCCAGGATGCTCCAGGAATACCTGGAGAAAGTCGGGAGATAAGATGCTTAAAGACATAGTTGCAAAAAGATATGCCAAGGCGCTCCTCTCCCTCGCTTCGAAGGCGGGCGAGACGGAGACGGTAAAGAAGGACCTGGCCCAGGTGGCGGAGGCATACAGGACGAGCAAGGGCCTCCAGAGCGTCTTCATGAACCCGATATTCTCCGCCCAGGACAAGCTTAGCGTCATGAACGGGTTAGCCAAGGAGATGGGGGTGAGTCCCCTGACGCTCCGTTTCCTGGACCTCCTGGCGAGGAAGCGCCGGTTCAGGTATATACGCGAGGTATCGGCGTCATACGCGGACCTGCTGGATATCGTGCAGGGAAGGCTGAAGGCAACGGTCACCTCCGCGCTGGCGCTCTCCGACGCTGAACTGGAGAAGCTGAAGGCAAAAATAAGCGTGATGGTAGGAAAAGAGGTGGAACTGACCATGGAGGTGGACCCAAGCCTTATCGGCGGGGTGCGCACCAGGGTCGGCAGTACGGTTTACGACGGGAGTCTCTCCAACCAGGTACGTCTGGTCCGGGCGGCGCTCCTTAAAGGCTGAAGAAGGCCCGCGAAGTTTCGGGGCGATAAATAGGAACAGGGGGGATTTATGCAGATCAAGGCGGAAGAGATCAGCGAGCTGATAAAGCGGCAGATCGCCGAGTTCGAGAAGGGCGTGGACGTGATGGAAGTCGGGACCGTCATCACGGTCGGCGACGGCATCGCTAAGGTCTACGGCTTAGAGAAGTGCATGCAGGGCGAACTCCTGGAGTTTCCGGGGAGCGTCATGGGCATGGCGCTTAACCTCGAAGAAGACAATGTCGGCGCGGTTCTTTTCGGCGACGATACCTTAATCAAGGAAGGCGACATCGTAAAGCGCACCGGCCGCATCATGGAAGTCCCGGTCGGGGAAGCCGTCATCGGGCGCGTTGTTGACGGCATCGGCCTGCCGCTGGATGGTAAAGGTCCGATAGAGTCCAGCGAGTCCAGGCGCGTGGAGGTTATTGCGCCGGGCATAGTAAAGCGCCAGCCGGTCCGTGAGCCTCTCCAGACGGGTATCAAGGCCATCGACGCCCTGATCCCGATCGGCCGCGGACAGCGCGAGCTGATAATCGGCGACCGCCAGACGGGCAAGACCGCAGTCGCCATCGATACCATAATAAACCAGAAGGGCAAAGACGTTATCTGCATATACGTCGCCGTCGGCCAGAAGCGCTCCACCGTCGCCCGCGTCATGAAGACGCTGGAAGAGCACGGCGCAATGGACTATACGGTAATCGTTTCGGCATCGGCGTCGGACGCAGCATCGCTCCAGTTCATCGCACCGTACACCGGCTGCACCATCGGCGAATACTTCCGGGACAACGGCAAGCACGCGCTCATCATATACGACGATCTCTCCAAGCAGGCCGTGGCATACAGGCAGCTCTCGCTCCTGCTCCGCCGCCCGCCAGGGCGCGAAGCGTATCCGGGCGACGTCTTCTATCTCCATTCGAGGCTTCTTGAGCGCGCGGCGAAACTCTCCGACGAACTGGGCGGCGGGTCCCTTACGGCCCTTCCCATAATCGAGACCCAGGCCGGAGACGTCTCTGCCTATATTCCGACGAACGTCATATCCATTACGGACGGCCAGATATTCCTGGAGGCCGACCTCTTCTACTCCGGCGTGCGTCCGGCCCTTAACGTCGGCCTCTCGGTCTCCCGCGTCGGCGGCTCCGCCCAGATTAAGGCGATGAAGCAGGTCGCCGGCAGCCTGAAGCTGGACCTTGCGCAGTTCAGGGAGCTTGCGGCGTTCGCGCAGTTCGGCGCGGACCTGGACAAGGCCACCCAGAACCAGCTGGCACGCGGCCAGAGGATGGTCGAGGTGCTGAAGCAGGACCAGTACTCGGCGATGGGCGTGGCCAGCCAGATACTTATCATCTTCGCTGCGACCAACGGCTTTATTGACGACGTCGCCATCGGCTCGATCCGTAAGTTCGAGGCTGACCTCCTGAAGTTCCTCGAACTCCAGCACCCGGAAATCGGGAAGGAAATAGAGGAGAAGAAGACGATAAGCGACGAGCTTAAGGAGAAGATGAAGGCGGCCATCGAAGAGTTCAAAAAGACGTTCGCGGTTTAAGGGGGGTCGAATGGCTGGCTCAAGGGATATATTAAGAAGGATCCGCAGCGTAAAAAATACGCAGCAGATCACCAAGGCAATGAAGGCCGTCTCGGCATCGAAGCTGAAGAAGGCCCAAGCCGCGATGCTCGCCGCCCGTCCATATGCGAACAAGCTGGTCACGGTCCTGGGAAACCTTGCGGCCAGAGCGCCCAGGGAATACCATCCGCTTCTCGCACACAGGGGGTGCCGGCGCATCGAGTTCCTGGTGATGACCTCCGACCGCGGGCTCTGCGCCGCTTTCAATACCAACATAATGAAGCGGGCCGTGGCGCTTTACAACGAGAAGAAGACGGACGGATGCGACCTCACGCTGAACATCGTCGGCCGAAAGGGACGCGACTATCTGACGCGCAGGGGGTACGAAATCAGGAAGGATTGGACCGGCATCTCCGGCCACCTGAACTACTCCCACGCATCGATGATAGCCGCCGAAATAATCGAGAATTACATCAATGCCGAGGTGGACGAGGTATATGTAATTTATAACGAATTCAAGAGCGCACTCTCCCAGACGGTAATCGCCGAAAAGATATTGCCCATAGAAACGCCCAGGGCGGCGGTCGAAGCTACTTCTGGAGATTATATTTACGAGCCTTCGCCCGAAGGGGTGCTCGAGACGCTGCTTCCGAAGCATGTGGAGTTCCAGATATACAGGGCACTCCGGGAATCGGAGGCCTCCGAGCTTGGGGCCAGGATGACCGCGATGGACGCGGCGTCCAATAACGCCAAGGAGATGATATCGAAGCTCACGCTGAAGTACAACAAGGCGCGCCAGGCGGCAATCACCAAGGAACTTATGGAGATTATCGGCGGAGCGGAAGCTTTAAAATGATGAAATCGTACTTTCTTTTCAGGTGAAAAGAAAGTACCAAAGAAAAGCCAGTTTTAAAATTCAAGTTTTTAGCCCGATTTTCTTTGCGCTACTTTCTTCTTTCCAAAAGAAAGTGGCAGAACGAAGGTTTAAGAGGGGGGATTATAATGAATGAGGGAACGATAGTACAGGTCATCGGCCCGGTCGTGGACATAGAGTTCACCACCAGCATGCCTGCCATTTACAACGCCATACTTGTCCGGCAGGATGCGGACGCCGCCGCAGGGACGCCGGCTTTCAACCTCACGTTGGAGGTTGCGCTGCACCTTGGCGAATCCCGCGTGCGCACCGTCGCGATGTCCACCACGGACGGCCTCGTCCGCGGCATGAAGGCGACGGATACCGGGAAGCCGATATCCATGCCAGTCGGCCGTGAGACCCTTGGCAGAATTTTGAACGTGGTCGGCGATCCGGTGGACGAAATGGGACCGGTGCACGCCAAAACCTACCTTCCGATCCACCGCGCGGCGCCCGCATTCGAAGACCAGGCCACCGGCACGGAGATGTTCGTCACGGGTCTTAAGGTCATCGACCTACTCGCGCCCTATACGAAGGGCGGCAAGACCGGCCTGTTCGGCGGCGCGGGCGTCGGAAAGACAGTTCTCATCATGGAGCTTATCCGCAACGTCGCGCAGGAACACGGCGGTTTCTCCGTTTTTGCCGGCGTTGGCGAGCGTACGCGCGAAGGCAATGACCTCTGGCTCGAGATGAAGGAATCCGGGGTTATCGACAAGACCGCATTGATTTACGGACAGATGAACGAGCCCCCAGGGGCGAGGCTCAGGATTGGCCTCTCCGCGCTTACTGCCGCGGAATACTTCCGCGACTCGGAAGGGCAGGACGTGCTCCTGTTCGTTGATAACATATTCCGTTTCACCCAGGCTGGTTCCGAGGTTTCCGCGCTCCTTGGCCGCATGCCCTCCGCCGTCGGCTACCAGCCGACACTTTCCACGGAGATGGGCGCGCTCCAGGAGAGGATCACCTCCACCAAAAAAGGCTCCATCACGTCCGTCCAGGCCATATACGTGCCTGCCGACGACCTGACGGATCCGGCCCCGGCGACCGCATTCGCCCACCTGGACGCCACGACCGTCCTCTCCAGGCAGATCGCCGAGCTGGGCATATACCCGGCCGTTGACCCGCTGGATTCGACCTCCAGAATTCTCGACCCGCGCATCGTTGGCGAAGAGCACTACGCGGTCACAAGGAAGGTGCAGGCGGTCCTGCAGAGGTACAAGGAGCTTCAGGACATCATCGCCATCCTGGGCATGGAAGAGCTTTCAGAGGACGACAAGCTGGTGGTTTCCCGCGCCAGGAAGATACAGAGGTTCCTTTCCCAGCCGTTCTTCGTCGCCGAGGCATTCACCGGCACCCCCGGCCAGTACGTGCGCCTGGAGGATACCGTCAAAGGGTTCAAGGAAGTGGTCGAGGGCAAATACGACCACATCCCCGAGCAGGCGTTCTACATGGTCGGCGGGATAGATGGAGTGCTGGAAAAGGCAGAGAAGCTCGGCGTGAAGGTGTAACATGGAAAAGCTGACGCTCGAGATAGTAACGCCGGATAGAAGGGTAGTCCGCGAAGAAGTGGACGAAGTCGTTTGTCCCGGCATAGAGGGCGAATTCGGAGTCCTGCCCGGCCACACCCCGTTTCTGACCGCGCTGAAAATCGGCGAGCTTAACTACCGTATGGGCGATGTCCGCAAATATATCGCCATTACCTGGGGTTATGCGGAGGTGGACGCGGACAGGGTCGAGATACTTGCGGACATGGCCGAGACCGCTGAGGAGATTGACCTTCGGCGCGCGGAAGAGGCGAAGGCGAGGGCCGAGGCGAAACTCCGCGGCCAGCCGGACGAGGTGGAGTTCGAGAAGGAGCAGGTTTCCCTGGAAAAAGCTGTCATCAGGATTCAGGTGGCCGGTAAACTCCAGGTAAAATAAGGGGACAGGGAGGTATCACTGCTTATCTGGGGTGGCTTCCGAGGTCAGTGCGGTTATATATATATATATTAAAGCGGCGTCCAGTCCGGGCGCTGCTTTTTATTTGATAAGAATGATATCTTATACCGATTTTACAAATAAGAAAATTCTGCTATACTCGTTTTTAGCTTAGAAGAAATTTACACTCTATCCATAACGTAATCAAATCAGCTTTTCGCCCTTCCCTAAAGGCTTTTCTTTAAGTTTCAGAATACTTAAGCCGTTTAAAAATCAAAGGAATTGGATATTTACCATACCCAATCTACGGCGAGATTACGCCATCTTTCCCCCTCATGGCCATGAGGGGAAGAAAGGAAGGACGAAAATGAAAGGTATAATAATTTCCATTGCTGCCGTGACACTCTTGCTGACGACGGCTATAGCGGGTTACAGCCTGACTGCCGGCGACGGCGCGGTAATCTATGCCATTAACTGTGCCCCCTGCCACGGAGCAGGCGACGCCGGGATTGACCCGCTGGTAAAAAAAACCAATGCCGGACAGATAACCCAGGCATACAATCATTACACTTCGATGTCCCACGCCATACTAAGGACCAACACGTCGGTCCTTCTCGGAGCCATCAAACGCAATCTGACGCAGCAGCAGATAAGCGCAATAAACGCGCGGCTTGCCTTGAATAAACCGCCGCTGGGCATATCGCCCGGTATGTTGCAGGCGAAACAGGAAGGCGCGATAGTCGCCGACCTCTCCCTATATCGCGGTGAAGACCTGTATAACGCGAAATATCCAAACAATACGACTTGGAACTGCTCCTTCTGCCATGGCTCCTATGACAATTCGACGCTGCTCCAGAACCAAAGGACATATAATTGGATAGTAAGAGGTTTCAGGCAAAATGCAAATCACAACAATATGATGACACCTTTGAGGTCTAAATACACGCTTACCGACCTGAATTTAATCGCAAAGGCGCTGGCGGTTGCGCCACCCTTCAGCAACACCAGCGGGACGGCGTCCATCGACGGCGCGACGCTGTATTACATAAATTGTATGGATTGCCACAACGGCCCGATAAGCCAGGTCGCTGGTACGGCCCCGACCTATAACGGAACAGTTCCCGCCATTACGGCAGTTGCAAAGGCAGGTTCGGCGGTCAACGGCGCTAATCTGATCCAGACTGCAATAACCAACAATGCAGGTGCAGGCACAACCCTTGGCGGCATGGGTACACTGAATCTGACTACCGAGCAGATAACGGCGATAGCCACAGCGATCCAGCAAGATCAGAAACCGGCTGATCCGAGCATATATAGTTCGCTGTCCTG
>JBARKJ010000118.1:0-5591 GCA_049801375.1 Nitrospirota bacterium | reverse complement strand
TGGACGCCGAGGGCAAGCCGGTACTTAACGACAAGGGCAAGCCCAAGACAAAGACGGTCGGCGACGTTGACTTCGAGAACGTGAAGGAGGTCGCATCCGCCATCTCCCCAGTCCCCGGCGGCGTCGGCTCCGTCACGAACATGATGCTTATGAAGAACGCGCTCCGCGCCTGCAAGATACAGCACGGGATAGCGTAAATTTTTCCTTCATCCAAACTGTAGGGGCCGACCTTCGTGTCGGCCCTTTTTATTGACATCTTATAACGAATGGTCTAAACTTTAGTCATAATTTGAACTATGGAGGGGATTATGCTCAGGACAATACCGTTGAGCGAGGCAAAGGCCCATTTATCGGAAATCGTAAAGGACGTCAGCGAGACCGAGGAGGTTGTAGTTATCTCCAAGGGAGGCGCGCCATCGACCGTGCTTATGAGTGTGGGAGAGTATGAATCGTTAATTGAGACGCTTGAAATATTAAGCGATCCCGAAACAATGAAAAAATTAATGAAGGCCGAGAAAGAACTGAAGGAGGGAAAATTTATGACACACGAGGAGGTCTGGGGGTGAGTTATAAGCTCCTGTATCTTCCTCTTGCAAACAAGGACATAAAAAAACTCGACAATTCAATAAAACCGCTAATTAAAAAGGCTCTCCTCAGGTTGGCTGAAAATCCGATGCTGGGCAAGCCACTGACAGAAAATCTTAAAGATTATTTTTCATATAGGGTTTCCAGCTACCGCATAATATACACGTTACGCAACCGCGAGCTTATCGTAATAATTGTTTCTGTCAGCCATCGCCGCGAGGTCTATGAAAAGCTCCGGAAGCTCCTTAAGTAGCGGCTTTTCTGTTCCCCTTCCCATAAACAGCGATATATATAATAAACAGCTCCGCCGAGACGAGCGCCATGATAGCGCCATAATAGAACGTCGCGGCGGGGGAGACGTGGTCCCAGAGCCAGCCGCCGATTAAGCTCGCCGGGAGAAGGGCCAGGCCCACCGCCATGTTGTATATCCCGAAGGCCGTGGCCTTGAACTCCTTCGGCAGGACCTCGGCAAGATAGGCCTTCTGTATGCCGTCCGTCATGCCCATGAAGAGGCCGTATGCCCCGAAGAGCAGCCATACGCTACGGATATCCGCGAACCTCGCGAACCCGTAATATATTGCCGCGAACATGAAAAACGCGATGAGGATTATGCGCTTCCTGCCGAACTTGTCCGCCGCGAGTCCGGCTGGCATGGAAGTCAGCGAATAAATCGCATTGTACACCATATACACGATGGGGATCATCGCCGCCCTGATGCCCACGCCCTGCGCGCGCAGGATGAGGAAGGCGTCGCTTGAATTGCCTATGGAAAATATCGTCACGATTATGACGTAGAACCTGAACCTGCCGCTTAAGACGCTCCAGGAAAACTTGGGCGGCTGTGCGTGCTCAGGCCGCCTTTGCTTCCGTTCCTTGATGAAGAGGATAATTACGACGACCGCGATGACGGCCGGTATCATCGATATCCAGAAGACCTTTCGGAAATCGCCTGAAAAGGCCGCCAGCAGGAAGAACGCCGCCGCAGGGCCGATAACCGCTCCGAACGTATCCATCGCGCGGTGGAAGCCGAATGCCATGCCGTAACGGGAAGCTTCGGTGGACTCGGCTATGATGGCGTCCCTCGGCGCGGTGCGCACGCCCTTGCCGACCCGGTCTAGGAACCTCCCCAGCAGCACCACATGCCAGCCGGTGGCCAGCGCGATTATGGGGCGGCTCAAGGTGGACAGGCCATAACCGCCCGCCATCAGGCCCTTTCGCTTTCCTAACCTGTCGGAGAGCCAACCCGAAAAAATTTTGACGATGCTGGCGGTGGACTCCGCAACGCCCTCGATAAGGCCGATTAACTCCTTGCTCGCCCCCAGGACGTTTGCGAGGAATAGCGGCATCAGGGGATAGATCATCTCGCTGCTTATGTCCATAAGCAGGCTGACAATCCCCGCGACGTATATATTGCGGCTCAGGCCGAAACGTTTCTTCAACGGTTCTTTATTTGACGATGGTGACGGTGCAGGGTGAATACGACGCCACCCTCCTGGACACGGACCCCAGGAGCCAATTGGCAATCTTAGACCTGCCGCGGTGCCCCATTATTATCATGTCGCAGCCCTTTTCCTCTGCATACTTTACAATCATGTCGGCGGGATGCCCCATGACCACTTCCGTACTGATATTGACTCCCTTTTTTTCCGCCCGCTCTTTAAGGGCTTTGAACTGCTCTTCGTAGTACTCGGTAATGCCTTTAATTATTGAACCCTCGTTTATTAAAGTAAGCTCCGCCGGTTCGGGCAACTGCGCAACAGAAAGGACTAATATATTCGCGGACTTGTTGGAACACTTGACGTCCATCTCCAAGGCGGCGTCGAAAGCCTTGTTGGACTGCTCCGAACCGTCGAAAGCTACAAGCATCTTTCTGAACATGGCGTCCTCCTTTTAAATGTGTATTAATTCCCGCTTAAGGCCCGTATATACATTAGTCCCGCATATTCATTTAAAGATATACGGGAACCCGACAGACGGTCAAGGAGAATTCTATAATATCAGGTAAAGCCACGGTATTCTTGACATTGGATATCCGGTGGTGATATGATTTCCTATTCTGTGCATTTAACCTACCCGGGATATTCAAATGGACTATAAAGACACGCTGAACCTCCCGAAGACGGAGTTCCCCATGCGGGCGAACCTGGCCGTGAAGGAGCTGGATTTTCTTAAGAACTGGAAGGACATGGACCTCTACGGCAAGCTCCGGGAACGGGATGCCGGAAGGGAAAAATTCATACTCCACGACGGCCCGCCCTACGCCAACGGCCATATCCATATCGGGCACGCGCTGAACAAGATACTGAAGGACATAATCGTGAAGGCCAGGACGATGGAGGGCTACGGCGCGCCGTATGTCCCCGGCTGGGATTGCCACGGCCTGCCGATAGAGTTGCAGGTGGATAAAGACTTAAAAGGCAAAAAAGAGACGATGGCCCCAGGCGAATTCCGCGGGCACTGCCGGGAATATGCCAAAAAATTCGTGGAGATACAGCGGGACGAGTTTATCCGCCTCGGCGTGATCGGCGACTGGTACAACCCCTACCTGACGATGAACTACGGCTTTGAAGCGTCAATCGTCCGGGAGTTCGGCAAGTTCGTCGGCAACGGCGGGGTATATAAGGGCAAAAAGCCGATACACTGGTGCGCTTCCTGCGTGACGGCGCTGGCGGAGGCGGAAGTCGAATACGCCGACCATTCATCGAAGTCGGTCTATGTGAAGTTCAAGCTGGACGGCACGCTTGCGGACTGGGCGGAGAAAAAGAACCTGGCGGCTAAGGGGGTGTTAAAGACAATTCAGGCCATGGCGGGGGGGCTGCCTGTTTCCGCCGTAATCTGGACGACGACTCCCTGGACGCTGCCCGCGAACCTCGCGCTTTCGGTAAACCCAGGCTTTGAATATATTCTAATGCACGGGGAAGGTTCAAATGAACTTCTTTTAGTGGCGAAAGATCTGGCCGATGAGTGTGCAAAGAAATTTGGGTATGTAAAATACGATGCTCTACTCACCTTCTATGGTTTGGAGCTTGAGGGGCTTAACTTCAGGCATCCGTACCTGGACCGCCTCTCTCCGGTGCTGACGGGCGAGCACGTGACTCTTGAGGCGGGCACCGGCATAGTACATACCGCGCCGGGACACGGGCAGGAAGACTACGAGATTGGCCAGAAGTACGGCCTGGACATTTACACGCCCGTTGACGACCACGGGAAGTTTACGGACGATGTGAAATTCTTCGCCGGAATGCACGTCTTCAAGGCGGACAAGGCTATTATAGAGAAGCTTACGGAAGTTGATGCGCTTCTTGCGATGGAGCCGATAAGCCACTCCTATCCGCACTGCTGGCGGTGCAAGAACCCAGTGCTATTCCGCGCTACGGAGCAGTGGTTCATCTCGATGGAGAAGAACGGACTCCGCGAGAAGGCGCTGGAATATATAAATAAGGTTGAGTGGGTGCCGGGCTGGGGGATCGACCGCATCCGGGGCATGATAGAGAGCAGACCGGACTGGTGCATATCTCGCCAGAGGGCGTGGGGAGTGCCCATCACGATATTCCAATGCGAATACTGCGGCGAACGGCTCATGGATGAAAAAATTGTCGAGCACGTTGCGGACCTCATGGAGAAATCTGGCGCGGATATCTGGTTCACTCTGGACGCGAAGGAGCTTCTGCCAGGAGGGACAAAATGCCCTGATTGCGGCGGCAAAGATTTTAAAAAGGAAACCGACATCCTGGACGTCTGGTTCGACTCAGGAGTAAGCCAGGCGGCGGTCCTGAAGAGGCGTCCGGAACTTGCATGGCCCGCGGACTTATACCTGGAAGGCAGCGACCAGCACAGGGGCTGGTTCCAAAGCTCGCTTTTGACTGCCGTCGGCACTGTCGGCGTGGCCCCATTCAAGAGTGTCCTCACCCACGGGTTCACGGTGGACGGCGAGGGCAAGAAAATGTCCAAGTCCAAGGGCAACGTTATCGCGCCGCAGAAGGTAATCGACCAGTACGGAGCGGAAATCCTGAGGCTCTGGGTTTCGGCTTCGGACTATACCGAGGACGTGAGGATATCGGACGAGATACTTAAGCGGCTCTCGGAGGCGTACCGGCGCATAAGGAACACGGCGAGATATATTCTTGGCAATTTATACGATTTCGACCCGGTTAAAGACGCCGTGCCGTATAAAGACATGGCGGAGCTGGACAGGTGGGCGCTGCACAGATTACAGGGGCTGAACCTGAAAATCCGTAAGGCGTACAAAGACAGCGAATTCCACCTCATCTACCACACCCTGCACAACTTCTGCGCCGTGGACATGAGCGCGTTTTATCTTGACGTCCTCAAGGACAGGCTTTACACGGAAAAGCCGGACGGCGTCCTCAGGCGCTCCGCGCAGACGGCGATGTACGAGATACTCTCCGGGATGATAAGGCTGATGGCCCCGGTGCTGTCGTTCACGGCGGAAGAGGTCTGGGCGTTCATTCCGGGAGCGGACAAAGAACAGAGCGTGCACCTTGCGGATTTCCCGGCACTGCACGACGACTGGCTGGATGATGCACTGGCGGAGCGGTGGGACAAGATTCTCGCCGTCCGGGCCGAGGCGTCGAAGGTGCTGGAAAAGCTCCGCGCGGAGCGGGTCATAGGCCATTCCCTGGACGCGAAGGTGGAAATTTACGCGGAAACTAAACTGGCCGATTTGCTTAATCAGTATAAAGATGAGCTTGCATCTATATTTATCGTATCCGAGGCGGTGATATACCCGCTTAACTCGGCCCCGGAAAATATTCCGGAATCCGATATAGCGCCGGGATTTCAGGTCTCCGCCTCCCCTGCCGAGGGTGTGAAGTGCGAGCGGTGCTGGCAGATTAAAAAAGACGTGGGAAGCAAAGAGTCGCACCCCACCCTGTGCGCCAGGTGCGCGGGTGTTTTAGAATAGGTATTGCCATTGTCCCGCAAAAGTAAGATAATACTAATAATCGCAGGTAGTATCTTCTGCCTTGACCGGCTGACGAAGGTCC
>JBARKJ010000117.1:0-18451 GCA_049801375.1 Nitrospirota bacterium | reverse complement strand
ATACCCGGCTTCAATCGGGCTTATATCCTCGGTTATGTCGTTGCCGTAAAGCAGGTAGCCCATTTCAAGCCTCAGCGTGTCGCGGGCGGCCAGGCCGCATGGCAGGATGCCGTATTTTTCGCCTTTTTCAAGGACAAGGTCCCAGACATCTCCGGCGATAGCCCTGTGGACGTAAATCTCAAAGCCCTTTTCCCCGGTGTACCCCGTCTTGGATAGCATGACACCGGTGCCTGAGAACTCGAAGGTAATGAAGGAGTGGTACGGGAACTCGGAGGGTTTTACGCCGAAGGCGTCCTCGGCAATTTGCCAGGATGCGGGGCCCTGAAGCGCCAGTATGCAGGTGTCCGGACTGTCGTCTATCAATACGGCCTCGAAATCCCGTCCGATATCCTTCAGCCAGTTTAAGTCCTTCTCCCGGTTCGATGCGTTCACCACCAGGATAAACCTGTCCTCGTTCAGGCGGAACGTCATCAGGTCGTCTTTCGCGCCGCCTTTTTCATTTAACAGGAAGGCGTACCGCGCTCGGTCCGGTTTTAAACTGTCCGGGCTGAAAGTCAGCGCTCGTTTCAGGATCTCTATACTGTCAGCCCCGCCGACCTCGATTACGCCCATGTGGCTGACGTCGAAGAGCCCGGCGGAAGTCCGTACCGCCATATGCTCCTTCACCGCCCCCGAATATTCGAGCGGCATCTCCCATCCGCCAAACTCCACGAACTTTGCGCCAAGCTCTTTATGCCGCTCGTACAGGTGGGGTCTTTTCATGATAAAAAGGTATCACAGGGTCAGGGGGTTGTAAAGGATTGGAGGGCCTCTACAAGTTTTTTGTTTTCACGGCGCGATAATACGGCTACACGTAGAAAGCGCTGTCCAAGACCTGGGAAAGTAGAGCAGTCGCGCACCAGCAGGCCGCTTGAAGCAAGGCGCGCAGTCAGGGATGAAGAGCTGATTCTCGGCTCCAGTATTTTAACCAAAAGGAAGTTCGCCGTGGACGAAAACGGCAGAAGCCATCCGGTCCCGGAAAGCCCGTGGAACAGATAATCCCGCTCCGCCTCGTTCTGGGCGAGCGTCTTCTTTACATATTCCCTGTCGCCAAGCGCGGCCAGCGCCGCCGCCTGGGCCAGGTTATTCACCGTCCAGGGCTCCCGAATCGCCTTCATCTTCGCGATTATTCTCCTGTCTGCCGCAGCGTAGCCGATGCGGATTCCGGGCATCCCGTAAAACTTCGTGAAGTTCCTTAGGACCACCGCCCCAAGTTTTACCGCTTCCTTCAGCACGCTTCCTCCCGGAACGTATTCGATGAACGCCTCGTCAATGCAGACGACCGTCCCGGCCTTCGACGCCTCTTTCAAAAGGCCAAGAAGTTCGCCTTTTGGTAGTAGCGTCCCGGTGGGGTTGTTGGGGTTGCACAGGAACAGGAGGCCGCATTTCTTAATCTCCCGCGAGAGAGTTTTCATGTCCGGACTGAAATTATTTTCCTCCAGTAACGGCAGGCGGACGACCTTTGCCCCGGAGATTTCGGATGCCCTTTCGTAATCCGAGAACGACGGCGATAAAACGAGCGCCTTTTTTATCCCCAACGCGCGCGGCAGGAGATATATAAACTCGGTCGAACCGTTCCCGATTAAAACCTGGCCATCTTTCAGCTTGTGAAGGGCCGCAATCTTCGCGGTCAATTCCAGAGAGTCCGGGTCCGGATACCGGTTGAGTTCCGCGAATGCGCGGGTCATTGCGGCGATGGATTTCTTTGGCGGCCCAAGCGGGTTCACGCTCGCGGAGAAATCGATTATTTTCCCGGGCGGGATGCCGAATTTCTTTGAGTAGTGCAGGACGTTGCCGCCGTGCGGGAGTGGGGCGTTGGAATTTCTCAATAAGCTATCCTTTCAGAATGCCGAAATCCGGAAACCCGATTTCAAAATCAAGGGAGAACCCGCGTGTCGGCCCTGAATTAAAAAGTCACTGCGGGATGGCGGTTGCTATTTAATCATCGGCGATACCGCGAACCTTACCGCCGCAAAAATTATTACCCCCAGCGCCGCCGTCAGGTACATCAGGCGCACCGATTCGGTTATCCTCTCCGGGGCCAGAGGCCGGGAAGGCTCGCCTATGAACGGCTTGACGGATGCGACTCCGAAATACGAGTTCTCCCCTCCCAGGCGCACTCCGAGCGCGCCCGCCGCCGCCGCCTCGGGATAGCCGCTGTTGGGGCTTGTATGGTTGAGGCGGTCTTTAATGAGTGCCCTGAGAGAACTTCTCCATGAATACCCGCCGCCGGTCAGGTTGAGGAGAAACGAGGCGATAACCGTAAATAGCGCCGAGAGCCTGGCCGGGATGAAGTTAGCTATATCGTCCAGCCTTGCCGCCGCGCGTCCGAAATAAAGGAACCTCTCGTTCTTGTACCCGAACATGGAGTCCAGCGTATTCACCGCCTTGTATGCCATGGCGAGTGGCGCGCCGCCCAGCGCCAAATAAAATAACGGCGCGATAACGCCGTCCGAGGTATTCTCCGCTACAGTCTCCACCGCACCCCGCACCACCTGCGGCGCATCGAGGTTTTCGGTATCCCGGCCCACCACCATCGAGAGCTTGCGCCTCGCCTCCGGCAGGTCTCCCGCAACGAGGGGACGAAGGACTTCCTTCGCGGCGCCCGCAAGCGATTTTGCGGAGAGCGTGGTATATGCTAGTATTATTTCTACCGCCCCTCCGCCCAGCTTCCCCAGATGCCTGTACGCGGCTCCCACGATGAAGAACGTTACGGCAAAGGTGGAAGCCACGACGATTGCGGCTGCGGCAAGACCGGCAGTCAGAAGGTATATCTTCCCTGAGCCGGGGCGGTTCAGGGCGCGTTCCAGCCGGGCCGCGAAATTCCCGATTATTATTACCGGATGGGGCAGTCCACTGGGGTCTCCGAGCAGGAGGTCCAGGAGGAATGCAAGGAGCAGGTTCAGCGGCGGCATTGCACCAGTTCTTTTATTTTTGCGAGTAGCTCGTCCGGCCTGAACGGCTTCGTGATATAATCGTCCGCGCCGGACTTGTAGCCTTTGTCCACTTCCCAGCGCTGCGCGCCGGCGGTGAACATGGCGACAGGGATATTTTTGGTCTTCTGGTCGGACTTAAGTATCTCGCAGACGTCGTAGCCGGTCATGTCCTCCATGTAAACGTCAAGCAGGATAAGGTCGGGCAATGTTTCCCTGGCAAGCTCTATGCCGTCTTTTCCTCCCTCCGCCCTCAGTATCTCGTAGTCGTGCTGGAGGAGCCTTGACGTGAGGTTCAGGATATCCACGTCGTCTTCGATAAGCAGCACCTTCGGCTTTTTTGCAGGCGCGGCCTCCGACGGCGCGGGCGCGGCTTTCGCGACCCTGGTCTTATCTTTTTCCGCATGGCGCATGGGTAGTTCTTCGGCGGTCTCCGCCACCAGCCCCATCGTGGCAAGCTCGCCTGCCTGGACGCTTACCGGCAGGACTATATGGAAACTGCTGCCGGGACAATTGACGGCGTCGTAGCCCGAACTTTCCGCCCACAGCGTGCCCCCGTGCGCCTCGACTATGCCCCTGGCTATCGGCAGTCCCAGGCCCACGCCGCGACCTAAGTAGGCGTACTTGCTGGTCGAGTGCTTGTCTATCTCCCCCACCTCGTAGAACTTCTCGAATATCCTGTCCAGTTCTTCCTTGTCAAGCCCGATGCCGCTGTCCTTTATAACGATGTCCAGATAACTCGCAGGTCCCTTCGCCATCCGGTCGCCGTTGAACCTCTTGAACGAGACAGCTATTTTACCGCCGTCCGGCGTGAACTTTATGGCGTTGCCGATTATATTCACGAGGACCTGGCGCATCCTTTTCCTGTCTATCGCCACCTGCGGAAGATTGACGACCCCGTCCAGCGAGACCTCCTGGTTCCGCTGTTTTATAAAGGTGGAAAGCTCCTTTATCACTTCCTCGACAAGGTCCCCGATGTTGGTAGGCGTGAATGTGAGCCGCAGGCCCTTCGCGTCTATCTGCGATACGTCCAGCATCTCGGTTATAATCATCCGCAGCCGTTCCGCGCCTTTGTATATGCCCTCCAGCGCTTCCACGACCTTCGGGTCCACATTTATTGACTGGTCCGACATCAGGTTGCTGGAATAGCCGGTTATCAGGGAAAGCGGCGTCCTGAGCTCGTGGGACATCATGCCCAGGAAGTGGTCCTTCATCCGGTCTATCCTTCTGAGTTCGACGTTCGCGCGCTCGACTATCTCCAGGTTCTCACGGATACGGTTCCTGGATTCCTCCACCTCGGCGGCGAATTTTTTCAGCTCCACCTGCGAAGCCTCAAGCGCCTCCGTCCGCTCGTCCAAATCCTCCATCATCGAGAGCAGGGCCCGGTTCAGTTCCTCGAGTTCGACAGTGCGCCCCTTGACCTTCTCCTCCAGGGACTGGGTCAAATCCTTCAGTTCCGTGTTCGCGTTCTCAAGCTCTTCGCTCTTCCGGTCCGCTTCCGCTTTGTACGTCTGGAGGGAAGCGGCCATTTCGTTAAAGGAGAGGGCCAGGGTGCCCATCTCGTCCATGCGTCCGACCGGCAGGTTCACGGAAAAATCCCCCTCGGCTATCTTGCGGGAGGTCCTGCTCATGGAGACTATCGGCTCCGCTATCTTGCTGGAAATTACGTATACGAGGAATATCACCAGGATTAGGGTAAGTCCGAGCGTATAGGCGACCCTGCGCGTAAGGTCGTGGACCGGGGCGAAGGCGTCGTCGTAGTCTTCCTTAACCACGAAACCCCATTTCGTCTCCGGTATATAACGGTACACGGCGAGGACGTCCATCCCCCGGTAATCCTTCGCCTCTATGACGCCTTCCTGGCCGGACGCCGCGAGATACGCCGCTTGAGGTGCATTTTCTAATTTGAACCTTAGCTTCAAGGGCGCATCGTTCATGAAGCGGAGGCGGTTCAAAAAGACCAGATAGCCATTATCTATCCTGCTGATTATGGTATCTCCGGAAGGCCGCATCCCAGGCCAGCCCGCAAAGATGGGATAGAAGCTTTGGTCCATCCCCACGACGAGGACGGCAGCACCTATAAATCTGCCGTCCCTCGCTATAGGTGCGGAAAAGGCCATGACTATGGCTTTAAGGCGCGGGTTATAATATATGTCCTGGATATAAACGCTGCTTCCGCCCTTCATGCCGATGGCCATAGCGCCCTTGAAATAGCCCTCATCAGCACGGCTCTGACCTGTTATCTTCTCGTCGTTTGAAGCAATGATCCTGCCGTTACTGTCGAGTATATTAGCATGCAGATAGGAATGATCAGAGGTGATGTCCAGCAGGGAATCCTTCAGCTCTTTATACTGGGGAGTATTTAAAGCGCTTTTGGTGTCGGGATAATTTTCAAGAAAGGCGACGTCGGAGGCTGTTTTTTTATTCTTTGCCAGGAAAGCCACATCGCTCGACCTCTCCGAAAGCCAGGACTCTATCCTGCTCTTCTGGATGTCCGCGATAGAGGTAAGGTGGCTCCTTATCCTTTCCCGGAGCGCGGAACTCTCGCTCTGGTAGGCCATCGCCCCGATCATCAAGAACGGGATTATAACGAGGAGCGCGAAGTAAAGGGTCAGCCGCCCCTTTATGCTCCCCTTAAGCCTGATGTTTTTTATTTTTTCCAGTATTCTCAACGTCACCCGCAACGATCCATTTCTAATGCTGAGCTTTTTGATATTATACCAGAAAGAGCTGAAATATTGAATACTTGATTATGTTATAAGCCTCAATACCGTGTTTATATCGATGTTCGATTCGACTAAATCAGCCAGCGACTCAAGACCTTTCTCCTTCAGGTTCGCATACTGAACCGGTTGGGCGGCCCGGTTTTTTCCTTTTTTTAAAAGGCCGGAGATAAGGCCCTGGCGGAAGGCGTCATTCTCGAAAATCCCATGTATGTACGTACCCCATGCGGAGGCCGGTGGACCGGCTTCGGGCAATCGACCGGCTTCGGGCAGGCTGGCCGCGCCGTCGTAATATACGGTCTTTTCTCCGTTCCTTGTGTTTATTAAAAATAACGGCTTTGCGTTCGGCCCAAGCTCCGTCCGGCCCATGTGGATTTCATAACCGGCGACGACTGGTTGACCGGAAACGGGACCGCCATCGTTTCCCAGGTATTCCCCGCTGACCTGCGCCGTCACCTTCTCCCCCGCCAGGACGGTTTCCGCATCGAGGATGCCCATCCCCCTGACCAAAGGCGTCTCCGACTCGACGCCTTCCGGGTCGGCAACCGTCTTCCCGAGCATCTGGTAGCCGCCGCATATCCCCGCTACCCGGCCTCCAGACGCATGGTAGGAAATGACGGCGTCTTCCAGCCCCGAGCGCCGAAGGTCCAACAGATCGGAGATGGTATTCTTGCTCCCCGGAATAATCACCAGGTCCGGACGCCCAAGCTCAGACGGCCCCTTGACGTACCGCACCCGGACGCCCGGCTCGTGAGCCAGGGGGTCGAAGTCGGTGAAGTTCGATATATGGCCGAGTCTCAGCACGGCGACGTCCAGCGCTCCGTCGTCAAGCCACGCGCCAGGCGAACCCGCGCCGTCCAGCGCCACGCCGTCTTCTTCCTGGATGTGTATGTCGTTAAAATACGGGATTACGCCAAGCACAGGTTTTCCGGTCCTTTGCAGGATAAAGTCCAGGCCGTCCTTCAAGAGAGAGGCGTCGCCCCGGAACTTGTTTATCAGGAACCCCGCCACCATCTCACGCTCGGACTCGTCCAGCAGCTCCATCGTCCCGACCATCGAGGCGAAAACGCCGCCCTTGTCGATGTCCGCGGCAATCAGCACCTTCGCCCCGGCCATTTCGGCGGTCTTCATATTCACGAAATCGTGCTGTTTTAAATTTATCTCCGCCGGGCTGCCCGCGCCCTCTATGATAATAATGTCGTGCCTTGCCGCAAGCTCCTCGTAGCATTCCCTTGCCGCCCGGAACGCCTCGTCCTTGTACCTGTGATACTCCCTCACCCCCATGTTGCCGACGACCTTCCCGCGTATTATCACCTGCGCGCCGGTGTCGCTGTTGGCCTTAAGTAGGACTGGGTTCATCAGTACCGACGGGGGGATTTTAGCCGCCTCCGCCTGATACGCCTGCGCGCGTCCAATCTCGCCGCCTTCGGGCGTGATGAAGGAGTTCAGCGCCATGTTCTGGGATTTAAAAGGCGCCACGGAGTAGCCGCGCCTTGCCAGGATCCTGCACAGGGCGGCGACTATCACGCTTTTGCCGACATGGGAGCCGGTCCCCTGCACCATCAACGCCCTTGCCATCTTACGCACAGCCTTTCAAAGCCTGGAGCGCCTTGGCCAGGACGCTCTTGTTCGACACGCCGATGAACGGAGTGGACCGTTCCAGGCCCAACGTGACATCGTCCAGCGGGTTGCCCTCCAGGTCCGTCACCATGCCCCCCGCTTCCTTTACCATCAGCCATCCCGCGGCAAAATCGAAACTCCGCGAGGCCGACGGGACTAATACGGCGTCCGTGGCCCCGGCGGCGAGGCAGGCGAGGTCAAGCGCCGTGCTCCCGAGGCATCTCACTTTCCTCGCGCAGGATAAAAGCGGCATCGCTTTTTTCAGGTCCTTACCAGGAGACGATGCCTCTATGTTCACCATACCAAGCTCCGTCCTTTCGGACGCCATGAGCCTGATGCCGTTCTTGTAAGCCCCGCCCCCTTTTATAGCCCAGAATTCGTCCCCGTTTCCGAGGTTTATTATATAGCCGAGACCGACGTCGGAGAGCTTCCTCCCGTTCGCCATCACGAGCGCCGTGGAGAAAAAAGGTATCCCGTACTTTGCGTTGTTGCTGCCGTCTATCGGGTCGGCCAGGATAAGCGAATCCTCACGCCCGAACTCCTTCTCCCCTATCTCTTCGGATATGAAAGTGAACTGCTCGCCGGCAGCGTGCAGTTTCTCAAGGATGTCCAGTATCGCGTCCTCCGCCTTCTTGTCCAGCACGAGCGTGGTGTCCCCGCCCGCGCCCTTTCCAAGCGGCCTGCCGTACCCCTTGCCCTTGAAAAGTTCGTCCATCTCGGAGCGCACTTTGGCGCCGATTTCCTTAAAGGCGGAAAGCCAGCTGAAATTTTCCATTAGAAGAACCTCTCCCTGTATTTGAGTCCGCCCGAGATATATGAATTCACTTTTGCCGGATCGAATGTCCGCGCCTTAAGCGCGCCGTGCGCGAAGGCCATTATCTTCCCGCGCACCTGGGTCGTCACGTCCGGATAGAAAAGAGGGTTTGCAACCACTGCGGCCCGGAACGCATAGAAGGGCGCAGATACTTCGTTGACCGCCTCGTCTTTCGACGCCCCGATATATTCTTCATAAAAAAGCTTGAGGGCCTCGTCATACGCACCGGCCATCTTCCCGTACTCCATCAGGGAAAAGAATATGAAGTTCATGCAAAGAGCCGTGACGTCGTCGGCGGGCTCGCCGTACTCTCCCCTGCTCCTGTCAAGGAGCGTGAACGATTTTTCGCCCCGGAAGAGTATGTTGCCCGGATGGAAGTCCCCATGCACGCGGGACAGCCTGCCGGCGTATTTTTTCAATACGGCTCTCCAGTCCACGCACGCCTTTTCTATTGCCGCCATCTCGGCTAAATTCGTAAAATTATTATCAGCGGCGTATGTATCGAATACCCCCATCAGGCACTCGCCGTGCCCGATTATATCTCTTACTTTACGCAAATAAAGCTCCGGCGCGTCTTTCTTTTTAGAATTCGCCTTCGCCAGAAATTTCGCCAGCGCGGATACCCTGTCCCTGTCCCGCCGAGTGAGAGTCGCCATCCCTTTCATATCGCGCAGGTCCCGGAAATAATTCGTCCCTTCCCCTTCCTCCATTATAAGATAATATTCATGGCCTCCGGCGATGGATTGCAGGGCGCCGTTTCTCTGCATAGAGAGGACGTCAAGCGCCTTTACGTGAGACGGGAACTTCCCGTAGCTCTCCGAAGCCAGCAGGAACACGGAGGCGCGGTCGGCGGGGTAGTCGTGTCCGAGACCTATGTTTTTGTCCAGCGTTTTTATTATAACATTCCCGGGGGCGCCGTCGCGGATAAACCTGGCCCTATAGCCACTGCCGTGGCTCCCCCTTCCGAGCGGAGAAAGGCGCACGCTCCCGGACGCGGCCCCGAAGACGAGGCTCAAGTATTCGGAGAACCCTCTCGCGGAGGGTTTCAACCGCGCCCTCTCAGCACGCCATTCCTCGCAAGCCTTTGCGCGTCTTTGGCGCCGGGGTAATTCTTGTCAATGGCGAGCACCTTGTCGAACTCTTTCAGGGCCTGTTTGAACATGCCGCTGTTATAGTACGCGATGCCCAGGTTGTTATGGTATTTCGCCGAGCCCGGCTCCATCTGCGCGAGCTTCGAATAAATCCTTATCGAATCGTTGTTACGGTTCAGCCTGTTGTACACGAAGGCCAGCTCCTGTAACACGGATACGTCGTCGGGCTTCAGTTTAAGCGCCTTTTCCCAGGCCGATATCGCGTCATTCGAGCTGCCAAGCTTATCGTAGACAAGACCAAGGTTTTCAAAATTATTTGGGTCGCGCGGGTCATCCTGGACGGCCTTTTCGAACATACCCCTGGCGTTTACGAACTGCCCCATCCTGGCATAGCATTCGCCCAGCATGGTTTCGGCATGAGCGTTTTTAGGTTCCAGGATAAGGAAATTCTGCAATGCGACGGACTCCTGGTCCGGTAGCCCAAGCCTGTCGAGCGTCTCCGCCAGGTCCATATATACCTGCTTGTTGTCAGGCTCCAGGTCTATCGCCCGTTTATATTCCTCGGCGGCGTCCTCCGGCCGGCCCAGCTTATCCAGGGATTTTGCCAGGTTATAATGCGCCTGCGCCATCGTGGCGGCGTTAAGGTCCTTGTTCTGGACTACCTTGCTGTAAAGCTCGACCGCCTTCCTGTAATCTCCCCGCTTGAATGCCTGGTCGGCCTCGTTGACCGAGTTCGCGCATCCCGCCGCGGCGACTATAAATAATACCAGAAATATAAATACAATCTTCCTCATGCCCTCTACCTCCCCTGAACCTCACCGCTTGACCTTATAGCCCTTATAGCTGATGGAAGGGCGTCGATTAAATCTCCCGCAATCAGCCCCGCCTGTCCTTTCTCATCCGATGCGATATCTCCAGCTAACCCATGCGCGTATACTCCCAGAAGCGCCGCATCCCCCGCCTCAAGACCCTGGGCCAGAAATGAGCTTACGACGCCGGTAAGCACGTCTCCAGTGCCCGCCGTCGCCATTCCCGGGTTTCCCGTCGGGTTTACGTAAAATGTTCCGTCCGGAGACGCAATCAGCGTACGCGCCCCTTTCAGCGCAACGGTGCAATGATGCGCCTTCGCCAGTTCCGATGCCGCGCCCGGCCTGTCCGTCTGCACCGAGACCGTATGAATGCCGAGAAGCCGTCCCGCTTCCGCCGGGTGGGGCGTGAGTATCACCGGGACGGTCATATTATCCAGAGGCGTCTCGTCCTCGGAGAGTATGTTGAGTGCGTCGGCGTCCAGGACCACCGGGATTTTCAGCCTTGGCAGGAGTTCCCGGACAAGCCTCGCGGTGTCCTTGTTGCGGGAGAGGCCGGGGCCGATAGCCGCGGCGGTCTTGTCTTCCAGAAGTTCAAGCAATTTATCCAGCGCGTTATATGAAAGCGACCGCTCATCCGTCTCCGGGAGCCCCACGGTCATCTCTTCGGTCAACTTCTCCTCGAAGATATCGTTTAAGCTCTCCGGGACCGCGACCGTCACCAGCCCCGCGCCGCATCGGAGCGCCGCCCTCGCCGCCAATACTCCCGCGCCGGTCTTTCCGGCGGAGCCGGCAATAATCAAGAGGTGGCCGTAGGTGCCCTTGTGGGAATCAGGCTTCCTTTCCGGCAGGAGGCCCCGGACGCGTCCTAAAGTCAGGAGGTGCGCGTTAATGGCCGCCTCGTCCACCGCGCTCCCGGGGATGCCTATTTCGGCTGTCTTTATCTCGCCCGCGGCCTGAACGCCCGGATGGAGATAGAGCCCGCGCTTGGGCAGGCCGAAGGTGACGGTCATATCCGCGTGGACAGCGGTCCCCATTATCCTGCCGTCGTCCGAATTTACGCCTGAAGGAATGTCCACGGCGACAATTCTCCGGGCTCTTAAGTTTATCATCTTTATCACCGAGGCGTAAGGCTCCGAGATTTCGTTTGAGAGCCCCGTCCCGAATATGGCGTCTATGACCGCTTCGGCGTGCGCGGCCTCAGAACTCTCGTCACTTAAGTCCCGGCTGACAGGGTTTATGGTTATTCCCATCTTGCGCGCCGCGTTAAGGTTAGCGGCTGCATCCCCCTTAATGTCTTGGGAGAACAGCCGGACGCTGACCTTCGCGCCCATATTATGAAGGCGCCGCGCGATGACAAGCCCGTCGCCGCCGTTATTGCCCTTGCCGCAGAATATGCAGTAATACTTCCCTTCGACCGGCCCCCATTTATGGACGATAGCCGAGACGACGGCGCGGCCCGCGTTCTCCATCAGGACGACGCCCGGTATGCCGAATTCTTCGATTGTCCGGCGTTCAAGCTCGCGCATCTCGGCGGCTGTGGCAAGCTTCATTTAGACTCTTTCGCCTCCGTGGACAGTACCGCCTGGGCCACAGTATAATCCCCGTCGTGACTGATGCTTACGAACGTCTGCCTGACTCCCAGCCTCTGGGCCATCTCCCGCACCTTGCCGTGGTAGAGAACGGAAGGCTTCCCCAGCCCGTCCCGCGTAACCTCTATATCCACCCACTTAACGCCCTGGGAGTGCCCGGTGCCGAAGGCCTTGAGCACCGCCTCCTTGACGGCGAACCGCGCCGCGAAGCTCTCGGTGCTCCTCTTCTGACCGCGGCAGTAGGTTTTTTCCCCGGCGGTGAATACCCTGTCCTCGAACGCGCCGCCCCATCGGGTAATCGCGTCCGCTATCCTGTCCACCCGGACTATGTCTATTCCAGTGCCGATTATCATTCTATAAGGTTTTTCATCTCCCGCACGGCCCGCTCCAGGCCCACCAGCACGGCGCGCGAGATTATGCTGTGCCCGATGTTGAGCTCGTATATCTCTTTTATCTTCGCTATCTGTCGGACGTTCTGATAGTTAAGCCCATGCCCCGCGTTTACCGTAAGCCCAAGCTTGTGGGCGAGGCGGCACGACTCGAATATCTTCTCGTATTCCTTCTGGGATTGCTCGTAAGTCCTGGCGTCGGCGTACTTCCCCGTATGTATCTCTATGGCGTCCGCGCCCGCCTTTTTGGACTCCTTGACCTGGTCTAAATCCGGGTCTATGAAAAGGCTCACGAATATGCCGGAATCCCGAAGCTTCCGCACCGCTTCCGATACCCTCTCCCGGTTCGCCTGCACGTCAAGGCCGCCCTCGGTGGTAAGCTCCTCCCGCTTCTCCGGCACCAGCGTCGCCATTTCCGGGCGAACGTCCAGCGCAATGACGATTATCTCCTCGGACGCGGCCATTTCGAGGTTTAGCGGGACCTTCACCGTCTCCCGGAGGAGGCGGAGGTCCCTGTCCTGGATGTGCCGCCTGTCCTCCCGCAGGTGGATGGTAATGCCGTCCGCCCCGCCGAGCTCGGCCAGCACCGCCGCATGGATTGGGTCCGGCTCGACTCCGCGCCTGGCCTGGCGTATCGTCGCCACGTGGTCTATGTTCACGCCCAGTTTGGCCAAAGATGGACTCCTTGAATGATTTTAGGTTTTTAGGGAGTTTTTATATTAAAAGTAACTACTTAGTTTGCAGGAAATGGGGCAAATAGTCAAGAAATTTTGATTAATCGTGGGTTACTTCCGCCTTCGCCTCACCCAACAATAAGCCTTTTCTATGATTCCGGTCAGCGATTTCGGGCGTGTGTTGAACTTTATCCCGCACATCTCTCCAATCGGGCCCCCAGTTTCAACGTCAATCGAGGCGCTCTTTGTCATCCCGAGTATCTGGCTCGGGTATACGCTCCTGTGGCCTACCACCAGGAAGCTTACTATACAGGCAATTGCTGCGTAAGGGCCTATTTTATTCCCGAAGAATTCCATTGCCATGACCGAGGCGGAAATCGGGGTATTGGCGGCCCCGGCCAGCAGGGCGACCATGCCTACGGCCGAATAGAGCGCAAGGTTCGGGCTCCCTATAAGCTGCGCAAAGATGTTCCCTGCCCCGGTCCCGATAAAGAATATTGGTGTCACTATCCCTCCACTTCCTCCGGAGCCGAGGGTCACGGAAGTGGCTACGGTCTTCCAGAAGAAGGAACCCCACGGAAGGACGCCTCCGTTCAGGCCGTTTTCAATCGTGTCGAGTCCGAGACCCAGGTATTGCGGCGATACCAGCAATGTAATTGCGATAAGCACCATGCCGCCTGCAAGAGGGGCCATAACCTTATTCTTCGGCAGCGAATTAAACGCGCGGTGTGCAAGGTCCAGGCCTTCTATCAGTAAGAACGCCGCGAGGCCGCACCATGCCCCCAGGACTATCATCTTCAGCATAGCCCCCTCGTTAAATGCCGGAAGCTCCTTAATCGTGCCGTAAAAATATGTTGCTCCCAGCATGTGCGCCACATAGAAGGCGGTCAGCCCGGCTACAAACGAAGGGAACAGGGCTTCATAGAGTATCTGGCCAAGAAAAAGGACCTCCAGCCCGAAAAGGGAGCCTGCTATGGGCGTACCGAATATCGCGGCAAACCCCGCGCTTACGCCGCATATCGCAAGCTTGCGGCGGTCGGCGTCTCCCATGCGGACCAGGCTGGCGAAAGCGGATGAAAGTCCCGCGCCGATCTGCGCGGCGGGTCCTTCCTTTCCGGCCGAGCCGCCTCCGGCAAGGGTAATGACAGTAGCGACGAGCTTGACCGGTACGACCATAAGCGGTATCCTCCCCATCCGCTGGTGTATGGCGGCTATTACTTTTTCCGTGCCGTGGCCCTCGGCGTCCGGTGCAAGCCAGACAACCAGCAGTTTGCTCACCAGCAGCGTAAAGGGGAGCAGAAGGAAATAAGAGGGGACGGATGTAAAGACGCGGGTCATCCATTTTAACGCGTCGAGAAACAAGGCGGTGCTCGCGCCGGTTAAAACGCCGACGACCGAAGCGTAAACGGTCCACTTGGATACGCTGGCCAGAAGCGTGTACTGTTCAGTCAGACGTCTTGGCATCTATACCTCCTCAGGATGCTCACGAACATCGTGCCGTGCTCGGCTAAGTGCTTTCTCATTATACCTTCACGCCCATCGCCATCTCCATCTCTTTTAGTTCCTTAATCCTGTCCCGGATTTCCGCCGCGCGCTCGAAATCCAGTTCCTCCGCCGCCTTTTTCATGTCCTTCTGCAGGCCCTGGATGACTTTCGGGAGTTCCTCAAGCGGTATATCCGGAGCCGCACCCCCGCCATCCACCGGCACGGTGAAGTAATCGGCCTCATAGACGGAGTGCATTATGTCGCTGATGTCCTTCTTTATGCTCTCCGGCGTTATATTGTGGAGTTCGTTATACGCCTGCTGTATCTCCCGGCGTTTGGTCGTGACCTCGATTGTCTTCTGCATTGAGTTGGTGATTTTGTCGGCGTAAAAATATACCTCGCCGTTTACGTTCCTCGCCGCGCGTCCTGCGGTCTGGGTGAGCGAGCGTTCCGAGCGCAGAAAACCCTCCTTGTCCGCATCCAGTATTGCGACAAGGGATACTTCGGGTATGTCCAGCCCTTCGCGCAGGAGGTTGATACCTACAAGCACGTCGAACTTCCCAAGCCGCAGGTCCCTGATTATCTCCATGCGCTCCAGCGTCTCGATGTCCGAGTGAAGATATCTGACGCGCACGCCAAGCTCTTCGTAATACGCCGTCAGGTCCTCCGCCATCCGCTTGGTAAGTGTCGTGACGAGGACGCGCTCGTCCTTCGCCGTCCGCGCCCGTATCTCGTCCAGCAGGTCGTCCACCTGGCCCAGTACCGGCTTGATTGTGATCACCGGGTCCATCAGCCCCGTGGGACGTATCACCTGCTCCACTATGGTCCCGCCGGTCTTGTCAAGCTCGTACGGCCCGGGCGTCGCCGATACATAAATCGCCTGCGGAACGTTCGCCTCGAATTCCTGGAAGTTCAGCGGCCTGTTGTCCAGCGCGGACGGGAGCCGGAACCCGAACTCCACGAGCGTCAGCTTCCGGGAGCGGTCCCCGTTATACATCCCGCCTATCTGCGGGACGGTTACGTGCGACTCGTCGATTATTATCAGGCTGTCCTTGGGGAAGTAGTCCATCAGCGTCGGGGGCGCCTCGCCCGGCTTCCTGCCGGTCAGGTGCCGGGAGTAGTTCTCTATGCCCTGGCAGTATCCGACCTCTTTTATCATCTCCAGGTCGAAGTTCGTCCTCTGCTCTATCCGCTGCGCTTCAAGGAGTCGCTTGCTGAGTTCATATTCCCGCACCCGCGCCTCAAGCTCTATCGATATATTCCGTACCGCCGTCTTCATCCGGTCTTCGGGTGTGACGTAATGGCTCTTGGGATATACCGCCACTTTCCCAAGGTGCCCCGTGACCTCGCCTTTCAGGGGGTCTATCTCGTCTATCCTTTCTATCTCGTCTCCGAAAAGCGAAATACGCACCGCGCGGTCTTCCGAGTATGATGGGAAAATTTCGATGACGTCGCCGCGCGCGCGAAATGTCCCGCGGTGGAAGTCTATGTCGTTTCTCTCGTACTGTATCTCGACCAGCTTTTTCAGTATCTCGTCCCGCTCTACGGTGTCGCCTTCCTGCAGATATACCAGCATCCCGTGATACGCCTCAGGGGAGCCCAGGCCGTATATGCAGGAGACGGACGCCACGATGATTACGTCTTTTCTCTCGAAGAGCGAGTATGTGGCCGAGTGGCGCATCCGGTCTATTTCGTCGTTTATGGACGAGTCCTTTTCGATGTACGTGTCCGTCGTGGGGAGGTACGCTTCGGGCTGGTAGTAGTCGTAGTAGCTGACGAAATACTCGACGGCGTTTTCCGGGAAAAAGCCCTTAAACTCCGCATATAACTGGGCGGCAAGGGTCTTGTTCGGCGACATGATTAACGTCGGCCTGTTGACGTTCGCGATGACGTTTGCGATGGTAAAGGTCTTGCCGGAGCCGGTTACGCCCAGAAGCACCTGGTGCTTGTCCCCCCGGATCAGACCCTCGGTAAGTTCTTCGATTGCCTGCGGCTGGTCGCCCTTTGGCTGGAAATCCGAGACAAGCTTGAAGTTGCGCATAACTCCCTACCTCCAAATATAAAGTTTACTATATGGAGGGATGGGGAGTCAATTAGAAGAGTAAAACTTATTTATCAACTAATTTATCGATCTTTATGGAAAGCCGAAAGCATGTAAAAAACGCTAAAAACAGAATCAATATAATTATAAGATTGGCAGAAAGCGCCAAGGAAGCATCCGCTTCAAAAGCCTTACCTGAAACAAACAAGAGAAACAACAGATATACAAGAAATGAAAATATGTCAAAAAGGGCATTTATAACATGAGAACCAGACAGTTTTTTGAATGGCAGCTTTTTGGAAATCACTAACACAATTTCTAATATGGCATCGATTTTGTCTTTTTCGTTCTCTTTTTCTTTAGGCATTATTTATGATATCTCATAATTTCCCGCTCAGCTATTTTTTGGGTCAGATTAAGACCGAGACCTGCTAAGGCAGAAAAAAGAAATACAAAAGCAAAAGAAGGTAATACAAAAAGCGAAACAATAATACCCACAAGTGCAATAGTGTAAAATATTTTACTATAGCGGCCTAATTCAGCGGCGGCTTTTATCGCGTCTTCCATTTTTTTCATATCACCATTTATAGTTCGATCTACTAATATAATAGCAGATTTCTCAGGACGCGTCTCTGAAAAGGAAAACCTCAAGTCATCGGCAATAGGTATGATATTTCTAACTTGCGCTTCTTTTGCGGGTGTTACGTCGGAAAAATTCATTGAAACGCCTGCAAAAGTGAAAATTATAGCGGCAGTTAGGATTATTTTACCGGTTTCGACTCCTGTTTCTTTTTTCTCGGCATAATCTATCCCAGAGTTCATAACGCGCGGGTTTGTGGAGGCAGTAAATCCGGAATTCATTATACCTTGGCCTTTACATTGATCTCACCAAACTGTTTCTCATAGCCTTCAACGGCAGTCTTGAAAATGTCAAGCGTTGCTTTCGCCTGTTGAGGGCTCATTGTTACCTCGGTGTGGATTACTGCAGTCGCTTTTATTGTTCCGTTCGGTTCTTGTTCAAGACTAGTCCTTCCGAATCCTATCGTTATATCCCAGTTGGTGCTGGAAACTTGGGAGGTATTCGAATAGATTTGGGTAAGATCTTCCGCCTTAGTTATTGATACAGGTGTTTCGGGACCCGCCATTTCACCCTCCTAAAAAGTTTGTAGGTTTTCTTTTCTGGCCTAATTCTTACAGCCAGTGAAAATCCATTTTATCTTGTTTTTAGAATTTTCCCAATAATAAAAATTTATAAGGCTACAGAAAAGCTTATACCCAGGGAAGCATGGGGGCCTAGAAATGGCTTTGGGACAAGAAAGAACACCTCCTGGATGAGGGGGCTTCTCACTATATGCCGAATCTGTACGGCGACTCACTGCCTTATCGTCCAATTACCCTTCGTTAGAACTTTATGTCAATTTAAGAATAAACCCATCAACAAACATTTATAAATACATATCGGGTACTTTACATATCAGGCCCCTTTTGAGCATTTTAAGGGGGTCAAGGGCCGTTTGCGATACACCGGGAAAAACATCGGATAAACGTTTCCGAATATATTTATTTCTTTATCATACAACAGGTTACAACCTTATTAGTACCGATTCGTAACATTTTACCCTTTACCGCGATATACTTTAAGGATGAGCAGGCGCGCGGCATATCCCATCAAGATTTTCTACGACGGCTCGTGCATCGTGTGCTCGTCCGAGATGGAGCGCTACAGGCGGAAGGACGCGAAAAAAAACCTTATATTCATAGACGTTACCGCGCCGGGCTTCCGCCCGGAAACATATGGAAAGTCGCGGGAAGAGCTGATGCGCAAGCTCCACGTCCTGGACGCGGAAGGGAAGTATTACACGGGCGCGGACGGCTTCCCGCCGATATGGCGCGGGCTCCCGCCGGAAAGTGTATATTTATCGCTGGCTTGGCTTATCGAAAAGCCGCTGGTCAATCAAATCGCTAAGGCAGGATATTTCATTTTCGCGCGCTTAAGGAGGTTCCTGCCGAAGAGGAGGACGTGCCGGATTTTCTAGGCCGCCGCCTTACTGGTCAGCATGTCTTTATGCAGCTCGATATAATCCCTTATCGCCAGCGCCACGTTATATTCGCCCGAGCCCATGTCATATAGCAGCGTAACCGGCCCCTGCTCGGCTTTCTCAAGGATTTTGCGTAGTTGTGCGCTCTTCTCGTCCAGTTCGGCAAAATATCCGCACTCGAACTCGCCCCATCTCTCAGGCTTCC
>JBARKJ010000116.1:0-8303 GCA_049801375.1 Nitrospirota bacterium | reverse complement strand
CGAAAAGGGATAGAGTTCTGATGGGGAAAATCATTTTCATAACAGGCGGCGCGCGCTCCGGCAAGAGCGGGTTTGGCCTCTCTCTCGCCGAAAAACACGGCGGGCGAATGGTATACATAGCCACGGCCCAGGCGCGCGACCAGGAGATGGAGAAACGGATAAACAAGCACAAAGAGGCGCGCGGGCCGCTATGGGAAAGCGTGGAGGAGCCGCTGGAAATAGCTGAAGCTCTGCATGCCGTGGGCGGCGGGACCGTCGTCATAGATTGCCTTACCCTTTGGCTTTCGAACCTGATGGAAAAATCGGGCGTCGAAGGTTTTGAAGAGAAGTCCTCGACGGAGGCCGGCGACCTGACAAAAGCGCTGAAGAATTTCAGGGGAGTAGCCATCGTGGTATCGAACGAACTCGGTTCCGGCATAGTGCCGCTGGAGCCCGCGGCACGGGCATTCCGGGATGCCGCCGGAAGGGTGAACCAGATAATTGCCCAGGCTTCGGACGAGGCTTATCTCGTCGCGGCGGGCCTGCCGGTAAGGTTGAAATAAAGGAGCGTCATGGTACTCTTTGATGAGACTTTAAAAGCGATAGAGCCGGTCGACGAGACGAGGGCGGGCGAGATACAGAAAAGGCTCGACTGCAAGACGAAGCCGCCGGGAAGCCTTGGACGGCTGGAGGAACTTGCAAAACGCGTCTGCCTCATTACCGGCAGCGACAACCCGGACTCAGCGAAGAAGGTAATATTCGTTTTCGCCGGCGACCACGGGGTCGCGGACGAGGGAGTGAGCGCATACCCTAGGGCGGTTACCGCCCAGATGGTCCTGAATTTCATCAACGGCGGCGCGGGCGTGAACGTCCTGGGTAGGCACGTGGGCGCGGATATCATAGTGACTGATATCGGCGTGGACCACGAGTTCGGCCTGGTGGAGGGCCTCCGGAACGCCAAGGTCGGGCGCGGCACGGGCAATATCGCAACGGGGCCAGCCATGAGCCGGGAGGACTGCGTCAGGGCGATGGAAGTTGGCATAGGCCTCGTAAACGAGTTCGCGGACCGGGGATACGGCATCATCGGCACCGGTGACATGGGCATTGCGAATACCACTCCGTCTTCGGCCCTGGCGGCGGCCTATACCGGCCTGCCCGCGGCGGACGTCACGGGCTACGGGACCGGTATCGGCGAGAAAAGCTTCGAGGTGAAGGTGGAGGTCATAAAGAGGGCGCTGGCGGTAAACCCGCCCGACAAAAAAGACCCGCTCGGCACGCTGGCGAACCTGGGCGGCTATGAGATTGCAGGCATCGCCGGGGTGGTATTGGGGGCCGCGGCAAGGAGGCTGCCGGTGGTGGTAGACGGGTTTATCTCTACCGCGGGGGCGCTCGCCGCGTGCGAGATAAAGCCGGAGGCGAAAGGATATATCATCGCCGCCCATAAGTCGGTTGAGCGCGGACATACGGCTATGCTCGAACGCCTTGGTCAGAGGCCGCTGCTTGATCTGGGTATGAGGTTGGGCGAGGGCACGGGCGCGGCGCTTGGGATTAGCGTCATTGAGGCGGGGCTTAAGATACTAAAGGAGATGGCGACCTTCACAGAGGCCGGGGTGGACGGAGATAAGATTTGTTAATCCTGTCCGATATTTTGTCCGCAATCGGTTTTTTGACCGTCATACCGGTCGGACAAAAAAAGCTGTCCTCGGAGAGGATGGCGGCGGTCACGGCCCTTTTCCCGCTTGCCGGCCTCCTGATCGGGGGAATCTTAGTTGGGTTCGATTTCCTGGTTACAGGCCTCCTTCCCAGGCAGGTGACGGACGCGCTTATTGTCACTTTCCTGGCCGTTATCACCGGAGGTCTGCACTTAGACGGCATCGCGGACACGGCGGACGGCTTGATCGGCGGGAGGGGGGACAGGGAGAGGACGCTCGCGATAATGAAGGACAGCCATACCGGCGCGATGGGCGTAATTGCGATAGCCTTGCTGCTGCTCGTCAAGTTCATGGCGCTCGATTCGATTCCTTCAGTTTTAAGGCCTGGTGCGCTTTTGCTTGCGCCGGCCCTGTCCCGGTGGGGACAGGTGCTAGTGTCATACGGCTCGCGTCCGGCGAGAAGCGAGAACAGCCTAGCTGGCTCATTCATTACATATATAAAGCCGACGCATTTTATAATCGCGTCTATGCTGGCGGCGGGCTTCGGTGTTGTATTCGGCAGGGTGGAGGGTCTTGTTTCCGTTGCGGCCGTGGCGATAGCCTGCCTCCTGCTTAAGATATTTTTTAATTATTCCATAGGCGGCATGACCGGCGATACGATAGGCGCATCGTCCGAGATTACCGAGGCGCTGGTATTCGTGATATTTTCGGCGACCGTATAGAGGCGGGTTCCTTTATCACGAAGGGCCGGGAGAGAAGTCAATGAAATACACTCGGCTATATCTGTGCAGGCACGGCGAAGTCTGCGGCGACGGCAGGAGACGCTACAACGGCCACAGAGACGTGGACATAACGGATGAAGGCGTGAGGCAGATGGAGCGCCTTCGGGATACGCTGCTGGACAAGCCGGTGGGAGCGGTGATCTGCTCCGACCTGATACGCGCAGTAAAAGGGGCCAGGATAATCGGCGAGCCGCACGGGACGTCCGCTGTAAGCAAGCCGGAATTCCGGGAACGGAACGTCGGTATGTGGGAGGGGCTCAGCTTCGATGAAATCGAGGCGGCATACCCGGCGGATTGGAAGGCATGGCTTTCGGACATAGTGCATTTTACCCCGCCGGGCGGGGAATCGCTTCAGGAACTTTCCGGCAGGGTGCTTCCGGCGCTTAACGAAACGCTGGACGAGCACAAGGGCAAGGAGATAGTCTTAGTCGGCCACGGCGGCGTGAACCGCGTGATATTGTCGTTTGCCCTGGGTCTGGACCTCGGCAACATCTTCCGCATCGAACAGCATTACGGCTCGCTTAACATAATAGATTTTTACGAGGACGGGATACCGGTGGTGAAACTGCTGAACGGGTAGCGGGCCACCGTGCGGAGCCGGAGGCTCCGAAGATGAAAAGATGCAATGCGCCTGAGCATGAGGGCAGGATGGGGCTATTATTTAATGAATAAAGGTTCGATAATAATCGCCGCTCCCTGGAGCGGCTCGGGCAAGACGACCATATCCATCGGACTGATGGCGGCACTGGGAGACTTGGGTTACCGCGTCCAGCCGTTCAAGGTCGGCCCGGATTTCATAGACCCGCAGTACCACAAAAAAATCACGGGCCGGACTTCCCGCAACCTCGACTGCTGGATGATGGGAACGGCAGGGACGCGCGCGACTTATGCAAAAGCCTGCGCCGGCGCTGACATCTGCGTGACCGAAGGGGTGATGGGACTTTTCGACGGCATCGGCAGGGGCGGCATCCAGGGGAGCACTGCGGAAATAGCAAAGGTGCTTGGAATCCCTGTTATCCTGGTCGTTGACGCAAGGAGCCTGGCGGGCAGCGCGGCGGCGGTGATAAAGGGTTTCGAGCAGATGGACCCGGAGGTAAAGATTGCGGGAGTGATACTTAACCGCGTGGGCTCTGCGCGTCACGAGGCGATGCTGAAAGCGGCGATTAAGAAGCACTGCAAAGCGAAGGTGGTTGGAGTTGTGCCGCGCGAAGAAGGGCTGGATATACCTTCCAGACACCTTGGGCTAACGACGGACCTGGACGGGATACTGACGCCTAAGTTCATAAGGAAGCTCAGGGAGACGGTAAAAAAATATATCGATATGGACGCGCTTTTAAATATTGCGTCGAAGGCCCCGGACCCGGCGCCGCCTAAGCGGCAAGGCTCGTTTAAGGCCAGGCCGATGGAGGGCCGTAGCACCGCGAGAATCGCCGTGGCAATGGACGAGGCCTTCTGCTTCTACTACCAGGATAACCTGGAGATACTGGAGTCGCTTGGCCTTGAGGTAGTCCCCTTTTCGCCCCTTAAAGACGGCGGCCTGCCGGAAGGGATAAAGGGCATATATTTCGGCGGCGGATATCCGGAGATGTACGCGCGCGGGCTGGCGCTCAACGATTTCGTGAAAAACGACGTGCGGGAGGCGGCACGTGCCGCCCTCCCGATATATGCCGAGTGCGGCGGGCTAATGTACCTGACGGAAGGAATAACAGACCTTGAGGGGGTGTTCCATCCGATGACGGGACTCATACCGGCGAAGACAAACATGCTTCAAAAGCGCAAGGCGCTTGGATACAGGACCGTCACGGTAACGGGCGACACGCTATTTCCCAAAGGCGAAAGCGCCCGCGGCCACGAGTTCCATTATTCGGAGGTGGGGCCGATGGGTAAGGGCGTCAAATACGCATACAAGCTAAATAATGCAATGAATGAAGAGACGAGGGAGGGATATACGGCGGGGAATATACTGGCGAGCTACGTGCACCTGCATTTTCTGTCCAACGTGAAGTTTCCGCAATATTTTGCAAAAAAGGTCCGAAACGTCAAAACCCCTTTTAAAAGGGGATAAAGGAGGAGAAGTTTTATGGCATCCCAGGTAGAGCTTGCGGTTCAGGGAATAATTACGGAGAAGATGAAGGCGGTCTCAAAGGCCGAAGGCGTGTCGGAAGAATATGTCCGGGATATGACAGCCCAAGGCAAAATAGTCATACCGAACAACACCGCGAGGGAAAGTAATACGGTCGGAATAGGCAAGGGCCTCAGGACCAAGATAAACGCGAGTATCGGGACATCCACGGACATCGCGGACATGGCTCTTGAAATAGAGAAAGCGAAAACCGCCGAAGCTTGCGGAGCGGACACGCTTATGGACCTCTCCGTCGGCGGAGACATAAAGAAAATCAGGCAGGAAGTACTTAAGGCGATAAGCCTGCCGGTCGGCACCGTGCCGCTTTACCAGGCGTTCGCCCAGGCGATAGAGAAATACGGCAACCCCGTGGAGATGCCGGAGGAGATGCTTTTCGACGTGATTGAGGAGCAGTGCGCGGACGGCATATCGTTCATGGCCATCCACTGCGGAATAAACCGGCTTACCATAGAGAGGCTCCGTAAACAAGGCTACCGCTACGGAGGGCTGGTCAGCAAGGGCGGGGCATACATGGTGGCCTGGATGATGCACAATAATAAGGAGAACCCGCTCTTCGAGAAGTTCGACCGGGTGGCGGAGATTTTGAAGAAATACGACTGCGTGCTCTCGCTCGGGAACGGTTTCCGGGCCGGGGCGATCCACGACTCCTCCGACCGCTGCCAGATACAGGAACTGGTGATAAACTGCGAGCTGGCGGAGCTTGGAAGGAAGGCAGGATGCCAGATGATGGTCGAGGGGCCGGGACATATTCCAATTGACGAGATAGAGGCCAATATCATAATGGAAAAGAGGATGTCGAACGAGGCTCCTTTCTATGTCCTGGGGCCGATAACGACGGACGTCGCGCCCGGCTACGACCACATAACCGCAGCGATAGGCGCATCGCTGTCTTCCGCTTACGGCGCGGACTTTATCTGCTACGTGACGCCGTCCGAGCACCTGGCCCTGCCCAACGTGCAGGACGTGAAAGAAGGCGTGATGGCGGCAAAGATCGCGGCGCATATCGGGGACATGATAAAGTACAAGAACCGCGACAGGGACCGCGAGATGAGCCTCGCCCGGCGGGGGCTGGACTGGAAAAAGCAGTTCGACCTTGCCATTACAGGGGACAGGCCAAGAGAGGTCCGCGCATCCAGGATGCCCTCCGACGAAGGCTCCTGCACGATGTGCGGCGAGTTTTGCGCCACCAAGATAGTGACGAAGTATTTTGAAGAAGACATAGAGAGCGGGGTCAAAAAATAAACAGCGCGACAGTCAAAGAGGTGGCGGGTGTTCCGCTTGCGCGGGGTTGACAAATATCTAAAATTAAAGGGCCGACCGACGTGTCGGCCCCTATATTTTTCAGCCGTCATTCCCCGCGAGGCGTATGTTTGACTTTTACTGCGGCCTCACGGGCCTCATGTAATGCGTTATCTCCACAAGCCCGCCGGGGGTAATCTCCACATCGGCGATGAACGGGAGATAACCTTGCGCCCGGAACTCTACCGTATGACGGCCGGCGGGCAGGTTGAGCGCGTAATCGCGGGACGAGTAGTTGTCCGTATTCCCGTAAAACCTGCCGTCAACGTAAACGGCGGTATTGCGCGGCGTGACCCGCGTCTCTATGAACCCGTAACCCTCTTCCCGGTATGGAGGCGCTTCACGCACGCTTGCCCGCTCGTAATACGGGTAGTCGTAAAACGGCAGGGGCACCGGAATGGGGAACAGAAGTCCCAATGCAACTGGCGATGGCTCATGGGGTATCTGGTAGATAGGCAGGGGTATCGGTATAGGGAAAAGGAAGCCCCATCCCACCCTTAGCTGGGCGTTGGCCGTACCCGCGCCAATCAGGACTACGGCTAATACGGCAACGACGATAGCGGAAATTCTTTTTATAGTTTTCATGGATATTCTCCCCGAATCAAAAAGGCGCAAAAAAGGCCCCTTAATAGGGGCCTTTTACCGTCAGCGCCTGTAATAGTAATCGTCGTTATCCCGGTCATGGCGCCAATACCGCCCGCGCCACGGATTATAGTACCTCCGGTAATAAGGCCGCGGGTAGTAGCCGTAAGGGTAGGAGTAGCGCGGGTAATAGTAGGGGTAGGGGGCCGGGTAAGGGTAGTTGTAAGCGTAAGGGTTGTAATAACCGAAAGCCGGCGGAGCTACAGCAAACCCGAAGGAGAATCTAACATGAGCGTCAGCCGCTTTGCTCCCGGCAAGAAGTACCGCGCCAACGATAAGAAGTGAGACCAGATATTTCTTCACTTCTCGCACCTCTCACTTTTATTATATATTAGTAGACCGCTTGAGGCGCGGAAAGGTTACAGTTGACTTTGCCTTGCATTTTTAGTGGATTTGTAATATAAAAAGCGGATGGAAAAACTCATAATTTTATTGGGACACGGCTCACAGGCCGTCTGCGGGAACGACTCCCTGCCGGAGATGGCCGGGATGGTGGCAAAAATTGCGGGACTGGACGTCCGGTACGCCTATCTCCAGTTCTGCGCTCCGAACCTCCCGGACGCGGTAAAAAAAGCGGTTGAGGACGGGGCGACGGAAGTGGTCATAATCCCTTATTTCCTGCACATGGGAAACCATGTGATAAAGGATATCCCGGATGAGATTAAGGCGCTTGAGGAAGAATACCCGGGGGTGGAGCTTAGGCTCACGGAGCACCTGGGGGCGCACCCGAAACTCGCCGAAATCGTGTTAGAACGGATAAATCAGCTTAACTAACAGCTTTATTTATCCCCGTTTTCTTTGCTAACTTTCTTTTCGCAAAAGAAAGTGGAAAAAGGTTTGAATGAAAGATATTGATTTACAAATGGAAATCATCCTCCGGGGGGCGGCGGAGGTCATATCGGAGGAGGAGCTTAAGAAAAAACTCCAGCGCTCCATCGAGACGGGAAAGCCCCTGCGTGTGAAGGCGGGTTTCGACCCCACCGCGCCGGACTTGCACATCGGCCATACCGTCCTGCTCCAGAAGATGAAGCAGTTCCAGGACCTGGGCCACGAGGTGATATTCCTCATCGGTGATTTCACGGGTATGATAGGCGACCCGACCGGAAAGTCGGAGACCAGGTCCCCGCTTACGCCGGAACAGGTCAAGGCGAACGCCAAGACGTACATGGACCAGGTGGGTAAAATACTCGATATTTCAAAGACAACCGTGGAGTTCAACTCCCGCTGGATGTCCGAGATGTCCTCGGCTGACCTGGTCCAGCTCGCCGGAAAATATACCGTGGCCAGGATGCTGGAGCGGGACGACTTTCAGAAGCGTTTCCGCGAGCAGAGGCCGATTTCCGTCCACGAGTTCCTATACCCGCTCATACAAGGCTATGATTCCGTCGCGCTTCGTGCGGACGTGGAACTTGGCGGTACGGACCAGAAATTCAACCTGCTGGTGGGCCGCGAGCTTCAGAAGGAATTTGGGCAGGCGCCGCAGGCACTCGTTATGATGCCGCTTCTGGAAGGCACGGACGGCGTCAACAAGATGTCGAAATCCCTGAATAATTACATAGGAATAAGCGAGGAGCCGAAGGAGATTTTCGGCAAGACGATGTCAATCTCCGACGAGATGATGGTAAGGTACTACGAGCTTCTCTCGGATTTGCCAATCGATGAAATAAAGAAATTGCAGAGCGAACTTACGCACGGACAGCGCCACCCGATGGATGCGAAAAAAGCCCTTGCCGAGGAACTTGTTGACCGCTACCACGGCAAAGGCGCGGGTAAAAAGGCGCGCGAGGAGTTCGAGAAGCAGTTTTC
>JBARKJ010000115.1:0-18140 GCA_049801375.1 Nitrospirota bacterium | reverse complement strand
TCCTTCGCGAGGTAATGGTCCATCCGGAAGGTCTGGGCCTCGGTGAACGACTCCGCGATAACGCTGTTCAAATGCCTGGAAGATCTGATGTCGTAGCCGAAAGGCTTTTCCACCACTATGCGGGAGTAGCCGTTTTCCTCCGATGACAGGCCAGTGGTTCCGAGGTGCCTTATCACGGTCTCATAGACCGACGGCGGGATAGCCATGTAGAACACGCGGTTGCCGCAGGTGCCGAACTTCTTCTCAAGCGGCCCGAGGCGCGAGGGGAGTTGCCGGAAGAACTCTACGGAATTCAAGTCCGCGACGGTCTCGTAGAAGAGTCTCCCGAAAAATCGCGTCCAGGCGTCGGGGTCGAATTTGTGCGGGGAGCGTTTGATCGCTTCTTCCATTATTTTCCGGAAGCCGTCGTCGTCCATCTGTGCCCGGGAAACGCCGAGTATAAGGAACTCGTCCGGCAGGAGTCCATCGGCGAAGAGCCGGTAGAGCGACGGCACGAGTTTTCTTGCTGAGAGGTCGCCGTCCGCGCCGAAGATGACGATGCACGCCGGGGCGGGCTTTTCAATCTTGCAGGCGTCCTTCGGGCGGGGTTCCACCTTGCATACCGCTTGCCCCTCCGGCGGCTTGTCTGTCTCGCTCATCGCTTCTCCAGCCGCGCTATTTTGGAAAGCCTGCGCAGGAAACGTTCCTCGCCCGCGAATTTCGCATTCAGGAAGATATCGACCAAATCCCTTGCCAGCTCATACCCCGTGACCCTGCCGCCCAGGCAGATTACGTTCATGTCGTCGTCTTCGACTCCCTGGTGCGCGGAGAACGCGTCGGTGATAAGGGCCGCGCGTGCGCCGGGCACTTTATTCGCAGCCACCGCCGCGCCTACCCCGCTCCCGCATACGGCAATGCCCTTTTCGATCTCGCCAGAAGCCACCGCGCGGGCGAGCGGCACGACGAAGTCCGGGAAGTCGTCGTCCGGTTTAAGGATTTTATCGCCGAAGTCTTCCACCTCGCGGTCAGGCCCGGCCAGGTATGCCTTCAGTTTCTCCTTCAGCTCAAAACCCCCGTGGTCTGCCGCAATCCCGATTTTCATGTAGAGGAGTCGCTTTTTTTGAAGCCGTGGCCTCCGAACTCGTCCCGCAGGGCCGCGAGCAGCCTGTCCGCGAAACATTCCTTCTCGCGGGAGCGGAACCTCTGGAAGAGGGCGCCGGAGATAAGCGGCGCATGCACCGCGAAATCCACGGCCTGCTGCACCGTCCATCTGCCTTCGCCGGAGTCCACGACGTATCCTTCGATATCAGATAAATCGCCGTGTTTTTTAAAGGCCATCTCCGCGAACTCCAGAAGCCATGACTGTATTATGCTCCCGTGGTTCCAGAGGCTTGCCAGCCTTTCGAAATCTATATCTCCGTACGGGGATTTTTTCACCAGCTCGAAACCCTCGCCGTATGCGGCCATGAGCGCGTACTCTATCCCGTTATGCACCATCTTTATGAAATGTCCCGCACCCGCGGGCCCGCAGTGCATGAACCCGTCTTTCGGGGCGAGGGTTTCGAATATCGGCGTCAGCCGGTCGAATAAATCCTTTTCCCCGCCTATCATCAGGCAGTATCCCTTTTGAAGACCCCAGATGCCGCTTGATACCCCGGCGTCCAGGAAACCGATGCCGGCTTCTTTGACAAACGCCTCCTGCCGTAAAGAATCTTTATAAAAGCTGTTCCCGCCCTCGATAATTACGTCGTCCTTCGACAGGAGAGCCTTCAACGAATTAATCGTGTCGTCTACCGGTTTTCCGGCGGGCAGCATTATCCATACCGTGCGCGGCGGGGCAAGCTTGCCGACCAAATATTCCAGCGAGGAAGTGGGTAGAGCCCCTTCCGCGGCAAGGGCCTCTATATTCTTTGGCGAGAGGTCGAAAACCACAGCCGCATGACCGCCCTGTAAAAGCCTGCGGGTCATATTCGCGCCCATCTTCCCCAAGCCTATCATCCCAATCTGCATATACCCCCTTAAAGTCGTTACCTTTTTGGAAAAAGGTAACGCCAAAAACTTTTAGGCCCTTAGCCCCGCTTTCTTTTGCTACTTTTCTTTCACGCGAGACGATTTACCTGTCCAGAGCGATAGCGAAGACAGAAAGAAAAGTAGGGTTTTATGCGGCCTTTGTTGTAATGCTCTCCACTTTTTTGGAAATCGCGCCCAGCACGTCGTTATAGGAATCGGTGAATTTTTTGACTCCCTCCTCCTCTAGCTGTACCGTCGCCTGTTCCAGGTTGATGCCGATGGATACGAGCTTTTCAAACACGTCGCGCGCGTCCTGGAGGTCCTGCTCTATCGCCACCTTTACCTTGCCGTGGTCCTTGAAAGCCGTCATTGTCTTTAGCGGCATGGTGTTCACGGTATCCGGCGCGATGAGCTCTTCGACGTATTTGATGTCGCTGTACTTCGGGTTCTTCGTCCCCGTCGATGCCCACAGGAGCCTCTGGTCGTTCGCCCCTTTTTCCCGGAGAAGCCTGAAGTTCGTGCTCAAGAAAAACTCCTTGTACTTCTGGTACGCGATCTTGCAGTTCGCTACGCCGACCTTACCGTACAGGTTCATTATCCTGCGCTCCTCCATCTCGGTGCCGGCCGTCGGGAGCTTCTCGTTCAGCATCATGTCGAAGAGGGTATCCACCCGGCTGACGAAGAAGCTTGCGACGGAGCGGATCTCCGAGACCGGTTGCCCGGCGCTTATCCTTTTCTCTATCCCTTTAAGATAGGCAACCGCAACCGCTTCATACCTCTGTACGGAAAAAAGGAGCGTGATGTTAACGTTTATGCCCTCCGCAATCAGCGCCTCGATAGCCTCCGCGCCCTCGGGCACGCCCGGTATCTTTATAAAAATATTTTTCCTGCCTATCTCGGCGAAAAGGCGCTTCGCTTCCTTGATTGAGCCCTGCGCGTCCCGGGCCAGCATAGGTGAGACCTCGATGCTGACGAACCCGTCCTGCCCGCCGGATTTGTCATAGGCGTCCTTCAAGATATCGGCGGCCTCCCGGATATCCTCCGTCGTGAGCGCCTCGTATATGCTTTTCGGCTCCGTGACCCCGCGCTCCGTCAGGTCCTTTATCTGCGTGTCGTAGATGTCGCTTCCCTCTATCGCACCCTGGAATATGGTAGGGTTGGAAGTGACGCCGCAGACGCCGTCTTCCTGCACGAGCCTTTTCAGTTCACCGGAGCGGATTATGTCGCGGCTTAGAAAATCCAGCCAGACGCTCTGCCCGGCCTGGTTCAGTTCAAATAAAGGATTGCCTGCCATGGTTTAAGTCTCCTTTATGATAATTTCCCCGCGGCCTTTTGTTTTCGTATCCCTTCGCCCTGGCTTAGAAGTTTCCTGCTCTTCTCTATAATATTCTCGGCGGTAAAACCGAATTTCTCAAGGTTGACGCTTCCCTTGGCGGAAGCCCCGAAACGGTCTATCCCGATGGTTATACCTTCCGTCCCGGCGTATTTTTCCCAGCCGAAAGTTGAAGCGGCCTCAACTGTTACCCTAGCCGTCACGCCGGGGGGCAGCACCTTGTCGCGGTACTGCGCGGACTGCTTCTCGAAACTCTCCCGGCAAGGCATGCTTACCACCCGGACCGCCACGCCTTCTTTAACAAGCTTCTCGTACGCATCCAGCGCGATGTGGACCTCCGAACCGGTGGCGATGATTAAAAGCTCCGGCCGCCCCTTTGGCGCTTCCGCCAGAATGTATGCACCCATATGAAGACCTGACGCGGAGGAATATGTTGACCTGTCGATTACCGGGACGTTCTGCCTCGTGAGCACAAGGGCGACCGGCCCTTCCTTCTCCATGATAGCCGATTTCCACGCCTCGGCTGTCTCGTTTGCGTCCGCCGGACGGATCACCCGTATCCCAGGCATTGCCCGAAGCGACGCCAGGTGCTCGATTGGCTGGTGGGTAGGGCCGTCCTCGCCCAACGCAATGGAGTCATGGGTGAACACGTATATTACCTTGACCGAACTCAGCGCCGCCAGACGGATTGCGGGGCGCATGTAGTCTGAAAAGATGAGGAATGTGGCAGTGAACGGGATAAGTCCGCCGTGCAGGGACAGACCGGTACTGATAGCCCCCATTGCGTGCTCTCGTACACCGTATGCGATATTTGCCCCGCCGTAGCCCCAGTGGCCCGCCACCGCCCCCTGGATGCCCTCCTCGCCGTTACCGGGGTGCTGGAAATCCCCGCGTCCCTCCATCGCCGTCTTCGTGGATGGGTCCAGGTCTGCGGAACCGCCTATAAGCGAAGGGATTTTCTCCGCCAGTGCATTCAGGACCTTGCCTCCCGCGGAACGGGTAGCCATCCCTTTGGCGTCCGGCGCGAACGCCGGTATGTCGCTGTCCCAGCCTTCCGGGAGCTTCGGCCCGGTCATCAGCTCCCACTCGGTCAGAAGTTCGGGATATTTTTTGCCGTAAGAGCGCATAAGACCCGTCCATTCTTCTTCCCGCCCCGGGCCCTTTTCTCCGGCTTCCCGGAAAACCTTAAGCGCCTGGTCCGGCACGTAGAATATTTCGTCCGGAGGCCATCCGAGATTATCCTTCGTGAGGCGCACCTCTTCGACGCCCAGCGGCGAGCCGTGCGCCTCGAAGCTGTCCTGCTTGTTGGGGCTCCCGTAGCCCAGGTGCGTCCGGATGGAAATGAGGGACGGCCTCTTTATCTCGTCCTTCGCAGCCGTTATGGCCTTTAATATGGCGTCCAGGTCGTTCCCGTCCTCCACGCTCTGGGTATGCCAGCCGTATGCGTCGAAACGTTTGTTCACATCTTCGGTAAACGAGAGTTTGGTGTCGGCGGAAAGGGTGACGTGGTTGTTATCATATATATATATGAGTTTTCCAAGACCCAGATGACCAGCCAGGGACGCCGCCTCGGAAGATATGCCTTCCATCATGTCCCCGTCGCTGCATATGGCGAATGTGTAGTGATCCACTATCTCATGGCCGGGCCTGTTGAACTTAGCCGCCAGATACCGCTCGGCGATGGCCATGCCGACCCCGTTTGCAAACCCTTGGCCAAGCGGCCCCGTCGTGCATTCGACGCCGGGAGTAACCCCATACTCAGGATGACCGGGCGTGCGGCTCCCCCATTTTCGGAAATTTTTGATGTCGTCCAGGGTTAAGCCGTATCCGGTCAGGTACAGCATGGAATAAAGGAGCATAGAGCCGTGCCCCGCCGAGAGGACGAAACGGTCCCGGTCCGGCCAGCGCGGGTTCTTCGGGTTATATTTCATTAACTTCGTCCAGAGCAGATACGCCGTGGGGGCCATTCCCATGGGCATGCCGGGATGTCCGGAATCGGCATTCTGGACGGCGTCCACCGCAAGGAACCGTATGGTATTGATGCAAAGTGCGTCTTTGCCCATTTTCTTCAAAATAATCCCTCCGAATTATAAATACTATACCCCTATTCTCAAAAGTATAGCAGAAAACCGTACTTCTTCTTTCGGGTGAAAGAAGAGTACCAGAAGAAAGCCGGACAGTTTAGCTTTTCTTTGTGTTACTTTCTTTTCTCGAAAAGAAAGTAACAAAGTTCTTTCAGGTTGCTTTCAATAGGCAGCCTGTGCTATATTAAGCTCACGCATTTCCAAGAGTTTTTGATACTGGGAGTATAAAGATGAACATGGATTTTATCCCCAAGTGGATAGCCTGGGAAGTAACCCGCCGTTGCAACCTCAACTGTGTCCACTGCCGCTCCGCCTCCACCAGCAATTCGTTCGATACGGCATTTAATACCGATGAAGCCAAAAAGCTCCTTGACGATATAGCCTCGTTCTCCACCCCCGTCATAGTGCTCTCCGGCGGCGAACCGCTTCTTCGCAAAGACCTGTTCGAAATAGCCTCGCATGGGACGTCGCTCGGCCTTCGGATGTGCATAGCCACTAACGGCTTCCTTGTCACGGACGAAGTCTGCGAGAAGATGAAGGAGGCCAAAATCAAGATGGTCTCTATGAGTTTAGATGGGTCCAATGCGGCTGTTCACGATAATTTCCGCGGCCAGCCGGGGGCGTTCGAGGGCGTGGTGCGCGCCGCCGCGCTTTTCAACAAGCACGGCATAGAGTTCCTGATAAACTCATCCTTCACGAAAAGGAACCAGGCTGAGATACCGGAAGTTATGAAGCTCGCCAAAAAGCTTGGTGCGAAGGCATGGTATATGTTCATGATCGTGCCGACAGGCCGGGGCGAGGACATAATGTCCGAGCTTATCTCCAAGGAAGACTACGAAGACCTCCTCAAATGGCATTATGAGACGGAGAAGCACGAGGAAAGCATGCTGATGCGCCCGACATGCGCGCCGCATTATTACCGCATCGTGCCCCAGATGAATAAGCTTGCCGAGGAGGGCGACAAACTGGAGAGGCGGACGCTGAAATTCTCCACGGGCGGCTCGAAGGGGTGCCTCGCGGGGCAGGTGATATGCCTTATCACAGCCGAGGGCGAGGTATTCCCGTGCAGCTACTTCCCGCACTCCGCGGGCAACGTGAAGACGACGCCGTTCAAGGATATATGGGAGAACGCGCCGCTCTTCCACGACCTCCGGGACTTCAAGAAATACAAGGGCAAATGCGGCGTCTGCGAGTACGTGAACGTCTGCGGCGGATGCCGCGCGAGAGCCGACGCGGTCTTCGGCGATTACCTGGAAGAGGAACCGTTCTGCAACTATACGCCGGTGAGGATGCAGAAGGACAAGGCGGGGAAATAATAAATTGTCGTCATTCCCGCGCAGGCGGGAATCCAGGGCTTTTATTTCCATCATTCTTAGCAGCTTGGAAACTTATAGTTCCTAATATATAAGGAGGCGATGCTCTATGGAATTTATGGTAAAAGAACCCTGCGAGATAAAAAGAACACATTACAAAAAGAATGGGATAAAAACCAAAAATAGAAAAATTGATGAAGACAATGCATGCTGGAAAACGCCGGAATGCGATAAAGATTATTGCACTTATCCTGGTTGTTACGTTTTTGCGCTGAAAATAAGCGGTGGGTATCGCCCTATCTATGTTGGTAAAACTAATAAATCTTTTAAGGATGAATCCTTCAGTACAAGCAATTTAAAAAAATACAATGAGGCATTAATAGAACATAAAGGAATACCCGTATTGTTTTTTATATATGATAGTAATTTCAAAAAATATAATGGAAAGATTTCCCAAAAGAATAGTAAAATTATCACCAAAGTTGAGAATGTATTAATTGAAGCAGGGGCAATTAAAAATCCAGATCTGAAAAACATTCGAGGGAAAAACAAAAAGATTGAGTGGTCGATAAAGGGTGTCATTAATAATAATATTCATAATAATGGAAAAGGAAAGCCCAATGGCGACGCGCGAACATTTAAAAAGATGATGGGTTTTAATTGAAAATTATATATGACCCGGAGGCCACAAAAATTTTTACTAAGTCATAGGAGGGAATATGGCAAAGGGTGTATTCTTCACCATTCCAAAAAGGTTGTTAGGGCCGACTGATGTAGAATTCACAGTGGATAATGATGGTAAGGCCTTAGGCACATTGAAAGTTAGTCGAGGCTCTGTTGAATGGAAGCCGGGTATAAAAGGCCAAGTATATGGGTATCATTTAAGTTGGGAGAAATTTGCGGAGTTGATGGCAGAATACGGGAAAAAAAGATAGGTGGTTTGTAATGGTCAAAAAACCTATTTCTAAAAAAAGTAACAAAAAAGACCCCGACGGCATGGAGTTATTATTTGAGGGCCGCAAAGGGGGCAAAATGAGTGACGGGGTATGGCTCGATATTGAAAGCGGAGAATTCCTATCAAAAAGGCCAAAAGGCCGCAAGACAGTGAAACTCACGGATGGTGAAAAAGCAGCCTTTGATTCTTACGTAGCCGAGTCTGTAAAGGGAATGCGCGGCGGGGTCTGGCCAAGTATAGATAGCGATGAATATAAAGTAGGAGAAAAGATATGCAAAGAACTCGCGAGGACAACCAGTGCTGAAAGTTCGTTTCAAAACCAGAAGCAACTAATAGACTTAGTACTCCGGGAAGAGGCCGGGGAACTCTATAATGACGAGGAAGAAGACGAAGACGAATAGTTTTTTTACATATACGAAGAAGATATGTGATACCCGTGCTAAAGTCCATCCGATGCATAATGGTTACATAGACCCTGCTATCATTAAAAAAATAGGAGGCTATGACATGGACGAAGTAACTGATGACCTTGAAGGCAAGTCCCTGGAGTATATCAGAAAGGTTATGGCCGAAAGTGAAAAGGCGTGGCACGAGAAGCTCAAGGCCCAATTAGACAGGGATTACCCAAATCGCAAGCCTCTCACCCCGGAGCAAAGAAACGCTGACCTTATAGATGATGACAATGAAGATAATGTCTACGAAGACGAAGATTAATCTTACATAAACAAGAGGGGGCAGAAATGGCAGAAGGAATCCGCAAGGCCACGCGAAAGAAAAATCGTAAAGGAGCTATTGCTTAATGACCACCGATTACCGATTTATAAAAGCCTGCTTTTCCCAGCCCGTTGACAGGACGCCCATCTGGCTCATGCGCCAGGCGGGGCGGTTCATGGAAGAGTACCGGGCGGTCAGGGCGAAGGTGGATTTCCTTACGCTCTGCAAGTCGCCTGAGTTATGCACCGAGGTGACGCTCCAGCCGATTGACAAGTTCGGCCTGGACGCGGCGATTGTATTCTCCGATATACTGGTCCCAATCGAGCCGATGGGCCTGAAGCTGGACTTCCATCCGGCTCCGGTATTCGAGAAGCCGGTCAGGACGCAGGCCGACGTGGACGCGCTCCGGGTAATAGAGCCGGAAGCGGACGTGCCGTTCGTCGCGGAGACAATCAAGATGCTGAGGCGGGAGCTGGCATCGCGTAACGTGCCGCTGATAGGTTTCGCGGGTGCGCCTTTTACGCTTGCAAGCTATATGGTGGAAGGCGGCGGGAGCAAGAGCTTTCTGAACCTCAAAAAAATGATGTGGAAAGAGCCGGCGATTTTCCGGTCGCTCATGGAGAAGCTGACTGAGACGGTAATCAGATACCTGAACTTGCAGGTTGATGCCGGGGCGCAGGCGATACAGATATTCGATACCTGGGGCGGCGTGCTGTCTCCGGCGGATTATCTGAACTACGTCCTGCCGTACACCAGGCGGATAGTACAGGGCATTAAAAAATCGCCGGAAGGCGAAAAGGTGCCTGTAATCAATTTCGTCGGGAACAGCCAGGGCTTCCTCCCGCTGGTCGCACAGGCGGGCGGCGAGGTAATAGGCATAGACTGGCGCATCGACATCGCCGAGGCCAGGAGGCAGGTGGGGGTCAAGGCGGTACAGGGAAACATGGACCCGATATTCCTGCTCGCGCCGATACCGGAGATAGAGAAGCGGGTGAAGGAGATTCTGGCCGCCGCGGGCGACACGGGGCATATATTCAACCTCGGGCATGGAATCGTCCCGGAGACCCCGCCGGACCACGTGAAGGCGCTCGTGGATTTTGTGCATGAACACGGGGAAAGCCACAGGGTCAAAAACTAACCGTTACCTTTTTGTAAAAAGGTAACGCCAAAAACTTTTAAACTTATTTTCACATCCGGCTTTCTTTTGTAACTTTTCTTTCACCTGAGATGATTTACCTGTCCAGAGCGATAGCGAAGACAGAAAGAAAAGTAACATGATTGAATTATTCGGCGAGTCTGAAGCAATGGGGAAAAAAGGCGTACTGTTGATTACTATGGGAGACCCCGCCACTTTAAGCGGGGTTTTCCCTTATCTGATGAAGCTCTTCATGGACCCGCTCATCCTGCGGGGTGTGCCGGGGCCGCTCCGTCCCTTCCTCGCGGCATATATCTCCATCATGAAAAAAGAGCCGGTGAAGGAGAAATATCAGGCAATCGGCGGCGGCTCTCCCATGGACGCGATTACACGGAGACAGGCGGATGCGCTCCAGGAGTTACTCAAGGGGCAGAATATATCCGTCTATCACTCCAACAGGTACACGCAACCTTCCGTCCAGGACGCCTATCATCGGATAAAGAAAGACGGAATAAAAAAGCTATTTGTCCTGCCCCTGTACCCGCACTTCTCGCCCGCGATAACAGGCTCAAGCTTCGACATTCTAAAAAAGCTGATGGAAAAGGATCCGGACCCGCCTGAGACGGTTTTCCATGATGGGTTTGGCGCGGACCCGAGGTTTATCACGCTGCTGGCGGACAGGACATTGGCGGCGCTGTCGAAGCTTTCTGGGATTGGGAAGGCCGCGGCGGTGCTTTCCGCTCACAGCCTGCCGGAGGACTTAATCCGTCAGGGCGACCCTTACCTGGACAACGTAATGCATTCTGCGGCGATGCTCCAGGAGGAGTTTGGGGATGCAGTAGCGCAGGTCGGCTTCCAGAGCAAAGGCCGCGCTACGATGGAATGGCTGAAGCCGGAGACGGACGCGGTACTGCGCCAACTTGCAGCCGAAGGGGTGAAGGGCGTGGCGCTCGCGCCGATAAGCTTCGTGGCGGAGAATATCGAAACCCTGTACGACTGCGATATCCTGCAAAAATCCCTGGCCGAGTCGCTGGGGATGCATTATGCAAGGATAAAAAATTTCGACGACGACGCGGACTTTATAAAATTTCTCGCGGAACTCACCCAGGAGGGCCTGGCGTAAAATGAAACAGGCGGCCGTTAAGTAAAAAGTAGACTCTTGCCGCGGACACCACCATAACCTTCCCGCCCTTCCACGACTTATTTCACTACAACAAGCCAAAAAGCCCTGTGCCGTTTCCGGCCGCGGGTGTAATAATATTTTCAATCCCGAAACTCTAAGCGGTCCGAAACTACAGGGTCAAATCCCTCTAATGCCGCTATTTTTGCTATACTTTTAAAAGGAGGCGGACATGGAAGAGGACAAGGAGAAAAGCTATAGCCCGGGTCTTGAAGGGATAGTCGCCGGGAAGACTAGTGTATGCGAGATAGACCCGGAGCGGGCGACGCTTACCTACCGGGGCTATGACATCCGTGAACTGGCGGTCAAATCGACATACGAGGAGACGGCATACCTTCTGCTTTACGGGGAACTCCCTACCGAGCAGGAACTGAAAGATTTTTCGGATATGCTGAAATCGGAGCGGGAGGTCCCCGGCGAGATTATAGACCTCTACCGGAGGGTGCCCCCGAAATCCCATACCATGGACCTTCTGCGTACCGGGATATCGCTTGCGGCGCTTTACGACCCCGACGCGTGGGATAACTCCAGAGAAGCAAACCTGCGCAAAGCGGCCAGGATAATAGCCGTGATGCCTACTTTGGTCGCGCTCGGCTATCGGCTCCCGCACAAAAGAAAACCGATAGAACCTAGGGACGACCTCTCGGTAGCCGAAAACTTCCTTTATATGCTGCACGGCAAGGAACCTGAAGGGCCCGCGGGCAGGATATTCGATTCCTCGATGATCATATATGCCGAACACGAATACAACGCGTCGTCATTTGCCGCCCTCGTGACCGTATCCACGCTCTCGGACATCTATTCCGGCATAACCTCCGCCGTCGGGACGCTGAAAGGCCCGCTCCACGGCGGCGCGAACGAGGAAGTCATGAAGATGCTCCTGCAGATCGGTTCGGTGGAAAAGGCCGAGGCCTGGATAACGGACGCGTTAGCCAGGAAGCAGCGCATAATGGGCTTCGGGCACAGGGTCTATAAACACGGCGATACCCGCGCCCCTATACTCAGGGAAGCGAGCAAGGAGATATGCGAGTTCGAGAACTACTGCCGCTGGCACGATATTTCACTGAAGGTGGAAGAGATAGTCAAGCGGGAGAAGGGACTGCTGCCTAACGTAGATTATTACACCGCATCGGTATATTATCTCCTGGGCCTGCCATTAGAGACCTATACCCCGATATTCGCAATGGCGCGCTCGGCGGGCTGGTGCAGCCATATCATAGAACAGCTCTCGGACAACCGGCTCATCCGGCCTACGTCAGTTTATACCGGGGAACGTGGACTGAAGTACGTGCCTCCCGCGGAGAGGAAAAAGGCGGAAAAGGCGGCATAGGGAGCTATCGAAGGAATAATTTAAAGGAGGGCTGGCATGTTCATTGCCGGCCCTTGTTTTATTCAGGGGAGAAAGTAAAAGAAGGGCGATCTGGCTTAAAAACAAAAAAAGGCGGTCCGGCATAAACCCGCCCCGCCCACTTGTTATAGTTCCGCATAATGGTTTGCTATGACGACCGGCCCGACCAGCAGCCTACTTGGGGTCGGCTGGGATTTCCTTCTTCTCTTCTTCTTTGCCGCCGTTCATCGCCTTCTTGAAATTCTGGATGCTCTCGCCTAAGCCCTTGCCTATCTGCGGGAGTTTCCCGGGGCCGAACACGACCAAAGCGATAAGCAGCACCAGAAGAAGGTGCATCGGGCGGAACAGATTCTCTATCATGGTTTTTTACCTCCAAATGCCAAACATTATTACGAATTATACTTGAATATGTACTTGAAAGTCAAATTTTAAATAATCCCGGTCATCGCTTTTCTCACGGCTTCAAAAGAAAATCCACGCCTCCGCAGATAATCCGCCAACCGCCTTCTCGCCTTGTCCTGCGGGAGATTGCCGAGCGATTTCGCCTTCTTACGCGCGAGAGAGCGCGCAACTTCGTCCTCGTCGTACCCGTTTTCCCCGAAAAGCCCTTCCAGCGCTTGCTCTATGTCGCCCTCCGGGACGCCCTTTCTCTTAAGCTCCATCTTAAGGGCGTACCGGGATAGCCCCTTGCGCTCGATTAAGCTTTTGGCGAATGAGGCGGCAAACCGGCGGTCGTCCAGGTAGCCGTACCGGATGAACTCACCCAACACGGTTTCCACAACGTCCGCCGGGACTTCCTTGCGCCGGAAATAATCCCGAAGCTCACTTACGCTTCTGTCCCTAAGCGCGAGATATCTGTATGCCAGTTCCCGCGCCCTCTTCAGTTCCCTGTCCAAGGCTTTAGTCGCCTAGCCGGTCGATCTTGAAACCGGAGTCCTTCGGCTTTTCGGAAAATCCGGACGTCCCGGAATCCCACGTCTCGTCGGAGGTGGAGGTGATGCCGCGAATTTTAAGCGCGAAATCGTCCGGGTTGGAGCTTCTCCTGAGGGCCTCCTCGTACGTGACCAGCCCCGCCTTGTAAAGGCCGTAGAGCGACTGGTCGAAGGTCTGCATCCCGTATTGCGAGCCGCCCGACGCGATCAGGTCATGGATGTTCCTGGTTTTATCGGGGTCTACGATGCATTCCCTTATCGTACCCGTCACGACCAGGATCTCGCAGGCCGGGACGCGTCCCTTTCCGTCCGCCCGGGGGATGAGCCTCTGGGACATGACGCCTTTAAGTACAGCCGAGAGCTGAAGGCGCACCTGCTTCTGCTGGTACGGCGGGAAAACCGAGATTATTCGGTTTATGGTCTCCACGGCGTCAACCGTGTGGAGGGTGGAGAGGACCAGGTGGCCCGTTTCCGCGGCGGTAAGCGCGGTGCTTATTGTGTCGAAATCCCGCATCTCGCCGACAAGTATAATATCCGGGTCCTGACGGAGCGCGGAGCGCAGCGCCAGGGCGAACGACTCCGTATCCATACCTATCTCGCGCTGGTTCACAAGGGATTTTTTGTCCCGGTGGAGGAACTCGATAGGGTCCTCTATTGTCATGATGTGTTCAGTCCGCGTCGAGTTGATATAGTCTATCATCGAGGCGAGCGTGGTGGACTTGCCGCTTCCGGTGGTGCCTGTGACGAGTATTAAGCCGCGCGGCTCCTGCGCGAGCTTGGAAATTACCGGCGGAAGCGTCAGCTCTTCGATAGAGGCTATCTTCGTCGGTATGGCGCGCATGACCGTGCCGACGGTGCCCCTCTGCATGAACACGTTCACCCTGAACCGCCCAAGCCCCGGGACGCCGTACGCGAAGTCCGCCTCGTTCTTTGCCTTGAACTTCTCGCGCTGCGCCTGGTTCATCATGGAGAACGCGAGCTTTACCACGTCTTCCTGGGTAAGGCGCTTCTGCTCCAGCATCGGCGTGAGCTTTCCGTCAATTCTTAATACCGGCGGGCTCCCCACCTTTATATGGACGTCGGACGCTCGCCGCTCCGCGGAGGTTTTCAGTATGTCATTAATCGAAAGGCTGCCCGGACTCTGTATATCCATTTTTTGCCTCTTACGCTGGTACGGCTGGCGGCGTCAGGCCCGCCTTCTCTTTTACTGCGGCCTCAATTTCGTCTAACGCCTCCGGATGGTCTTTCATGTACGACTTTACGTTCTCGCGCCCCTGGCCGATGCGGTCTCCGTTATAGGAATACCATGCCCCGGCCTTCTCTATTATGGCGGCATTTACCCCGGCGTCGATTACCTCGCCGATTTTCGAAATGCCCTCGTTGAATAGGATGTCGAACTCCGCCTGCTTGAAAGGCGGCGCCACCTTGTTCTTGACCACCTTTACCCGCACCCTGTTCCCCAATATTTCCTGGCCGTCCTTTATCGCCTCCGCCTTCCTGATATCGAGCCGCACGGATGCGTAGAACTTGAGCGCGTTTCCGCCTGTGGTGGTCTCCGGGTTGCCGTAGACGATGCCTATCTTCATGCGTATCTGGTTGATGAAGATAACGGTAGTCATGGTGTTGGAGATGGCCGCGGTCAATTTACGCAGGGCCTGGGACATGAGCCTTGCCTGGAGCCCCATGTGGGAATCCCCCATCTCGCCTTCTATCTCCGCCTTGGGGACCAGTGCCGCGACAGAGTCCACGACGACTATGTCCACCGCGCCGCTTCGGACCAGCGTCTCCGCGACTTCGAGCGCCTGCTCGCCGGAATCCGGCTGTGATATGAGCAGGTCGTCCGTCCTTACCCCGAGCTTGCGGGCGTAGGTGACGTCAAGGGCGTGTTCCGCGTCTATGAACGCCGCTATTCCGCCCAGCTTCTGGGCCTGCGCGATTGCGTTAAGGGAGAGGGTGGTCTTGCCGGATGATTCCGGACCGTAAATCTCTATTACCCTGCCGCGCGGATAGCCGCCGACGCCAAGGGCGATGTCAAGGCCCAGAGAGCCGGTCGGTATTACCGCTACATCCGGCGGCGGCTGGTCGTTTCCCAGGCGCATGATTGAGCCCTTCCCGAACTGCTTCTCTATCTGCGACACCGCCAGGTCGAGCGCGCGCAGTTTCTGGTCTTTTTCCGTCTTTTCCGCCATCTTGTTGCTCCTTCCTAAATTGCTACAGGTTTATTCCAAGTACAAAATTAATTAAACTCAGGCAGCAAAAACAATGCGGCGCATCTCCGTATATACCGCGCCGCTCCGTTGCAGTTCGCTCTTCATCACGGATATAGCGTCAGCCTTGAACTCTCCCAGGTCCGCGTCCTTGAAATTTTCCAGCATCTTCACCAGCGAGGCCCGTCCCCCTGGCGATTTAACCCGTCCCAAAGTCAGGTGCGCTTTGAAAGGGCGGTCTTCTTTCGGGAATTTTAATCCGGCGCAGACGCTCTCCACTTTGTCTGCAAGCGCGGAAAGCCGCGTAACTTCGCCCTCCACGCCGAGCCAGACCACGCGCGGGGCCTTTGGAGTCGGAAAAGTGCCGATGCCTTTTGCCTGGAGGATAAAAGGAGTTTCCCCCTTCAGCCTCTCCGCAAGCGCGTCGCCAAGTTCGGAGACTTTTTTCTCCTCCACGTCCCCCAGGAACTTCAGCGTCATATGCACGCCTTCCGGTCGCACCCAGCCCACGTCCGCGTCAGATTTCCGAAGCTCCGCCTGCACCTCCGCCATCGCCTCCTTTATTTCAGGAGGAAGCTCGATTGCGATGAACGTGCGGATGTATCCCTTCTGGGCCATATTTTACATTTAAAAGTTTTTTGGGCCGCCTTTTTTCAAAAAGGCGGGGTCTTCTTGTTTCAGGTTTCAGCTTATCAGGTATCGCCGTACCATGTCCAGCGCCTTTTGCGATGACGCGAAACGAACCGCCGCACGGTCGCCCGGGAAATTGAAGCCTTTTGCCGTCATTCCGTCCGGCGTGGCTAGGCCGATATATACCAGCCCAACCGGCTTTTCAGGAGTGCCTCCGCCCGGCCCGGCAATGCCCGTGATGCTAAGCCCCAGGTCTGTCTTGGCGTTCCAGCGTATCCCCTCGGCCATTGCCTGCGCCGTCTCCCTGGATACCGCGCCGTGCTCGCTTAACACCTCAGCCGGGACCGAGAGCAGTTCTTCCTTTGATTTATTGGAGTACGTCACCACGCCGCGTTCCATGTAAACCGAGCTTCCGGCGATATCTGTGAGCCTCTTCGCGACCAGGCCCCCGGTGCAGGACTCGGCGGTCGCAATCGTCAGCTTCCTGTCGATGAGGAGCCTGGCCGCCGCTTCGTGAAGGCCCTCCCCATCCGTCCCGTAAAAGGCGTCGCCGACTTTGCGGACGATTTCCGCGCACAGCTCCAGAAGGACTTTCTCCGCCCTCTCATATGTATCGCCGCGCGTGGCGGCCTTTATGTCCAGGCCTTCGAGGGAGACGCTGAACTGGATGTCTCCTTCCGGGACGGAGATATTTTCAAGGAACTCCCGCGCCAGGTCTTCGTTAATGCCGTAGCACCGGATGGTCCGCGTGGCGGTAAACTTTCTGCCCCTGCCTTTGGAGAGCGCCCTTGCAAGCTCCGGCGGGATAACGTCCCTGAGCTTCACGTTTTCCCGCAGCAAAACGACATACCTGCCGCCGTGCTCCAGCCAGAAACCGGCGGGTACCCCGGACGCGTCGGACAGCGGCCTCGCACCGCCCGGCAGGAGCGCCGCTTTCGCATATCCTTTCTCCACAAGTTCCGGGTGGAGTATCAGCCGTTTCCCCAGGACGCGCGCGAGCGTCTTTCTGGAAAGCTCCTCGATCCTACCCTGCCCATGCCTGCCAGAGAGCACCACCATCAGCGACCGGGAAAGGGCCAGGCGGATGGCCTCTTCGGCCTCTTTTTCCTTTGGCGCGATAAACGATACCGCTTCCAGCTCCAGCCCGAACTCCCCCAGCGAATCTGATAGCGCCTGGATATAGCCGCCTTCCGGGTCGGGCGGCAGGAGTCCCAGTATTACAGCCTCCGCCCTCAACGCGCAAACCTGACAAGTATCTGCAGGCCTATGTTTGCGTATATACCCGCCGCGATGTCGTCAAGCATCACGCCCCAGCCGCCCTTTACTCTCTGGTCTATGCGTCTTGCGGGAAACGGCTTTACAATGTCGAATAATCTGAAGAACAGAAAACCCGCCAGAAGCCAGCGCCAGTCAAACGGCACCAGGTAAAGAGTGACGAGCATCCCGGCAATCTCGTCTATCACGATTTTGCCGCAGTCCTTCTCGCCGTAGATAACCTCGGCCCTCCCGGCGGACCATACACCGGCGGCGAAGATGACGGCTATCAGAAGGATATAAATTAATCCGGAAAAGATATTGAGGCCGGAGAGGATTATAAAAAGAATTGCGATAAGGACCCCGACGACGCTGCCTGCCGTGCCGGGCGCGACGGGAGAGTATCCGGAGCCTAAGCCGGAGGCAATCGATATGGCAAGTTTATCGACCATAACCCTCGTAAAAATCAAAGACTTATCTTATCAGAGGCGTCACCTTCGGTCAAGGACAAAGTGGGCCCAGGGAGGCTCTTTGAAGGGATTGATATCTGTTGACACGCCGTTGTGATAAGTGTTAAAATTTCTAAGTTTTAAACGCACTTAAGGCAAGGTACTACTATGCCATTTGTATTTAATGACGAATACGGCGCCGGTTTCTATGAGGTTTCCGGCTGGGAGGGCGCACGGGGAGTATTCACCACCCGCAGAGGCGGCGTAAGTCCCCATCCTTTCGATTCCCTTAATATGGGCGCGGGCTCGGGGGACAGCCCCGGGAACGTAAAAAAGAACCGGGAGCTTTTAACCGCCGCGCTTGGCCTGCCCGGAGCCGAGATAAAACTGGTCCGGCAGGTGCATGGGGATGATATCTATGTCCTGCGGGAGCCTGGTTCCGGGATACCCGGCGAAGCCGGGCAGAAACGGGCCAAGGGGCACGACGCGTTAATGACGGACCTTAAGCGGGTGCCTATAGGAGTGCTTACCGCGGACTGCGTGCCTATCCTGCTCTACGACCCGAAAAAATCGGTGGTCGCGGCGGTGCACGCCGGGTGGGCCGGGACGGCCAAGGG
>JBARKJ010000114.1:0-2259 GCA_049801375.1 Nitrospirota bacterium | reverse complement strand
CCGCATGCTGTCAAAGCAGGGCGAGGAAGAGAAGAGCCTGCGCGGCTATTTCCGGCCCGGGAAGAACGGCACGTCAAGCGAGAAGGAGAACGAGATAGAACAGATGCTGCGCGGGATGGGCGCGCCGGTACCGTCCGTCAGACCTGCGAAACCGGGAGCTCCATACGTCGAAAAGGACTGGTAACAGCCGTATTCCCTTGACTTAACCCCTTAAATTTTATAAAATTTCAATCTTGTTACCAGTTTAAAAGTTTTTGGCGTTACCTTTTTACAAAAAGGTAACAGGTTTAAGGAGTTGTTATGCCAGGCCTTGGTTTCCCAAGCGAGATAATATTAATATTCATTGTCGCCCTGATCGTTTTCGGGCCTAAGAGGCTGCCCGATATGGCGAAATCCCTTGGCAGGGCAATGAATGAGTTCAAGCGCTCCATGAACGACTTCAAGCGCCAGATTGAGACGGAGGTCGGGACCGAGAGTATAAAGGAAGACCTTTTAAGGCAGCAGAAAGAGATACAGGACAAACTCGCCGGCTTAAACCCGACCGGGCAAGGCCCCGCAGTGGATAAGATAGAGACTGCCGATTACGCGGACTTCGGACAGGCCGCAGCCAACAAGGCGAGCGTCGCCGCCGCAAAGGCTGCGGAAGGTAAAGCGGGCGCTGCCGGGCAATCGCCGGACGAAAAATCGGGCGAGCCTGTCGGGCAGACGCCGGACAATAAGGCCGAGGCCGCATCCGGGCCGCCCACGCGCCCCGACTCATCCGAGTCCCCTGCCCCCCCTGCCCAAGAGGAAACGAAGAAAAAAGATGCCTGATAAAGACGGAAAGACGATGTCCATACTCGCGCATCTGGACGAGCTCCGGAAGCGGCTTATGTATACCGCCATCGTGCTTTTCATAGCCTTCCTGGTCTGCTTCCAGTACTGGGAATACATTCTCCGCTGGATGAAGATCCCGCTGACCCTGGTGCTGAAGGTCAAGACCACGTATCCCTTCGTGTTCCCGACGTACCTGCCCAGCCCAACGAAGCTCATAGCCGTTGCTCCGGGCGAGGTATTCTGGATAGCGCTTAAGATAGCCTTTATCGCCAGCATCTTCCTCTCGCTCCCTTTTATCCTGGCCCAGGTATGGCTCTTCATAGCGCCCGGGCTGCTGCCAAAGGAACGCAAATGGGCGCTGCCTTTCGTCGTCTCGGCGACGTTCATGTTCATACTGGGGGCGCTGTTCTGCCAGTACGTCGTCCTGCCGTTCGCGATGCGGTTTCTGCTGACATACGGCATAGAAGAAGTGACCCCGATGATTACCATCAAGGAATATATCGATTTCTGCGGTAAGTTCCTGCTCTCATTCGGCCTGGTCTTCGAGCTTCCCCTTATCATAACGCTCCTTTCGCGCCTGGGGCTTGTCACGCCCCAGTTCCTGGCCAAGAACCGCAAGTTCGCCATACTCATCGCCTTCATCGCGGCGGCCATCCTTACCCCGACCCCCGACATGTTCAACCAGACCCTCATGGCGGTGCCCATAATACTGCTCTACGAGGTGGGCATCCTCATGGCCAGGATTACCAGAAGGCGCAAAACGGCTGACGAGGCTGAACCGGATTTATAAACCTGTTACCTTTTTGGAAAAAGGTAACGCCAAAAACTTGTAAACTAAAAACAGTCTTGCTTTCTTTTGTGTTACTTTTCTTTCCCGAAAGAAAAGTAACGACGTTCCATTTTACGCTTGACAGTCACCTCCGCGCTTCTTATACTCGCTAAAATTTAATATTCTTCCGAAGCCGGACCGCCCTACAGCCCTTTCGCAGGGGCCAGGGGTCCCGGCCGACAGGGTCGCATCCGAAAGGGTGCGGTCTCCCATAGAAGCCGGTCTACCGGTTTTGGAAAGGAGGGCAACTCGCGGCAAGGCACCTCTATATCCTAAGGCGCCTTTTTTCATTTTAAATGTTTTCATTATTTTTTTAGGCAGGCAATCCGAAAGGGAGGGAAAATCCATTATGAGGTTTATGTCAGTTTTAACGTCTTCATTATTAATCCTGCTCTTGTCCGTAAGCGCCGCTTTTGCCGACGGGCAGAATGTTACAAGCGACCTGCTGGACGTGCTGAAGGCGAAGGGCGTGCTCGACGACGCGTCTTATGACAGCCTGAAGAAAAACGAGGCCGTCTCCCCGACTCCGGCGGCGAGCACGATGCAGCTTATAGATGTCCTCAAGGCCAAGGGCGTGCTGAATCAGGATGATTACGCCAGGCTCTCCGCCGAAG
>JBARKJ010000113.1:0-6156 GCA_049801375.1 Nitrospirota bacterium | reverse complement strand
CGGCTTTCTTGAACGCCGGTATCCAGACGTTGTTCCTGAAGGAGCTTTCACTGAAGGGGATACCGCTCTTCATGGTGAAGACGTACTTTCCGTCCGTCCCGTTCATAACGGCATCGAGCCTTTTCCGTATTTCCTCCGTTATGGGGATACGCCTAAAACGATACTCGGTCTTTAGGGTCTGCTTCTCGCATCTCCTTACAATAGAATTCTGGACAACGATGTGGCTCGCTGTTATATCTTCCTTCCTTAAACCCGCCATCTCGGAAGCTATAATACCCGTCATTATCATAAACTCCGCGTGGGGCTTATAGTACGGCTCAAAGACATCCAGAATTCTCCGCCATTCTTCAAACCTGAACACTTCCCGTTGCTTCTTCCGGACCTTAGGTATATGCCTTGCAACGAACCTGAAAGGGTCTTTTATTTCCCATCCGTATTCCTCGCATGCATCAGTCCAGATAGTGCGTAACGGTATCAGGATGTTCCGCATCCTCGAAGGGGATAGCTGCTTACCGACATTCTTTCCGCCGCGCCACTTCAACTCGGCAACGAACTCCTGGAGCCTGACGCCCGACATCCACTGGAACGACTTATCCCCGAAGTGCGGCAATAGCCAGTCGTCAATGACCTGCCTGTAGTCGCGCTTCTTGATTTCCGAAGGGTATTTGATCCATATCCGATTGAGCCACGAAGCCACATAATCTCCAAACACTATCTCTCTTGGCTCGGATTTGAACTCCCACCCCTCCCTTGCGGCATGGAATGCCTTCTCTTCTTCTGATGCTCCAGGAAAAACCTCCGCGAAAACGAATTTACCGGAGGCTATCTTCACCATCTGCCTGTCAAGCCATTGCCTGGCGATCCGCCAATTTTCAGGGGTATCATCAAGACCGGTAGATTTTTCCAACCTAACGCCGTTGTAATTAAAATCCACATACAGTTTTCTCGATCCCCTTTTCCGGGTTACCCGTCCGGCTTGTTTTACGGGTGTCCCAGTTTCTTCCTCTAACACTATAGCTGTTCTCACAGCTACCTCCTTACTTCCGTCGCACCTCCTTTCTATCCGGTTCAGTCCGATAGGAAGGAGAATAACCCATTCCGACCCGATTTTCAACAGTCAAGATTTATGGCTACGCGTCCTTTATTGGGACGCCTCTCTTTTCTAAACCTGGCTTGGCTTGACAAGGGATTACTCTGTAGTTTTTCATGCTCTTTGGCGCTATCCTCGCGGAGCTTTAATATCAATTCAGGCCCCCACTCAAACCTTATTACACGACCAATCTTCATGTAGTGTCTCCCGGCCTTGAACCTACCTTTCCTTATCCAGTCGAATACAGTAGAACGGCTAATCTTCATACGCTCCGCGAATTCTTCGATGGTCAGTAGCTCCATAGTAATGCCCTGTGTTGCGTCAGCTTGGACAATGGCGTTGACATCATACTTTTCAAGCACATCCCTCATAATGCATGGTTCCTATTTTATGTTAAAAATTACTGGCAAATAGCTTCATTCAGGGATTGTAGGATTGCTGGCAGGTAGCGCAACATTTTGAAGCTGGGTGGAGTTATAGCAGGTTTTTATTCGGATTGCTGGCAGATGACCAGACTATTTTAGAGGGTAGGGGACATATTTTGGCGAGAATGGAGGCAAGGCAATATAAATCCCTATTGACAAGTGAACAATAGTTCACCTATAATGTCTTTCATGGGAAACAGCGTGAAAGAGAATAGGCTGAAGGCGAGGACTGCCGAAATATCCGCCTTCTATCAGCAAAACGGCAGGATGCCCTCTTATTCAGAGATAGGCGAAATGCTTGGGCTGAAGTCCAAGAACGCCGTGTTCAAGCTGGTCGGCAGGCTGGAGAAGGCTAACATCCTGAGGCGTGATGAAAAGGGCAGGTTGATCCCACTCTCCCTGAAGAATGCCACTCGACTCCTCGGCACGGTCGAGGCAGGTTGGCCGAGCCCCGCCGAAGAGGAACTTGCCGACACGATTTCTCTCGATGATTTTCTGATAGAGAACCCCGCAGCTACATTCATGCTGAAAGTGTCCGGGGATTCCATGATAGAAGCCGGAATCCTTCCGGGGGATATGGTCCTCGTGGATAAAGGCGCTGCCCCCAAGAGCGGCGATATTGTGATTGCCGAGGTTGACGGCGAATGGACAATGAAGTACCTGAAGAAGCGAGGCGATAGCATCTCACTCATCCCTGCAAATCCCAACTACAAGCCCATCAAGCCCCAGAAGGAACTCCGTATTGCAGGTGTCGTAACGTCCGTAATCAGAAAGTACAAATAACAAATAGGTGGCATCATGAAAAACCAGCCTCTAACAATAAGGTCCTGGCCGCAGGCTATCCTTCACGTGGACGCGGACGCATTCTTTGCATCATGTGAGCAGGCGCTTCATCCCGAGCTAAAAGGAAAGCCGGTAATAACCGGCAAGGAACGGGGCATAGTGGCCGCTGCGAGCTATGAGGCAAAAAGGCGCGGCGTGACAAGGGCTATGCGGCTATTTGAGGTCAAGAAGGTCTGCCCCGACGCAGTTATACTGCCGTCCGACTACGAGTCCTACAGCCTCTTCTCAATGCGGATGTTCGAGATTCTTCGGCGGTTCTCCCCCGACGTGGAAGAGTATTCCATTGACGAGGCATTCGTTGACCTCACCGGCCTGAGAAGAATGTACCACGGCTCGTATGGCACGATTGCCGAGAAGATACAGCACACAATCCAGACCGAGCTTGATATTTCGGTGTCTATAGGCGTGAGTCTTTCAAAGGTATTGGCCAAGATAGGGTCAAAATATAAGAAGCCTCACGGCCTTACCCTTATCCCGGGACGCGAAATACATACCTACCTTGGAAAACTGCCCATAGATAGCGTCTGGGGCATAGGCCCGAATACAGCAGCTTACCTTAACAAATTCGAGGTCAGGACGGCCCTGGATTTTGCGAAGAAGGATGAGTGGTTTATAAAGCAACACCTGGCCAAGCCATACCAGGAGGTCTGGAACGAACTGAACGGCAGGAGCGTCCTTCGCGTTACGACTGAAACTAAGAGCACGTACCAATCAATCGGGAAGTCAAAGACCTTCACCCCGCCCTCAAGCGATGAGACGTTCATCTTCGCGCAGTTATCCAAAAACCTGGAGAACGCATGTATTAAAGCCCGGCGGTACAGGCTCGTCGCCTTAAGGCTCGTTCTCTTTTTACGCACCCAGGATTTTAAGGATGTCGGGATCGAGATGCAGCTGAATCACCCGTCGGCTTACCCTGTGGAGCTAATGGAGGTCTTGAGGGAAGGATTCGGCCAGATTTACAATTCCCGAAATCTATACCGTTCGACGGGAGTCGTGCTTACCGGTCTTATGGAAGAGGGCCAGATGCAGTACGGCCTCTTTGACGACGTAATGCGAATTGAAAAAGCATCTAAGGTCTATACAGCCGTGGATGAGCTGTCAAAACGGTTCGGGAAGCATACCGTTCAGCAGGCCGCAAGCTTGCCGGTCAAGGAACAGGCCCAGCACGAGGGTGAACGCGGCGACGTGCCGGTGAGGAAGGCCGACTTGTTTAAGGGAGAGAACGAACGGCAGAGATTAGGGGTCCCGATGCTGCATGTTAAAATATAGTAGAGGCTTAAAATCCATGATTGAACATGGCATAGTAGTGCACGGCGGTGCGGGGTCAAACACTTTTCTCGTTCAGGCCATTTTAATCAGTTTTCGATAATATTTATAAAACCGAAAACCCGTTTACACAAAATCCCGGACAGGCCCTTGAATTTACTTATAACCAGAGGTACTCCTACCTGGGAAAATTTCTTAAAATCGTCTTACCCAAATCGTCTTACCCAAATCGTCTTCCGGAGTATCGGCATATTATGAAAAGCAATTGCCAAAGCTGCCCAAGGCACAACAACAATACCAACAAAAACTGCGAATATTCCGATATCCGGGTGCGTGTTGCCAAAATGCGTCCACCCTGGCACGAGCTCGGTTAATACCAGTCCAACAATAGAGAGATGCGTAAAAGCTTCATACCAAAAATAAAATAAACCAATCACAGCCAATATCACAAGGTACGGTTTTGCTTGCGAGCTGAGATACGCCTGACAACCAGTACAAACCGAACCTCCGGGGAGTATTTGAGTACCGCAAAATGGACAGTTCATTGTAACACCTCCCGCAAGCAACACACCTTAATTTCCCCCAGATGAGTTGACGGGTAAGCCATCTAGTATGGAACAGAATTCAGCGCGAACGTCATCATCGGAAATCACCGCCATGGAGGGCCCTAGAAAAGAAATGTCCACTCGGACTCCAGTCGGCTTGCCTTCCGATATGACTGTGTTCAAAGATGAAGTTGCATGTTCCGTGGCGCTTATAAGCCCGGCATCCTTGTCATGAGAGATGATGGTGTAACCTTTAGAAGCAATCTTCGTGAGCAGGTAGTCAAACGTTGCCGCTTTCGAGCTATTCGGATACTCCTGGAAACTCTTGAAGGCATGTCCCGACAAGAAGCTGCCCGAATCAGAAAAATTGGCCATGCACGGGCGGGTATCAGCCGGACCTTCGCCTAATGCTGGAGAAACCAATAGCACGATTGAAGCAAATAAAAGCAAAAACCATCTCATAATGTCCTCCGTTGCAAAATTATGGATAATTAGGAACACATCCCTAATTTTTACGGCTAATCACACTTATATACCTCGTTATAGTTTACCCATTCTTTTTCGTCGGAATACCTACCATGAACTCTTACTTGCAGTTTGTTTTTATACACTTTCTCCACCTGACCATAAACCGTACCATCCTTACCACACACGGTATCCCCGATATCCTTTCTGGCGGCAAGCAGCGGCTTCCTTGCCGCCGCCAGCGCCGCCTCTTTCCGGGCTTCCTTGCGGGCATTTTCGGCCTCAGCCTCATTGCGTTGCCTCTCCGTAGCGAGCTCAGAATCAATCCATCGCAACGGAAACTCGATCGATTCCTTGGTCACACCGGACGGAAGAGGCACGTTCGGATTGGCTTTAATCTGATCCGCTATCATCTGGAACCAACGCCGTGCTTTTGCGGCATTTGGATTTTTGTCGTAATCCAGCGTTCCCATGTCTGCCTCGTTCCATCCTTTTGGGAGGCTGTTATAATAAAAGGTGCCAACCCAATATTTTGTTGCGATATTCTTCGCTGTTGGGTCGCCCAACAATGTTTTGAGCCTGTAATCCTCCCCCCTCGCATTTGCTCCCGGTCCCATATATACACCATTAAAAACACCCGCCCCGGGGAACCCATTATCTCTAATAGATCGGGTCACTTCTGCAATATCAGCCCTCATTGCGGCATCAAGTGCGCTGCCCGGGGCGGCGCCTGTCGCCTTACCGGGTTGGGGGCGAGGTGTGGCCGCCGCCGCAGCGTTGCCGGATGCCATTACCGATTTCGCTCGTCTCGCGGATTTTTCCTCCGCAGGCTGTGGAGCACGCTGAACGGGTGGAGGGATATTAGCGGGCAGCGTTGTTGACGCGACGGGTTTGGCATGCATGATTCTAAGATTGTTCTGCGCATCCGCATTCCCCTGGTTGGCGGCCTTACGCCACCATTTCATTGCCTCGGCATAGTCCTTGGGCACCCCTTGGCCGTTAGCGTACATGGACCCAAGATTGTTCTGCGCAACCGCATTCCCCTGATCAGCCGCCTTACGATACCACTTCATCGCCTCGGCATAGTCCTGGGGCACTCCTTCGCCGTTTGCGTACATGACCCCAAGATTGCTCTGCGCACCCGCAAGCCCCTGATCAGCGGCCTTACGATACCACTTCATCGCCTCGGCATAGTCCCTGGGCACCCCCTGGCCGTATTCGTACATGTATCCAATATTAGCCTGCGCTTTCGCATATCCCTGATTAGCCGCCTTGCGAAACCATTTCATGGCTTCGGCATAGTCCCGTGGTGCTCCACCTTTGCTAAAAGCGTACATATACCCAAGATTATTCTGCGCATCCGGATTACCCTGTTCAGCCAGAGGCTTCAACAACGAGTAGGCTGCTTTCCAGTCCCCCCGTTTCTGCGCTGCAATGCCGTCTTCCAGCGGCCCCGCCATCGCAAGGGTGACAGAGTAAATGGACAACACAGACACCAAGACACATGTCCAAATCAGTTTCC
>JBARKJ010000112.1:0-25713 GCA_049801375.1 Nitrospirota bacterium | reverse complement strand
TTCATCCCGGAGCAGGCATACCATTTCAAGGAGATGGTGAAGGCGGCGCTCTCCGAACATTTGAAGGATAAAAAGACACCCGGCATCCTGACCGCGCCCTACGATGCGGAGCTATTCGGGCATTGGTGGTTCGAGGGTCCGGAATGGCTCTACCACGTGATAAAGAATCTCGCCGAGGACGGCGAGGTTGATTTGGTTACCGGCGGCGAGTATGTCTCCGCCCAGAAAAAGGGCCAGCTCGTCTCGCTCCCGGAAGGCTCATGGGGCGAGGGCGGGTTCCATTACATATGGTTGAACGAGTGGACCGGGTGGACCTGGAAGCATATCTATGAGGCCGAGACGAGGATGCTGTCGCTTGCCCGCGAATTCTCGGGCAAGGAAGACGAGAACCTCCAGGACATCCTTAAGCAGGCCGCCCGTGAGTTGCTCCTGCTCCAGAGTTCCGACTGGCAGTTCCTCATCAGCACCTGGAGCGCCAGGGACTACGCGGAGATGCGGTTCACTGAGCATTTCGAGACCTTCAAGAGGCTCGCCGAAATGGCGGAAAAATACGGACGCGGCGAGAAGGTCGCCCAGGGCGAGTGGGAGTTCCTGGGAATGACGAAGGAGCGCGACGATATTTTCCCGGACGTGGACCCGAAGTGGTGGAAAGAACTGGAACATAAAAATTAATCTAAGAGAGCAGACGTTTTTGAAGAAAAAAATTTCTACTCCCTGTTTGAAACAAAATTTAAGGAGGCACTATGTCCGAAGATGAAAAAAAATTCGAGGTAAGGGATAAAAGGGTTTTCAACCAGGAAGGCGAGCAGGTACGGGAACCTTCGAGGGAAGCTCCCACTCCCGACTTCGCCCCCGGTGGTGGAGAGGGTAAGCATCCGGAGGAACACGGCGGGCATACGCATCCGGAGGGCGAGCTTCCACCGGTTGATTTTATCTCCTTCATAGGCTCTCTGGGGGCTTCGGCCCTGATGTACCTGGGAGAGAAAATAGCCCCGGACCAGCCTGAGGGATTAAAAGACCTCCACGGCGCGAAGCAGATGATAGACCTGATCGCGCTCCTGGAGGAGAAGACCAAGGGGAACCTGAACGAGGACGAATCCCACATGATGCAGTCGCTCCTTTACAACCTGCGTATGAGGTACGTCCGAGAGGCGGAAAAGAAATAGCATGATCGAGAGGGGAGTGCTGGAAATTTCCTCCTGGATAGAGACGGCTAAAAAGGATTTTGCCGAAGGGATAGCCATCGCCAGAGGTTCCCATTTCCAGGGGGCGGGCGGTCTTGCGGTCGTACGAGAGATAACCGCCTGCACGGACAGGCTCCTGTCGATAGCATTTGCCAGGATATGCTCCGAGGCCGGCGTCTCGCCTGAAAATTCCGGCTGGATGCTGGCCGCGGTGGGCGGATACGGGCGGGGGGAGCTGAACCCGCACTCGGACATAGACATCATGTTCCTGGGCGTGAAGTCCGGCGGCGACGACATCCCTTCACGCGCCCTGCACCTCTTATGGGACCTGGGGCTGAACATCGGCTACAGCGTCAGGAGCGTGGACGATTGCGCCTCGCTCATGAAGGGGGACGTCACCATAATGACCTCCCTCATGGAGGCCCGGCCAATCCTCGGGGAGGCCAAGGTCTTTGAGAACTTCAGGGCGAAGACCACTCTCGCTATCAACCACAAGAAGGCGGAGGAATACGTCCGGGAGAAGCTTGTCGAGCGCACCAACAGGCATAAAAGATACGGCGACAGCGTATACCTGCGGGAGCCGAATATAAAAGAGGGCGCGGGTGGGCTTCGGGACGTGCACGCCGCGCTGTGGATAGCGCGGATGAAGCATGGGACCGTCGGCCTCGAAGGACTGCGGGAGAAGGGGATAATCAAGGACAGGGAATACAGAAGGCTTCGGGGTTGCAGAGACTATCTGCTGCGGCTTCGGAACGAGCTGCATTTCAAGGCGGGCCACAGGCAGGACGTGCTGACCTTCGACATGCAGGAAGAAGCCGCCCGTGACTTCGGCTACCGCGAAAGAGAAAATTCCGTCGCGGCGGAAAATTTCATGCGTGCGTATTATCTTCGGGCCAGGGGCGTCCGGGAGATATCGCTTGAGGTAATCGACAGGACGCTGGAGAAGAGAAGGCAGAGGTCGTGGTTTATTTTTCCGCCCGTCAAAAAGAAACTGGATGACAATTTCTTCCTGATGGGAAGGCAGCTCTGTCTTTTGGGGGACCCAAAGATGGAGATAAATTCAAAGCCCGAGACGGTACTTCTCGCTTATTCGCACTGCCAGGCGCAGGGCGCGGTGATGAGCGACCTTTTAAAAGACGCCATAGCCGACACGCCCGGCCTTATCATAAGGAAGACGCGGGATTCGGCGCTCGCGGGCCGGATATTCCTGGAGATTATAGGCCGTATAGACAGGCTCCACGAGACGCTTAGTGACATGCACAGCCTGAAGGTATTGGGAAGGTTCCTGCCGGAGTTCGGGGCGGTTTCGGCGCTGGTGCAGCACGACCTCTATCACAAGTACACCGTGGACGAACACTCCCTGCTGGCTGTCAAAAAAATCCAGGATATTCAGACCGGCGAGGGAATGTCCTATCCGGAATTCTCCGAGGCGTTCAGGCGCGTCGAAGACAAGCAGGCGCTGATGCTCGCGGCCCTTCTGCACGACTGCGGAAAGGCCAAAGGCAAAGGGCATTCCGAGACCGGCGCGAAGCTCGCTTACAAGGCGGCGGCACGTATGGGGATGGAGAAGGAACGGGCGGAGAAGGTGGAGTTCCTTATCAGAAACCATCTGCTGATGGACCACATCGCTCAAAGAAGAGAGCTGTCCGACCGCAAGGTCGTGGAAAAGTTCTGCCGGATAGTGGACTCTCCGGAGCTTCTGGACATGCTCTACATCCTCACTTACGCGGACATATCCGCGGTAGGCCCGGAGATATTCAATGACTGGAAGATGATGCTCCTGAAAGAGCTGCACGGCAGCGCGATGGCCTTCCTGAAGGATGAAGTCTCCTCCCTCGCATTCGAGAAAGACCGGCTGGCGAAGCTTCGTACGAAGATTGCGGACGAGGCCGCGTCGAAGGGCGTGGGGAAGCGGGAAGAAGTGTTGAGGTTCCTGGACAACCTGCCGCCGAACTACGTCCTTTCCGTCCCCGTCGAGACGGCCTTGAGACATTTCAACCTCTCAAAAGGCATACGGGGCGGCGACATCGTCCTGGACCACCGGCACCACGAGCGGGGCTATACGGAGTTGACCGTAATCCTGCACGACATGATGGGGCTGCTTTACCTGACGGCCGGGGGCCTGGCCGCGAAGGGTCTCAATATACTTTCCGCCCAGATATTCACAGGCAAAAACGGCATAATAATCGATACGCTTCAGGTCACGGACTACAATAAAAAACCCGCGGAAGACGAACAGGTATGGGAAGACGTGAAGCGAAGCCTTGTCAGCCTGCTCCGCGGCCAGGCGAGGGTGGAAAACCTGATGCCCCGCTCCCACGCATATCCCAAAAGGACGGCATTGAAGGACGTGCCGGTGCGTGTGGAGGTGGACAACGAGGCCTCGGACAAGTTCACGGTTGTCGAGGTCTTCGCCCCGGACAGGGTAGGGCTCCTCTATGATATTACAAAGGAGCTGTACAACCAGGGCTGCCAGATATCGTCCGCGAAGGTGGACACCGAGGTAGACCAGATAGTGGACGTATTCTACGTCACGGACATTTTCAGGCATAAGCTGGAAGACTCCGTCCGCATAGCCGCTTTGAAAGGCGCTTTGCGGAAAGCGGTGAGCTGATAAACACACGGGTAACGCGAGTATTACGTTTGAAAAAAAGAGCTGCATTTATATTGCTTGCCCTTGCCCTGCTGGTCGGGGGCATGAACCTCTTCACGAGGGGGGAATACTTCTCGGGAAAAATCAGGTCGTATATCCTGGAGCAGGCAAAACGGGAACTGGGGATGGAAGTCGGGATGGGCAGGCTCGTCTTTAATTTCTTCCCGGCTTATATAGACCTGGAAAAGCCTGCCGTCAGTGGATGGGACCCGAAAAATCCGGGCAGGTCAGTCGGCGCGGAAAAAATCCGTGCATACGTCAGCCTGAGCGCGCTTCTGAACAAGCGGATATACATCCGCCGGTTGCAGGTATACGGGATATCTCTTAGCGTCGCCCGTCTGCCGGACGGACGCCTGGACATATACCCGCTCCGGGACAAGGTCAACGAACTTTTAAAAAAGAAGCCGAAGCCGGGGGCGTATAAAGTGGAGGTCAAAGAAATCGTCCTGTTCGGCGCGCGCGGCTCGTATTCCGACGCCTCAGCTAAAAACTACGTTTCGGTTGCCGATGCCGGTGTAGATTTCAGGATGAACGGTGAGCGCTACTGGACCGGTTTCAAACTCAAGAACATCGCCGCCAGGGTGCAAGGCCGTCCTTACGTCCATGCCAGCCTGGAAGGCGACGCCGAATACGCCGATGGCCGCATTAACCTGCACGGCGTGAGGCTGAAGTTGGAAGGGGCTGACCTCGAACTCTCCGGCCATGTAGTTCCTGCCAGAGAGCCGGAACTTGACATTAAATTCTCGTCCCGGGCCGACCTCGCGCTGATGGGCAGGCTTGGACTGATGAAAACTCCGCCTTCAGGCGAGGCGCAACTTTCAGGCCGTCTGAATGGAAAATATAAATCCTTGACCGGGAAAGGCGATTTTTCCTTGAAGAAAGGTGCGTACGAGGGGGTCAGGATAGACGACCTTTATTCCAAGCTAATCCTCGACAAGGGGAAGCTCTCCATGCCGGGCCTTGAAAGCAGGCTTTTCGGCGGGAAAGTGAACGGGAACGTCCTGGTGGATTTTTCGGGCGCCAAGCCGTCGTTCACCTCAAAGTGGAACTTAAACGGCCTGGTAAGCGGCAGCTATACAGCCTCAAATCCGACGCTCAGGTTCATCCCCTGGTACTCTCTTGACGGGGACGTCAACATTTCCGGCGCTGGTTTTACAAGCTCCGGCATAACCGCTTCCGGCACGGTTTCCGCCGTCAAATACGAAAAACCGCATGACGAAAAAGGGGTGAGCGCGGAACTGGGTTCCGTCAGGCAGGCCAAAGTAGATTTCCGCATCGGCGGAGGGCTTGTCCAGGTTGACAGGGGCTTCGCATCCACCAGAAATACCACGGTATCCTTCGCGGGCGTAGTGGGCTTCGACGGCACCTCCGACATGACGATAAAAGGCCGCTCGGAGGACATAACCGACATATCGACGCTGATAGGATATTCCGACGTCCACGGCAAGCTCGACGTCGACGCCTATATGCGGGGCAATATCCTTGAGCCGACGATAACCGGCAAGGCGACAATAACAAACGCGCTTGCCCACGGCATACCGTTCCCCCTGGCAAGCGGGGACGTGAAGCTCTCCGGCTGGCAGCTCTCCTTCAGCGATTTCATGATACACCACAAAAGCGGCAACTTCGTCCTGGACGGCACGATATTCTTCAAGGGGGGAGGCGGGACTTTCGACAATCCCTATTTCAAGGCTAGCCTCTCCGTACGCAAGGTTGACGTAAGGGGCATCGTCGCAATATTCTATGAAGACATACCCGTAAACATGACCGCCGAAGGCGACCTGAACTTCTCCGGGACCTTGAAGAAGTTCAAGGGAAGCGCGAAGCTCACTACCGGCGCGGGCGACGTTTACGGCCAGCCGCTGGACAAGGGCGAGGTGACGGCCGTGCTTTCGGAAAACGAAATACTTTTCCCGAAAGTAGTCGCGGTGCGGGGCAACGACGTAGTCACGGGCTCCGGCGCGATAGGGTTCAACAACACCTTCCACGGCAAGGCCTCCTCGGCGAAGTTCACCCTGGGGAGCTTGAAGCTGCTGGCGGATACCGGAGCGCCCATAAAGGGCAGCGTCTCGTTCGCCGTCACCGGGCAGGGGACGTTCGACAAGCCGCTAATCAAAGCGACCATGAGCACGTTCAAGCTGAGTTTTCAGAACGTGGATCTGGGCGCCGGCAAGCTGGATGCACAGCTGTGGAACGGTAATCTGGCGCTCGACGGCACGTTGCTGGATAAGAAGGTGAGCCTTGCCGGGTCGCTGGGGATGTCAAAACCGTATAAATGGAAAGGAAGCATGGTCTTTAACGGCGGCAGGCTGGAGCCGTTCCTTCGCCTGGCGTACAAGGGCCTGCCGCAAGATGTCACCCTCGTCTCGACAGGCGTATTCACCGGCGGCGGCGAGCTTTCAAACCTTTCCGCCACTTACGTGGATGTGGATTTCAAGAAGGTCAATGCGCTTATCATGGGCAGGAAGCTCACGAACGACGGCGACATCCGCATGAGCTACCGGGGCGGGAAGCTCGACCTTAAATCCTTCAGGCTCCGGGGGGATGAGCTTACATTGGAGGCTTCCGGCGTTGCCACCGGTATCGACAAGGTGGACGCGGCGGTGAATGCGAAGGCGGACCTGGACGTGCTGAAGCCTTTTTTAAAGGAAGACGTCGATTATATAAGCGGGCGCGGAGAGGCGGACCTCCGGGTAAAAGGCAGCCTCATGAACCCGGCGATCACCGGTACGGTCCGGGTCACGGACGCGGGGCTCAAGGTAAAGGACTTTCCGCAGAGGTTCGACAAGGTGAACGCGGAGGCGCGGATAGAAGGCGCCAGCTTCCGGATTACCAGATTCGATGCAGGGTTCGGCGGCGGGACGCTTTCGGCTAAAGGCAGCGGAAGTTTCAAGGGCTGGCAGTTCGACAGCTTCGGGTTTGACATAACCGGCAGCGGGATAAGGGTAAAGACAATCGAAGGTCTGAACCCCGCGGTGGACGCGTCCATAAGGTTCGAGGGCGTCGGGGACAGGATGAACGCCAGCGGCAGCGTGTCGGTCCGCAGCGCGAGATATGCCCAGAGGGTGGACTGGAAGAGTTGGCTGTTGCAGATACAGCAGAAGAGGAACCTGCCCGCCCCGTCGAAGCCTGGCGGCTTGAAGGACATTTCCCTGGACCTTCATGTCACTGCGGCGGATACCATAAAGATAGACAACAACCTTGCGAAGGTCCCGGTCTCCGCGGACGTGTACGTACGAGGGACCGCGAGCCGGCCTGTACTCGTAGGGCGGCTGGAGGCCAACAGCGGTTCGATATATTTCAGGAACAACGACTTTAAACTTCAGAACGCGGTGATGGAGTTCGCGGACCCGAAGAAGTTCAACCCGCTGATAGACCTTCAGGCCGAGACGAAGGTACAGGACTACACGATAACGCTGATTCTTACGGGAACGCTAGACAGGGTAACGGTGAATTTGACTTCCGACCCGCCGCTTGAGGAGGCGGACGTCATCACGCTGTTGACCGAAGGCAGGACTTCCGAAGGCCTGAAAGGGCATGAGTCGGCTATAACCACCGGCGAGGCCGCGGGTTTGGTAACGGGACAGATACAGGACGCCGTGGAGAGCAGGGTGAAGACTATTACGGGGTTCGACCGGTTCCAGATAGACCCCTACATGACGAGCACGGGGGTGTCCAGCGGGCCCAGGCTCACCGTTGGCAAGAGCCTTTTCTCCGAGAAACTTTACCTGACATATTCCTCCAACGTCGGGACATCCGAAGACCAGTACGTAAAGCTCGAATATATATTCAACAATAACCTGTCCCTAATCGGCGAACGGGACGAACTCGGTCATTACGGCGGAGACCTGCAGTTTCGGTTCGAATTCAAATGAGAAAAATTCTCCGGGTCATCCCGTGTCTCCTCGTTCTCCTCGTCATGCTGGGCATGGCCCAGGCCGCCACCGCCCAGGAAACGTCGCCGCAGGCCGCCCCGGCCCAGGAGACCGCGCCGCCGGTACGGAAGGTCGCGGCGGTAAAATTCGATTACCCCGGAAAACTGCCCAAGGGCATTGACCAGCTTGTGGAGGTAAGGCAAGGAGGCCCGCTCTCTTTGCGGCTGGTCAACGATTCTATAAAGCTCCTGTACCTGAAAGGGCTTTTCAAGAACATCATCGCCCTTGGCACGGATACTCCCGAAGGGACGATAATCACGTTCCGTCTCATCCCGAAATTACGGATATCGAAAATAAAGTTTAAGGGGAACGACGAGATCTCCAATAAAAAGATTGCCGCCAGGATGGTCCTGAAGGAGGGCGATTTCATAGAGTCCCGCCAGCTTAAGGCTTCCAGGGAGGCGGTGCTGAAGTTCTATCACGACGAAGGGTTTCCGCAGGCAAAGGTCAGCCTTGAGCCGAAGGAAGTAAGCCCGCTTGCGGCCGTGCTTGTGGTAAATATCCAGGAGGGGCCGCCGACAATAATAAGCGAGGTGCGCGTCGCCGGCGAACTTGGCCTGGCGGAGGCGGACCTCCTTAAACAGGCTAAGAAGAACAATATAAAGAAGGGGAAGAGGCTCCGGAAGGACGACCTTGAAAATGCGGTCACCGCTCTCTCCGACTACTACGTGAAAAAGGATTACGTGAAGGCGGCGGTGGAGCAAAAGGTAACCGTCTCCGGCGATAAGGCGGAGGTGGATTTCAAGGTAAAAGCGGGGCCGAAGCTGGTGGTGGATTTCGAGGGTAACGACAATCTCTCGAAGAAGAAGCTGAAAAAGGCCCTTACCTTCTGGGACGACCGGGACGTAAGCGAAGACACAGTCTCGGAAAACCTCGACAAGCTCGCGGACTACTACAAAAAAGAAGGGTTCTATTTCGTCAAGATCACGTCAAGGATGGAGGAAGCCGCCGCCCCGCCGACCGTGACGGTCACCTTCGTCATAAAGGAAGGCCCGCGTACGGCCCTTGAGCATATTATCCTTACAGGCAATAAGACCCTTAAGCCGGACCGTATAGAGAAAGCCATGGAGCTTCGCGAGTCCGGCATATTTTTTAACGAGCGGGTAACGGACGAGGCCATAAAACAGGACGCGGAGCGGATACGGAACCTGTACGAATCGGAAGGGTTCCTGAAGGCGAAGGTGACGCCCGCGCCGATTAAATTTTACGACAAAGACACCAGGGCCGACGTCACGTTCGCTATTACCGAAGGCCTCAGGACTTACGTTTTGTCCCGCAAGATAATAGACGGCAGCGGAGTTCCGGAGAAAAAGGTGGAAGCGGCCATAAAGCAGAAGGTAGGCGAGCCGTTCAATCCCCAGCAGGTAAAAGAAGACCAGAACAGTATCCTTAATATATTCTCCGCGGCCGGCTATACCGGGGCGACCATGGATACAAAGCAGGAGTTTGTGGGCGAAGGCACCGGAGTGAACCTGTCGTATGCGATAAATCAGGGGTCGCCCGTAAAAATCGGGAAGATAATCCTGCGGGGGAACGAGGCGGCGAAGGACAGGGTCGTCCTCCGGGAGCTGCTTTTCAAAACGGGGGAGCCTTTCGATTACGAGAAGATACTGCGGAGCCAGCAGAAGATATACAAGCTGGGAATCTTCAGCCAGGTCCGGATTCAGCCCGTGGATCCGGAGAAGGTGGAGCCGACCAAAGACCTGCTGGTGAGCGTCCGGGAGCGGGACGCCGGGAGGGTGGAGTTCGGCGCCGGGTACGGGGACTGGGACAAGCTGAGGGGCTTCGCGCAAGTCGGGTATGTGGACCTGTTCGGTCTGGGCCATTCGATATCGCTTAGGGGCGATGCGAGTTTTAAACAGACCAAAGCCGTCGCTACATACAAGTGGCCGTGGTTTATGGGCCTGGACCTAGGCTACCGGACCAGCGCCGTTTACCTGGATGCGGCTAAGCCGAACTACCACATCCTCGACTATATCGGCATTGTCGGCTTCGACAAGACCTTCGGGGACCATATCACCTCCTCCTTGAATTACCAGTACGAACGGTTCAAGGTCAGCGATGCTACGGCCGTGCTTAACCCGGAGGACTTGAACAAGTCCAGCCTCGCCAGCATCATCCCGTCGGTCGTCTTCGATTACAGGGACAACCCTTTCAACCCTACCAAAGGCTCCTTGCACGCCATAATCCTCAAATACGCCAGCACGTACTTCGGCTCTACCGTGAACATGCTGAAGGCCACCGCCCAGACAAGCTGGTACTTTCCCATCTACGAGCACATAATCGCCGGGTTCTCCGCGCGCGGCGGGATAGCAAGCTCTCTTGGGCCGGTAATGAATATACCGATCCCCGAGAGGTTCTTCATCGGCGGGGCCAGCAGCCTAAGGGGATATTCATACGAAAGCGTCGCCCCACTTGCACCAGCGCCGCCAGGCAAGCTTGGGTCCCCCGTCGGCGGCGACTCGATGGCGATATTCAACGCCGAGGTGCGTTTCCCGTTGCCGTATAATTTCGGCCTGGTGACCTTCCTCGACGCGGGCAACGCATGGCTTTTGAACAAGAATATCTCACCCACCAGCCAGGGGATACACCAGGTTGCGCAGTCCGTGACGAGTTCCGAAACGAATGGCCTGCGCTACGGCGCGGGCCTGGGGATAAGGTATCAGACGCCTGTCGGGCCGCTCCGGCTGGACTACGGGTTCAAGGTCAACAGGCGTCCGGGCGAATCGATAGGCGAACTGCACTTTACCCTGGGAGAGGCTTTCTGATGAAGAAGATTCTTTTTATCATGGTCTTTTCCATCGCATCTGTTGTATCCCTCGCCCTCCCATGGGAGAGTCAGTCATGTTCCGCCTATGTCCTGGACAAGGTGGAAGCAGTGGTGAACGACCACGTTATAACGATGAGCGATGTAGACCAGGCGGTCCAGGTGGAGAAGTCGGAAGGTTCAGAAGCCGGGAAAGACGAAAGTGCGCTCCGGAAGGCCGCGCTGGACTCCCTGATCAACCGGGCGCTCCTTATCGACGAAGCGCGCAAGTTCAACCTCGCGCAGGTCACTCCGGAAGAAGTCGAGAAGGCCTTCATGAAGGTGAAGAGCAGGTATCCCGACGAGAAAGCCTTTGAAGAGGCGCTGCAGAAGGAAGAAATTACCCCGGACGAGCTGAAAGATAATCTGCGCGACCAGTTACTTGTGATAAAATACGTGGACAGGAGGATAAAGGCTTTTGTCCTGGTGACGCCGGACGAGGAGAGAAAATATTACGACGAGCATAAAAAGGATTTCGGAGACAAGGACTTCGCGGAGGCGGAGCCTGAGATAAAGCGGCTCCTCACGGAGCGGGATACGGACAGGAAGCTGGGTGAGTACCTGCGTGATTTAAAATCCAAAGCCGACATAATAATTAACCCATGAAAAAATTAACCTTAGCTGTATTATTTCTGATAACCTTCTCTACGGCGGCTTCCGCCTCGGAGCCGAGGCCGTTGGTCAAGGTGGCGGAACTGGACGGGGTGATAAACCCGGTGTCGGCGGAGTTCGTGGAGAAGGCCGTCAAGGACGCATCTGACAGCCATGCGGAGGCACTGGTTATCATGCTCGATACACCCGGCGGCCTGGACACCTCGATGAGGAAGATAGTCAAGACCATACTCGCCTCGCCGGTTCCCGTGGTTACCTACGTGGGGCCGTCCGGCGCGCGTGCGGCGTCGGCTGGCGTTTTTATATTCCTCGCTTCGCCCGTGGCCGCGATGGCGCCGGGTACCAACATAGGGGCGGCCCACCCGGTGACGATGGGTGGAGGAAGCCTCTCCAAGGAGATGGCGGCGAAGGTGGAGAACGATGCGGCGGCATACATACGCAGCCTCGCGGACCGCTACGGGAGGAACGCCGACTGGGCGGAGAAGGCCGTACGCGAAAGCGTATCGATATCGGATGAGGACGCGGTAAAGATGCACGTCGCGGACATGATAGCGGATGGCGTGCCGGACCTCATCAACAAGCTGGACGGGCGGCAAGTGAGGACGGCCGACGGCCTGGTTGTCCTGCATACGAAGGACGCGCTGGTGGAGAACATCGAACCCGGCAACAGGCTGAAAATACTCGCGGTGATAACAGACCCGAACATCGCCTACGTCCTCATGCTCGTCGGGATTATAGGCCTTTTCTTCGAGCTGTCCAATCCCGGGCTGATACTGCCGGGTATCATAGGCGGCATCTCGCTGGTGCTCGCCTTCTATGCGTTCCAGACGCTCCCGGTAAATTATGCGGGCGTGCTTCTAATCGCGCTCGCCATCATCATGTTCGTCGCGGAGATAAAAATACCCAGCTACGGGATGCTCACCATAGGCGGCGTAATATCGCTCGTGCTAGGCTCGCTCATGCTCATCGATTCGCCGCTCCCGTACATGCGGATATCGCTGAAGGTGCTCGCGCCGTCGGTGATTATCCTCTCCGGTTTCTTTTTCATACTGGTGCGGGCGGGGCTTAAATCCCGCCGGTACGGACATACCACAGGGAAAGATAAGCTTGTCGGGATGGTCGGGACGGCGAGGACGGAGATACCGGCAGGCGGGGAGGGAGATGTCTTCCTCGATGGCGCGCACTGGCGCGCTGTATCGGACGAGCCGGTGGCGGTTGACGAAAAGGTCAGGGTGCTGGAGGTGGTGGGACTCCGGCTGAAGGTTGGAAAACAGAATTAATAAGGAGGAAAGCTATGTACGGAATTTCAGGGTTTGCGATAGCCGTAGCAATAGTGGTCCTGATAATAATAAACTCCATAAAGATACTGAAGGAGTATGAAAGGGCGGTCCTGTTCACTCTGGGGCGTGTGGACCCAGTGGGCGGCGTCAGGGGTCCGGGGGTAATAATCGTCCTGCCGGCGGTGCAAAAGGCGGTGCGCGTGAGCCTCCGTACCGTGACGATGGACGTGCCTTCCCAGGACATCATCACCAGGGACAACGTCACGGTGAAGGTGGGCGCGGTAATCTACTTCAAGGTACTGGAACCGCGCAAGGCGATAATCGAGGTCGAGGATTTCTACTTCGCCACTTCCCAGATATCCCAGACCACCCTGAGAAGTGTCCTGGGCCAATCCAACCTGGACGACCTCTTAAGCAAGCGCGACGAGATAAATGTGGAGCTCCAGAAGATAATCGACCTGCAGACAGAGCCTTGGGGGGTAAAGGTTACTAACGTGGAAGTGAAGAACGTGGACCTCCCGGAGAACATGCAGAGGGCGATTGCCAAGCAGGCCGAGGCGGAGAGGGAGCGGCGCGCGAAGGTCATAAACGCGGAAGGCGAGTTCCAGGCCGCCCAGAAACTCGCGGACGCGGCCAAGATCATCCAGACGGAACCGGCCGCGCTGCAGCTTCGGTTCCTTCAGACCGTGCTTACGGTTTCGGGAGACAAAAACTCTACTCTGATACTGCCGCTGCCGATAGACCTGTTGTCGCCTTTTATCAAGAGCCTTCAGAGGACTGAGAAATAGCGGCAGGGCGAAAATGAGCATTATGAAATCCAGAAACGGCTTTCCGCTGGAAGGCCTTATAAAGGCCGCGACGTTCTTTTTCGCGGCGCTGCTCGTGGTCCTGACCGTCAGCAGCCTTTCGCTCGTCTCCAGGACAAGAGAGCATCTTGAAAAGGAGATGGACCGGAGGCTTTTGAATATCTCGGAGATCGTCTCCAGGGCGGTCAGCGACCGCTATCCCCAATCCCTGAAGGACCCCTATTACCTGAATTCGTTAATGCTCCAGGAATCCCTGCCCCACCTGATAATCCTGGACTTCGACGGCCGGGTCGTAATCGATCCCTCCGGGAAAAAGCACAAGTGGGACCAGTTCGTCCTCCGGGGGATTACGCCGCAGGAATTTAATCTGGTCGAGCGCGGGAGCGTCGAACTGTCGCCGGTTTACAATAGCGGAAATTTAAAACTCCGGTCGGTTTATTTCCCCGTAAAGGACGCGCTGGGCAGAATGGTCGCGGTCGGAGAGGCCGCGCTCGATGCGGGATATATACAGGACCTGGCCCAGCAGAACACGACTTATTTCGTGCTGAAGTCGATGTCCGCCGTCTTTTTATTCATGGCCGGGATATATGTCGTGAAGACGCTGACCGGTTCCCAGAAGAGGCTCCTTCAGATGGCGAAGGGCGCCCCGGCATATGTAAGGCCCAAAAGCCGGGACGACATCTCGTTCGTCATGGATACGTTCCAGCTTACCATCGCCTCGCTGAAGGAGAAGGAAAAGGAGCTGAGCCTGCTCCGGGACAGGGCGGAGGAGCGCGCGCGGAGCGCGCGGAGCATGAGCGAGAGCATCCTCAAGAATATCCAGAGCGGAGTTATTACATTTGACGCGGGCGGGACGGTAGTAACCGCGAACGACGCGGCCGGGACGATTCTCGCAAGGGACGGCAACACCCTGCCGGGAGGCCGTTCTCCGGCGCTGTTCGGGACCGGGAACTGGCTCGCGGCCCTGGTGGAGAAAGCGGTAAAGGGCGGCTTAAGCCAGAAGAGGGCGGAAGGCGAAATCAATACGCCCGCGGGGAAGCGGTGGATAGGCGCCGGCATATCTCCGCTTTCGTGCGAGGGGACGCCCGGCGGCGCGATACTCGTGTTCACGGACATCACGGAGGTAAAAGAACTCCGGGAGATGATGGAGCTGAAAGAGAGGATAGCAGTCCTTGGAGAGATGTCCGCGGGGATAGCGCATGAACTCAGGAACCCGATGGGGGTCATATCCGGGTACGCCGACTTCCTGGCAAGGAACTCCAAAGGGGAAAGTTCGTCACTCGAAGCGGTGGAGAGTATCCGCCAGGAGATAAAGGGGATGGACGAAATAATCCGGGAGTTCCTGAATTTTTCCCAGCCCACGGAGCTTAACATCGCGAAGGTCGAACTCCCGGGGCTGCTGGATGAATCGTTCCGCGCGCTTGGGAACATCGGAACGGGGGTAAACCGGGAGCTGCATGTGGACGGGAACCTCCCGGCGCTCGAAGGCGACGCGGTGCTCCTCAGGCAGGCGTTTATAAACCTGATAAAAAACGCATACGAAGCGATGAAGGACGGCGGCACACTCTCGGTCAGGGCGCAGGTGGAGAAGGGCGACGGCGCGGAATCTCGCAAGAGGAAGTACGTCAGGCTGGATTTCAAGGATACGGGCCACGGACTGGACCCATCCACAGCCGGGAAAATTTTTACCCCTTTCTTCACTACCAAGTCCGGCGGCACAGGCCTCGGACTGTCTCTCGTGCAGAAGATAATTGTCTATCACGGCGGCAGGGTAACCGCGAAGGCGTCAGAAACCGGCGGAGCGGTATTTTCGATTTATCTTCCGGTAAAGGCTAAGTCGTAGGAGCTGGCGATGGCGGAGAAGTTCAGGATACTCATAATAGAGGACAAAAAGTCCATGGCGGAGATGCTGGCCAAGACCTTTGAGGCCGAAGGCTACCTTGCGCTCACGGCCGGGACGGGTGAGGAGGGCGTGGCGAAGGTCCTCCGGGAAGGCGCGGACCTCGTGCTGACCGACCTGAAGCTCCCCGGGATGAGCGGCCTTCAGGTGTTGAAGGCCCTGAAGGAGAAAAAGCCCCTGCTCCCGGTCATAATGATGACCGCGTTCGGCAGCATAGAGACGGCGGTCAAGGCGGTAAAGGCCGGGGCGTATGACTTCCTGACCAAGCCGTTCGATATCTCGCATATGCTGGCGCTGGTGGAAAAAGCGCTGGAAAGCGGCAAGATGGCGGCGGAGAACCTCGTGCTGAGGGAGGAATTCGCCCAGGAACTGTCGTTTCCTATGCTTGTCGGAAAAAGCAAGCCGTTAATTGACGCGCTCGAACTCCTGAAGAAGGCCGCACCGACCAGGGCGACGGTCCTGATAACCGGGGAGTCGGGCACTGGCAAGGAGCTTTTCGCCAAGGCCCTGCACCATCTCTCGCCCAGGAAAGACAACCCGTTCGTGGCTGTCAACTGCGCCGCGATCCCGAAGGACCTTCTGGAATCCGAGCTGTTCGGGCACGAAAAAGGCTCCTTCACCGGAGCCGACGCAAGACGGATGGGCAAGTTCGAGCTTGCCGACAAGGGGACGCTTTTCCTGGACGAGGTGGGAGAGATGGACCCTACCCTGCAGGCGAAGCTCCTCCGGGCGCTCCAGGGCGAGATGATAGAGCGCGTGGGCGGTTCCGAGCCTTTTTCCGTGGACGTCCGGGTAGTTGCGGCCAGCAACAGGGTCTTAAGCAAGGCCGTCGCGGAAGGGAAGTTCCGGGAAGACCTATACTACCGCCTGAACGTTTTCCCGGTGCACATCCCGCCGCTCCGCGAGAGGCGGGAAGACATACCTCTGCTGGCAAGGCATTTCCTGAAAATATACGAAACGGAGTTGAAGAAAGGGCGTCTTCACTTTTCAGATGAAGCCATAGACGCGCTTTCGAATATGGAGTGGAAGGGGAACGTGCGGGAGTTGGAGAACTGTATCGAGAGGGCGGTCATACTCGCGGACGGAGACGAGATAGGTTTGGAGCACCTGGGCCGTACGCCGCGCGTGGAAGAAGAGACATCCGGCGGGCTCCAGAGGACGGCCTCGCTTGCGGCAAGGGCCGCCGAGATAGAGGCGATAAAGGGGGTTCTTCGTTCCTGCGGCGGGAACAAAAGCCGGGCCTCGGAGGTTTTGGGCGTCAGCTACAAAACGCTTCTGACAAAGATAAAGGATTACGGGATTGGGTAAACGTTTACACACCCCTGTGAAGCAAACTACATACTTCTTAAAAGAAATTAATTAACAAACCTGGAAAAACCGTATAGAATGACGCCGCTTCCACTTTTATGGGAGTGGCATTTTTTTTGCAGTTAAGTATCGGCAGGAGGCCGGGATGGTGCTTGTAAAGAATAAGCGGGGCGTAACCCTATTAGAACTGATGGTGGTTCTGGCCATTATAGGGGTAATGACGGCGATAGCCGTCCCGTATTATTATGGCATGCTCCCTCACCTCCGTGTCAAAGGCGCCTCGCGGGACATCGCCGAGGCCTTCCAGATTGCCCGGATGAAAGCGATAGCCAAGAACACCACTTATATAGTGCAGTTCGATTACAACAACGGTTCTCCCGCGAATTCCTTTACGATGGGTCCCGAAATCGGCAGCACAGGTACTTTTGCGACTGAAGTGGATTCCGGATTGCCATGGCTAAGAAATTCCAGCACTTACGGCTGGACGGGGGTTCAACTTTACAGCGACTGGCTGAACGCCCCGGAGGTCTTTACCGGCGGCAAGGTGATGTTTTATTCGGACGGCACCGCTTCGGTAGATGGAAACGGTATTTTGGGCGACCACCAGGGCGCCGTATATCTGGGAAGGCTTCCGCAAAGCTCCAGCCCGGAATGCTATCGGGTGCTGGTGAACGAACTGACCGGAATGGCGAAAATCCAGTACATTAACGGAACGCTATGGGTAGACGAATGATCGAAACCGGAGAAAAAGGGTTCACCCTGGTTGAAGTGCTGGTCGCGATGGCGATATTCACCTTCGGCATGCTGGCTGTCCTGGGGATGCTTGTAGTTTCAATGAACGGGGGCGCCGAAGGCAGGCAGATTACCGAGGCCACCAACCTCGCGGCGTCCAAAATAGAGGACCTGAAATTGACTGACTATTCCAAACTTGTATCACAAGGCGGTACCGTGTTTAGCGATACCACGACCGTATCCAGCAGCAGCGTGAGCGATAAATTTACCAGGACCTGGGAAATCTATACCAGCGTCGCGGTTCCGCTGAATTTAGCAAAAGCCGTCGTCACCACCTCATGGACCGCTAAAGGAAATAGTAACAAAACCCAACAGCACAGCGTGACGATACAAACATTGATTTCAAAATAATGGCGGCGCTTTATTGAGGATGAAAATGAAATACTCAGAAGATCGGGTAAAAAGCGGGGGCTTCACTCTGATAGAGATAATGGTGACCCTGGTCGTTTTTTCCTTCTTCGTGGTCGGGGTGTACGAGGTATATAATAACGTGCACGACACGTGGCAGTCGCAGAGCTTGAAGGCGTCTACCCAGCAGGCGGAGAGGGCTACGCTCAATTATATGCAACGCGACCTGATGATGGCCGGTTACCGTTCCGCCGCATACGTTAATGCCGATGGATCTCCTACATCAAAAACCGCCGCGGATAAAATAGTCCTGGCAAACCAGAGCACCATATGCTTTGACAAATATATAGATACGCCGCTGACGGATACCGGCACCCACTCCAATAACCGGCTCATCGAGTACTCTTACAGGAATGGCACGCTGTACAGGGACGTCTATACGCAATATGATAGTGCGCACTCGGTGCCCTGTACCCCGGACGCTATCAATTACGTACCCCACCAGGTAGTGTCGAGTAATATCTCGACGTTAAAGTTCCAGTATTACAAGCTTGACAATTCTGCGTTTGGCCCCAGCGACCTCTATCCCGGGAACCTCATGGTCACCACCCCGCCTGTCATCGCGAGAATACATGTAATTATAGTCCAGCAGTCCGAAAAGATGGACCCGAGGACCAAGAAATATTATTACGTGACCAACGACATATCGGTGTCGCCCGTTAATATGAGGACCAGCGAGACTGTATCCGACCATACGGCCCCCAATATTCCAACGGGGCTGAACGTCGTCGATTCAGAGTCCTGTTCCGGGACCCTGGAGTGCAAGTGGACCGCGAACACGGAACCGGATTTAGCAGGTTACGTTGTCTCCTGGTCCAGGGATCCAACCTACTTTGAAGGTCAGCAAATGGTAGCCGTAACTTCCCTGGCGGACCCTAATCATCCTGCCTGTAACATAAACAACCTAGTCATAACCCAGGCTCACCCGGCAATTCCAGGGACGGTGAACACTTATTATGTTGTCATTCAGGCCTATGACTTTTCTGGGAACATCAGCAGTTTTTCCCCCGCGGTCTCCGGCAACCCGAACCCCAGCATAACCGCTTTCGGCGGCAGTAACGATACTACCATCAACATCCCCCTGCCTCTCCACGGCCCGGCAAATTTCCAGGCCTTTAACATTCTGGACGACTCAAGCGTCGGCCAGAACCAGGTAAAACTCACCTGGAACTCCAGCACCGACGCCACGCAAGGATACAGGCTTTACAGGATACCGGCCTCGTCCAGCTTCACTTATCCGATTCCCAGCAGTTATCTGATAGCGGATGAAACCACCCTTACCAGCGGCGTCACGAGCTATATCGACAAGGATTCGACCCTGGTGACATGCCAGAACTACACTTACGCGCTATGCTCGGTCAACTGCGACCCGACGCTGGTCCAGGACTATATTTCTGCTCAGTTCTCCACGGTAGTGAAAGACCCGACAAATACGGAGGCCACGACTCCTCCCGATATCACGGGTACGAGACCGGGGTGGAGGAGGGTATTCATCAACCTGAGAGCCCCCAACAGGACCGGTTACGACTCGGACTACGAATACACGATGATCTATTACAACGAGGGAAATACCTATCCCGTGGTAGATACGAATCCCAATAGCCCGACTTACGGAAATCTGCTGTCAGGCAGCGCCATACCCAACACCGACTGCGGCGTCCCCGGAAGGTTCCAAACCCCGGGCACAGTCCCAACGATCATATTCTCAGACCCGCTTATCCCGGCCAAGGACCCGCCTGACCTGGATAACGGCCAGAATTATTCACTCCTTGCGGTAAGCTATTACAAATGCAGGGGCCTTAAAACGGCCACGGATGTCTCTCAGACGCTAACGACGCTGTGCGGCGACGATAGCGATTTCCCCGGCGCGCCCACTATCAAGGACGCGAGTAATAATTATTATCTGAGCGTGACGACGGGCGGCGGGTGCATTTACAGCCCTTACGGCACCTCCACCGAATATCAGATGCCCATTACGCTCAACTGGGTCTATAGCCAGCAGAACGTGATTTACGACTACGCAGGTTTGTACATCTATAAGAAGAACCACAATTCTTCGACCTGGACTTATATGACGGGACCGGTGTGGACGGGGCCAGTTTATGACGACAACTGGGTCCCCGGCAACCAGTACGACTACATGTTCAAGCTGGCAGACTGCGCGTATGTCAACAGCAGCGATATAGCCAAGGTGACTGCCTGCGGTCCCGGCACTCCCGACGTAGTTCCTTCAATCGGTCCTCCGGCTTACGGCTACGCATGCGACATTACACCGGACTCCGATGCCCTGGTTGTCTCGGCGGTCGCGCCGGGCGACCTGCAAGAGCAGACCGGCGGCGCAGTTACCACGTTCGGGACTTCCACATCCATCAACGGGTCTTTTTACCACAACGCCGTAAAATTCAATATAAACAATACGGCGAACTGCAACATGGCCATAACATCGCTCGATAACATAATCTGGGACAACCCGGCCGCCTATCTCAAATCGGTTACCATAGGTCCGTCCGCTGACGGCCTTACGTCGAGCTATTATCAGTCCCTGAGCCTTGGCTCCTCAATATTGCTGACCGGCGGGCTGCAGAGGAGCGCCACCGTAAACCTCACCACGCCTGCGGTCCTGGAGGGTTGCGGCGTCAATGCGCCGTCGCCTTCGAACCCCATACCCATAACCCTTGAATTTGAAACCGGGGCCGGGACAGTGGACGACTCCGTGGACATGAGGGATGCAAGTATCACCCTGAACGCCGAATATACCAACAATTCCACGAAGGAAACGACCTGCGCCCGGAACGGCTCGATCCACGTATCACTTGGGCCGAGCGTGATAGGCGTGGCCCAGAACCTGCCCACGAACCCCACTACCGCATATGACGTTCCAGGCGCCAGCGGCACGGATACCGCGCCTGATATAGTAGTGAACGGAGGCGTCAAGATAAACGTGTCGAACTCGGTGCTCTCCAATACCTTCCGGAACAGCTCGAGCATACCCATGAGTACCGTAAAACTGTACTACAGGACGACGGACCAGGGGACTGCCAATCCTCCGGCCCAGACCGGCCCGACGGACCCTGCCTGGACCTGCCTTCCGATGATGCTCAGTTCCGGCAGTTCGAACCTTTACACCCTCCTTAACGGGACGGACAACAGGCTGCCGATTTCGGAAGGCGACAGGGTATGGTACTACGTAGTGGCGAATGACGCGGACGGGAATTTCGACCGTGCGCCCGAGCCGCAAAACGGCTACTATACGTATGACCAGAAGCAGTTCAGCGTCTGCGATAAGACGCCAAACGCGCCGACCCTCAGCTTCACGCAGAGCGGCAGCAGTGTCACCTTGAACTGGACGCTGCCCGGAGGCGGTTCCAGCGGGACATACACCGACGGAAGCACCATAGGCGCCGTCGTGCCGGACCCGATAACTTACGACGTCTACAGAAAGATCGGGACGGGTCTTTGGGCCATCCCGACCGGCGCGGGCAACCTCTCGGCCCGGACCTGGACGGACCCGTCGGTTACCGTGTCCACCGACTATGAGGTAGTGGCAAAGAACTCCTGCTCCAGCCCCGGCCCCAACATCAGCGCCAATTCCAATCCGGCCGTCATCTGCGTTGGCGGAGGATTGACGAGGGTCGATCTGGTCCCGGCGTCTGTCCTGATAACCTCTAACTGGAGTACCAACACCGGGAACAAGGTCCCTGTCAATTTCGATGTGTTTAAGTGCAGCAGGGCGGGTAACGGCATCTTCGGAGAGACCATTACCGTGACGGTTAAGTCAACCAGCGGCCCGAGCCAGGACATTACCCTCACGGAAGACGGGGATACGGGCACTTTCTACCTGAACGGCGCGGCGCATACACCCATGCAGATAACCTCGCAGGGTTCGACCGGCTCAGGAGTCCAGGTCGCGACGATTAAGACAAGCCTGGCCGATACGGTAACCTTTACGGACGACAATACGGGGACCGCAGCCTCGCTCGCGGTGGTTACGGACCCGGCCTGCAACACGCCAGCTCAGGTAACAGGCGTCGCGAAATCCGGTACCACCGGGAACGGGGCCAACGTGAAGCAGGTTATAGTCTGGTCAGCCGTTACCAAGAACACCGACGGCTCCACCATGGACGCTGTCAACGACCCAATAACTTATTGGATTTACATACAGGAACCCAGTCAGTCGCCTGTATTTTTAACGTCGGTCAGTTCATCGACGTTGACTTACAACATTGCCAACGGGAAAAACAACAACAGCCCGTACCCTGCCGGCTCCAAGGTCCTGATACAGGCGGTAGACAGCGCGGGGAACAAGGGCGCGCAATCCACGGCTGTGGGCTTCAATTAGGGGATGCAAATGTCAAAAATTAAAAGGTGTTTAAAAGACGATAAAGGCATGGCCCTCATTACGGTGCTCCTTATCCTTGTCCTTTTGACGACGTTGGGCATGTACTCCATCTGGACCTCGAATTCGGAGACGCAGATCGGCGGGAACGAAAAGCTCAACAATATGGCCTATTATGTCGGCCAGGCGGGGATTAACGAGGCCATAGCCAGGTTGACCCAGACGTCGGGGCCGTATTTTATTACGAATACCGATCTCGCATCACTCAAGGCTAGCGGCCCTACCGCAAGCGGTTGGTCGTATAACGGGTTGGTAAACCTGACAAACGGTTTCGGCAACTACAGCGTGTACATCTATCCCACCTGGACTACAGGTCCTAATACCTGGAACGGCAATTTTCACGACTATACGACAGGCGTCGGGTATGGGCCTCCAAGCGTCGTGCTGTACAATAATAAATACAAGTATCCCGCTTCCCCAATCGACGGCGGCTCCGGCGGGCAGGTAGGCTTTCCAGTTTTTCATGTGATATCGGTTGGGAAGATAAAAAACGCGGCCGGAGCCGTAATAGGCATTTCCAGGCTAAGCGCGGACTTATCCCAGAATAGCCTGAACTTTAATGTCCCCGGAGGGGTCTATGGCAAAGGCGGTCTCAGTATGGGTGGGAGTTCCTTTGTTTCTGCGCTAGGCGACACCGCGCTCGCCTCCGGGACTGGCCAGGACCTGAGCGGCGACGGCAAGTATGAGACGGGGGGAAACCAACCCAGCGCCATGGAAAATATGAGCTCCTTTCTGGGTATGGGCCTCAGTCAAATCTCGGGCATGGCCACGGCTCGAACGGCTGGCACCTCTACCCCGCCGACCGGGCTATGGGGAACCGCGACAAGTCCTTCCATTTTGTTCATGGACAATGCCTGCAAATACTCGGCGGGCACCCCAGGGGGGATAACGTTTACGGGCGGCACCGGCTGGGGGATAATGATAGTAACCGGAGACTTAACTTTGCATGGCAATTTTACGTGGAATGGCCTCATATATGTTATGGGCAATTTTAATGCAACGGGCACCCCCGTCATTAACGGCGCCGTGATGGCACAGGGGACCTCTAGTTACAGCGGAAACATTACCGTGAACCTCAACCGTTCTATCCTCCAGCAGGTTTCCCGGGCCGGGTTAAGTAATGTGATGATCTCGTGGAAGGACGAGCGCCAGTAGCGCGTTTTATTTCACACTGAAGGAATCCCCTTGCCCTTTATCCCCCCTCCCGCGCCCTTTTCCCCTTGATAGCTCCGCGTCCCTATGGTAGATTAATTTAATCTAACCTGACGGAGACGAAAATGCTTACTGCAAAGGACATAATGACCCGCGAGGTGATTACGGTCGGGCCACAGACGACTGTAGAGGAGCTGGCGAGGCTTTTGATGGAGCACCACATTTCAGGCGCGCCGGTAGTTGACGACACTGGGGCGCTGGTCGGCATCGTGACGGAGAACGACCTGATAAACCGGGAGAAGCGCCTGCACATACCGACGGTCGTGCAGATATTCGACGCCTTCATCTACCTGGAAAGCTCAAAGAAATTCGAGGAAGATTTAAAAAAGATGGTGGGGGCCAAGGTGGGGGATATCTGCAATCCCGATGTCGTAACCATCGATGAGGACACCACCCTGACCGATATCGCCACCATAATGACCGAGAAGGACGTTGACCTTCTGCCCGTGATGAGCGGGGAAAAGCTGGTCGGCATAGTCGGGAAGGAAGACGTGCTGAAGGCCTTCTCCAAGGACTGACAAAGTGCCGAAGACCTGCTCGTTTGAGAGCCTTTCGGCCCGCGAGACCGTCGATGCCGGGGTGAAACTCGGGCGTCTGCTTGGCCCGGGAGATTTCATCTGCCTTAAGGGGGAGCTTGGTGCGGGCAAGACGACATTCGTCCAGGGCGCCGTATCGGGTATTGATTCCCAGGATATGGCTACCAGCCCAAGCTTCGCCCTCGTAAACGAATATCACGGAAGGATAACGCTTTACCACATAGACCTCTACCGCCTTGGCGGCCCCGCCGACCTCGAAAGCATGGGGTTTATAGAGTTTCCGGGTGAGGGTGCGGCGATGGTGGAATGGCCGGAACGCGCGGGAGACGAACTGCCGGACGAGCGTATGGAGGTAGATTTCCAGTACACGGGCGAGGACAGGCGGAAGCTGACTTTTACTGCCGCCGGCGCAAGATATGAAGAAATGCTGGAGAGCATATGCCCCAGACACCGGTCATAAAGAAAATAGGCATTATCTGCAAGCACGACAATCCCCCGGCATGGGAGCTTGCCGGGAAGCTTAAAGTCTGGCTGGACGAGCGTTCAATCAAGACGCTACTCGACCGGGGGACCGCCGCATATCTGGGGCTTCAGGGCGTCCCGAAAGAGGAGATCCCGGAGCGGGCGGACGCGATAGTTGTCTTCGGCGGCGACGGGACGCTCCTTTCCGTGGCGCGGCTGATCGAAGAGAAGGGGACGCCCATCATCGGGGTGAACCTGGGCACGCTGGGGTTCCTTACGACTGTCCCGGTGGAGCAGATTTACCCGACCATGGAGATGGTGCTCCTGGGGCAGTACAAGGTCCAGGAGAGGATACTGCTTGTCGTCTCCATAAAGCGCGAAGGCAAGGTAATTTCCTCCAACCACGTTTTAAACGACATGGTGATAAACAAGGGGGCGCTTGCCAGGATAATCGAAATCGATACCTTCATCGACGGCAAATTCCTGACCACTTTCAGGGCGGACGGACTCATCGTCTATACGCCCACCGGCTCCACGGGCTACTCTCTGAGCGCGAACGGCCCAATCGTGCATCCGTCGCTCAGTTGCCTGGGGATAACGCCGATCTGCCCGCACACCCTCACGAACCGGCCCCTGATACTACCGGACACGGTAGTCTTCGAGGCCGCTATACGCTCGGAGACGGAGGATGTCTACCTTACGCTGGACGGGCAGGTGGGGTTCCTCCTGAAGCCTGAGGACGTGGTGGAAGCGAAGGTGGCCTCGAACAAGATATATATCGTGATAAGCCCTATGGAGGACTACTACCATATGCTCCGGACGAAGCTGAAATGGGGGGAGAGGTGATGGACGGAAAACAAGGGCCGCGGGTGGGCCGTGAAGGCGCGGCATTCGCCGAGTACGCCGATTACCTGCGCGACGCGGGCGTGACGGAGCTATGGGGCCCGGAAAGTTTCAGATGGACAGGAGAAGTGAAAGAAGTAAAACCTCTCCCCGCAAGTGAGGGTGAAGGGGACATCTATCCCGGCCTGAGCGCGGTCAAGACGCTCGACGGCCTCCGGGATTTCATCGGAGACTGCAAGCGGTGCAAGCTTTGCCAGGGCAGAACCAACATCGTCTTCGGCGTGGGGAGCCCTGAGGCGAAGCTCGCGTTTGTCGGCGAGGGGCCGGGCCGCGACGAGGACATAAAGGGCGAACCCTTCGTGGGCCGGGCCGGACAGCTCCTGACGGACATCATCGAGAAGGGCATGAAGCTGATGCGAAGCGAAGTATATATCGCGAACGTCGTCAAATGCCGCCCGCCAGAGAACCGGAACCCCGAAGAGGACGAGATAGCGGCGTGCGAGCCGTTCCTTAAGAAACAACTTCAACTTATAGCTCCCAAATTCATTTGCACATTGGGAAAGTTTGCGACGCAGACCCT
>JBARKJ010000111.1:0-23324 GCA_049801375.1 Nitrospirota bacterium | reverse complement strand
GACTGAATTATAAGCACAGGCTCCTCCACCGCCCCGACTTCTCCGCGCGCTGTCTCTTCGAGTCCTACGAGCTCCTTAAGGCTTTTGATAGGGAAGAGATGATAATACGGCCTACCTTTTAGGGCGCTGAAATCGAACGCCCGCATCTCATCGTTAATTATAAAGTCCGTTGTCAGGAACTGTGCGAGATGCTTTATTGCATACTCAGGCGTTATCGGCATGTTCTGCCCGTTGATGTAAATGCACGGCGCAAGAAGTATGACCCCAGCCACATTGTGCTTGGCGGCGAGGTGCAGCGCTATGGAGCCGCCCATTGAAAATCCAACTATATAGACCTTTTTATACCGTGCCGTCAGGTTATCGAGGACCTTCTCCGCTCCTGCCGACCACTGTTGCCAGTTAGTCTTTTCGAGATCGAGCTCGTATGTCCCGAACCCGGGGAGGAGCACTCCGTATGCCGCTATACCATTGTCAGATAGGTACTTGCCGAGGAGCCTGAGGTCAAACGGCGTGCCTCCAAAGCCGTGTATTAAGAGTACCGCCCGCTCACTCCCTTCCACCGGATAAGAGAATGGCTCGGCCCCTATGAGGATGCCGGCGCTGTCCCTTGGAAGGGATTTCTCCTCCGCCAGTATCTTGCGGCTCTTGATCCCCTCGATCATCCCAAAGCAGCCCGTCAGGGTAGTCGAGAGGATGACGAGGACGATTACAAAACTTCGTGATATACGGCACGATTTTGAAAGCATGGAAATCTTTTTACGTCGCTGTTGATTGGGATGCAACATCACAGCTTGTCACAGTAGATGCTTATAGTATTTTCTTGGGTCGGTAGGGTTTTGTCCCCCTCCCTCGCAGACCCCTTGGGCTGCTTACTAGTCCTAGTCAGACGAGTTTCATTTCCATCGTGGACAAGCACAACATCAATACCAGTTCCCAAGTCCTCTGTGGACTCAGGGTATACTGTGAAATTTGTATCTTAATATTTATTTTGAGGATTTTATGGAACTTTGTCAAAAAACCATGGTGCTGTGTCCCGCCGTGCTGTCCTGGACAAGGTAAAACGTTATTGCTCTAACATCTCAAATAAGTTAATATAATCCGCACCAACCATCAATAGAGCACTTGTGTTTTATTCACCCCAATGGTTCTGTGCAGGAGGAACAAAATGAAAGTCATCGCCTTCAATGGGAGTGCTCGCAAAAATGGGAATACAGCGATACTGATTAACCGGGTTTTTGATGAACTGAAGAAGGAAGGCATAAAAACAACGATGGTTCAGCTCTCGGGCAAGAAAATCCAGGGTTGCATTGCCTGCTACAAATGCTTTAAGAACAAAGACCGTCATTGTGCCGTTAAGGATGATGTAGTCAATGAGTGTATAGACAAGATGCTAGATGCTGACGGAATAATATTAGGTTCACCCACCTATTTTGCCGATATCAGCGCGGGACTAAAGGCTCTCATTGAGAGGGCTGGAATGACCTCCATGGCCAATGACGATATGTTCAAGAGGAAAGTAGGTGCTGCCGTCGTCGCGGTTCGCCGAGGCGGGGCAATAAACGTATTCGACTCTATAAATCATTTTTTTATGGTAACTCAAATGGTAGTCCCTGGGTCTATTTACTGGAACATAGGGATAGGCCGCGAAAAGGGAGAAGTGGAAAAGGACGAAGAGGGGATCAGGACGATGGAGGTGCTGGGGCAGAACATGGCTTGGTTGCTTAAGAAGACTGGCTCAAAATAAAGGCGGCTTTCCGGATATCCCCATAAAACTTACAATACCTGGAAGGGGGAACAATTATGAAATGTCCGAAATGCGGTGGGTTGATGGTCTATCAGAGGTTCGATAACAATTCGATGACTTTCTACGGCTGGAAGTGCTTAAACTGCGGTAGCATCGTGGATAAAAGGATCGTACAGAATCGCCGAAGGGCTAACATAATCTAATAGCTAAAAAAACAAGAGCGTTTTATTCATCAAGGGATCCTATGACAAAAGCTGAACTCATCGAGAAACTGGCTAATAAAATAGATGGAATTAACAAGAGAGAGGCTGAGATTATCGTCAATGCCTTTTTTGATAGCATTGTAAATGCCCTTGTCTCAAATGACAAAGTTGAAGTACGAGGATTCGGCATTTTCAAATTGCGCTCCAGAAAAGAACGCGACGGCAGGAACCCCAAGACTGGATTACCCGTATCAGTCCCGGCGAAATTAGTGCCTTTCTTTAAGGCAGGTAAAGAATTGAAAGAGATGGTGGATGGTAAAAATAGCGGTTGGTTAAGAGAAATGGGTTTTGGGAGTCGACAACCTATAGTGATACCGAATAATGAAATATAAATGTTAATTGACAAGCAGTTCGAGATTTTCTAACAAGTGATACGAGATTTTCCCCGTAATACTTGCCTATCTACCGAAAATGAACCTAATTAAAGCCAAATTGAATTGCATATAATGACACATATGCAGTATAAGCTTGTTTCGGCAACTCACAATCAAGAACTTTGGGACTTGTTGATGCGCCTTTTATCCACCGCAACGGCATATTACTGCGCTTCTATATACGATAGACCACCCCCGATGAAGAAGCGGGGGCGGTGAATGACCCTAATGCACTCTCAGCAGGGCGCCTGCATAGTGAAAATCCTTGAAATAGCCGTTAATTACTCGTATTATTTTATTAGCAGTTAATATCAGGATTTTGAAAGATGCTTAAGCGGACCCTCAAGCTCGTATTTTATTTGTTTATTTCCTTTCTGATAGGGATAATAGTCACTTTAGTAATAGACCAGTATGAAAATATTGAAGTTGAAAAGAAATTAAGACACGATATTACTCAGGAAATTGAGGGCTCCGCTGCATCCTTCGAAAGTACCGTCAGCCATCCTGACCCCGCAAAGACTATCAGTTTCATCAAGGAGTTCACCACATCAAGCATGAAGGACCGGGTTTTGGCGGTCGATCCTGCCAAAGAATCCAGCCCTAACCCGGAAGATTTCAAGTTCCTCTTTGCCTATACAACTGCGGGCAGGAAGATCAATTTCTATTTGCGCAGTTCCTTTTTGGAAGACGAACTGGCAATCCTGGACCGTACCGAGTTGATCTATGGGATTATTACGACGATCGTAATTTTTTCATTTATGGTGCTTTATAGCGAAAAGAGAAGAGAGGCCGCCCTGGTAAATCTGAAGCTGGAGCGAAAACACGAAGAGTATAAGAAGGCGCTGGAGGAGCACGAGGCGCTCGCGCTCCTTGGGCGGATGGCGGCGACGCTTGCGCATGAACTGAAAACACCCATAGCTACTATATCCAACCTTGTGCAGGTGCTGCCCGCCCGTTTGAATGACGAGAACTTTACAAAGCGTTTTATCTCCCTTACAGACCAGGAACTGAAAAGGACGCAGCAGCTTATTGATAATATGCTGGTCTATGGCAAAAATATCACAATTACAAAAGAGGAGTGGCTGGATTTCAACCACTTCGTCTCAGGCCTTGCCGTCTTGAATGGAATTAAAATAAAGTGCCATACTGCATTCAGGATTTATTGCGATAACTTTTATACCGGCCTCCTCTTCGATAACCTCCTCAGGAACAGCCGGATAGCGGGGGCGGATGCATGGTCTGTAAAATTAAACCCGGCGGGTGGGCATGAGACAGCCGAGATAATAATAGAAGACAATGGACAGGGTATACCCGAAGGAATAGACTTGAACGAGCTTTTCAACCCGTTCATTACGCACCGTTCGAGCGGGGCCGGGCTTGGTCTTTATTTAGCCAAAAAGATTGTCGAGGCGCATGATGGGGATATATCACTTTTCAGAATAAAGCATGGCACCGGTATGAAGATCGCATTTCCTTTTAAAAGGGTGAAAATAGATGGGCAGACGTAATAGGCCAAGCATCCTGATAATAGACGACGAGGCCAATTTCAGGGAATCTCTGCAGCTCGCGCTGGAGGATTCGTATGATATTAAAACGGCATCAAACATACAAGGCGCGGTTAAGGCCGTAAAAGAAAACACACCCGACGCCGTTCTGCTCGATGTCAGGTTGCCCGACGGGGAAGGAACAGATCTCCTTCGCGAGTTGAACAAGTTAAGTCCCGTGCCGGTCACAATAGTAATGACCGCATATGCTACCCTCGATAATGCGGTTAAGGCCCTGAAGGAAGGCGCGGCCGATTATTTTGTCAAACCCTTTGATATAGAAAAGCTCAAAAGGGAGCTTGATATATACCTCGAAAACAGGTCCCTCAAGAAAAAACTGACGGACCTGGACAGGGAACTGCAGAAGATTGCACCGCCGTTTACCACGTCGGGGCAGGGGAAGATGAAGGAAGTGGTCGAGAAGGCGCGGATGATAGCCCCGCATGACATACCCGTCCTGGTCAAGGGCGAGACCGGCACGGGCAAAGAGAAACTCGCTAAATGGATTCATCTGCTTTCAGGCCGCGAAGGCGAGATGGTAGCAATAAACTGCGCCGCGCTCCCCAAGGACATAATCGAAAGCGAACTTTTCGGCTATGCGAAGGGGGCATTCTCAGGGGCCGTCTCAAACAAGGAAGGGCTTATAGAAAAGGCGGAGGGAGGCACGTTATTTCTGGACGAGGTGGGTGAGATTCCCGAGGGCGTCCAGGCGAAATTCCTCCGGGTGCTGGAAGAAGGCGTTTATTACAAATTGGGAGAAACGGTCGAGCGCAGGGCTTCTTTCAGGCTAATCTCGGCGACGAACAGGGATTTCTCCGCCTCGGGCAAATTCAGGCAGGACCTGTATTACAGGATAAACGGCATAGCCCTGGAACTGCCGCCCCTGCGGGAACGGAAGGAGGATATCCCGCTTTTGATTTCGACCTTTATCGAAGAGGCGGATCTCTCCTATAACAAAACAGTAAGAAATATCCTTCCAAAGAGTTTGGACCTCCTTCTGCACCATGGCTGGCCGGGCAATATAAGGGAATTAAAGTGGTGCATCAGCCGGGCGGTCGCGCTCTCTTCGAGCGAAATCATCAAAATTGACGAATCAATGTTGGATTCGGCATCCGGGGTCCCCTTCCGACATGAAAATGACGACCTCTCTGAAGTTTCTTTCAAGGAGGCCATGGAGCGCCTTGAACGAAATTACATAGAACACGCCCTGGCTATAACCCATGACAACAAGACCGAGGCGGCGGAATATCTCGGCATATCCGTAAGAACCCTCCATTACAAGCTTAGAAAATACAGCCTCTAAGTTTTTCGATAACAGTTAACGTATACAATTTTTGCGCTCAAGTCGTCCATCCATCCTACTAATTCTCAGTAAATCAACAAGTTAAGTTATGGCATTGTTATTGCTCTCTAGATAGCCGGATTCCCGGTAAGGAGAGTTGTAACACCATGCGATTGCCGATTTTCCTTCTGCTATTCCTGTCCTCAAAATCGCATCAAAAACTGAAACCGGTTAAGGAGAGAGTGTCGTGTCTATGGAAGTCAAGTATGGAGCAAAGCTGTTTATCTTGGCAGGCGCGCTTTCCCTGCTAATTTTTTCAGGGTCCGGATGCAACCGGGGGACCTCGGATGCTAATGCGACCCAGACACCAGGAAATCCTCTTGCTGCAAATACGGTTACATTGGATAGCATTCAGCTTAAATCGGTTAAGATCGAGCCTGCAGGCCAGTATCTGTTCAGGTCTGAGCGGGAGGCGGTCGGCAATATCGCCTTCAACGATGACAGGTCTGTCCAGGTCTACCCCTCTTACCAGGGTAAGATCATCGAGATGTTCTGCGACCTGGGCGATAACGTGTCCAAGGGAAAGAAGCTGTACACAGTTAACAGCCCCGACCTGGTGCAGGCCGAGTCTACCTTGATCGCCGATGCGGGCGTCCTCGACTTAGACGCCAAGGTGCTTGAACGCGCCAGAAAGCTCTATGAGACGCAGGGGATCGCCCAGAAGGAGCTGCAACAGGCGATTTCCGACCAGCAGACCGCGGAGGCCGCACTCAAGGCGGCGCGCGACGCCGTCGGCATCTTCGGCAAGACCGAGGCCGAGATAGACCAAATCGTGGCCAAGCGCCGGATTGATCCGGTGATGGTCGTGTATAGCCCGATAACAGGCCGTATAACGGCCCGTAATGCGGCCCCAGGACTTCTGGTCCAGCCGGGTAATGCTCCCGCTCCTTGCACGGTTGTCGACATCTCGACCATGTGGATGGTGGCGTACGTACCTGAAAGCGACAGCCCGCTTTTCCACGTGGGTCAGGATGTTAAAGTTAAGTTGATGGCCCTTCCCGGAAGGACGTTCGAGGGGAAAATCACCACTGTCGGCGCAACCGTCGACCCCGTCACCCACAGACTCATGGTGCGCTCGGAAATCCACGACCCAAGACACGAACTCAAGCCGGGAATGTTCGCAACCTTTTCCATTTGTACGGGCAAGCCTGTGCGCTCTGTAGCGGTTCCGGTCAACGGCGTTGTCCGGGAAGGCGACGGCACAATGATAGTATGGGTAACCACAGACCGTCGCTCCTTCATACGGCGCACCGTAAAGCTTGGCCTGCAGCAAGACGGGTGCCATCAAATATTGGGTGGATTGCGACCGGGTGAATTGGTCGTTACCGACGGCGCGATTTTCTTAAGCAATATCCTTGAGAGTAGCGATTCCTCGGACTAATCTCATAGAGTAAGAAAGGTAGAGCAGTGCTGAAGTCCATAATAGCTTTTTGCTTAAGCCGTCGCGCAATCGTCGTGTTCGGCTCGCTCATGTTTGCCGCCGCCGGGTTTTTCGCCTATAGCAAGCTCAACATCGATGCGTATCCCAATCCTACGCCGGTCATCCTTGAGATTACCGCGCAGGCGCCGGGTCTTTCCGCAGAGGAAATGGAGCGCTATTACACGCGGCCAATCGAAATAGGGCTATATACAACGCCGGGCATAGATGTCATACGCTCCACTTCGTTCTACGGTCTGTCGTTTGTCCGCGTCGTCTTCAAGTACGGAGTGGACTACCACTTCGCTTACAGCCAGGCGGCTACCGCCCTCCAGCAAAACGTCAGCCTGCCGGGCGGCCAGATTCCCCAGATCCAGCAGAACAGCACGACCGGGGAAATCTTCCGTTATCAGGTAGTCGGCCCAAAACATTTCGGGATAACCAACCTTCGCACGGTTCAGGACTGGATCGTGGCCAGGCGGCTTTTGACCATCCCCGGCATAGTTCAGGTCAACAGCTGGGGCGGTCCTACAAAGCAGTTCGAGGTAGAGGTAGACCCTCATAAACTCGAAGCCTACAACATCACAATCCCGCAGGTGCTGACCGCCCTGGGCAACTCTAACCTGGACGTCGGCGGACGCGAAATCCGGATAGGCCAGCAGTCCATCAACATTCGCGGCATCGGGCTTATCGACGATGGCGGCGAGGACGACTTGACGAAGGGATATAAGGCAGACGACATCGAGAACGTCGTCCTGGCGCAGTCTAACGGTGTCCCCGTGCTGGTAAAGGATGTCGCAAAGGTGTATGTCGGCAACGTGCCGAGGCTCGGTATCTGGGGCCATGACAAGGAAGACGACGCGGTAGCGGGAATAGTGGTGATGAGCCGCACGGAACGCGCGAACGACATTCTGCCGGAGGTCAGGGCCGAAATTGACAAGATGAACCACGACGGAAGCCTGCCGCCGGGAGTCAGGCTGGTACCGTTTTACGACCGCGGAGATCTGCTCAAAGTCACTACCCATACCGTCTTGCACAACCTGATTTTCGGATGCCTTCTTGTCTTTTTGATTCAATGGATTTTCCTCGGAAACCTCAGAAGCGCGGTCATCGTCGGGCTGAATATCCCCTTTGCGCTTCTCTTTGCCATAATTCTCCTGGTGCTCCAAGGCGAGAGCGCGAACCTGCTCTCTGTCGGCGCGGTGGATTTCGGGATAATCGTGGACTCGGCAGTAATCCTCGTCGAGAATATCTTCCGGAATTTACAAAAACACCCGGACGAAAGACAGTATCTGCTTCAAGGTCTTGCTGATGGTTATTGGGGGCCCGACCCCACAAGGATACCCATGCATGCCACGCCCGTCCACGGATGGACGGACCGCCTGCGCATGATTCTCATTAGCGCGATGCAGATTGACAAGGCAGTGCTTTTTTCCACACTGATTATCGTGGCAGCCTTTGTGCCGCTCTTCACCATGCAGGGGGTCGAGGGGGCGATATTCGGCCCGATGGCGCGGACATACGCCTATGCCCTGGCGGGGGCATTGATAGCTACGTTCACCGTCACGCCCGTGCTTGCATCCCTGCTCCTCCCTGAGCATGTGAAGGAAACCGAGACGATCGTTGTACGCGCCCTGCACCGCATTTACAACCCGGCGCTTAGATTCGCACTCGCTCACCGCGCGAAAATTGTGATGATTGGGATTGCCTTTCTCGCTGTGGCCGGGTTCTTCGCGACGCGACTCGGCAGCGAGTTCCTGCCGACGCTGGAAGAAGGCAATTTCTGGATTCGCGCCGAGTTGCCCATGACGCTCTCGCTGAAGGACGGCGAGGCGGCTACGCGAAAAATGCGCATGATACTCATGAAATTTCCGGAGGTAATTACCGTCACGTCACAGCATGGCCGGCCCGACGACGGAAGCGACGATGCGCCATTCTCCAATGTCGAGCTGTTTGTGCCTCTCAAGCCGCCTTCCCAGTGGCCGAAGGGCATGACTAAGGAGAAACTCACCGAGCAGGCCAACGCCGACCTTCAGAGGGAACTGCCCGGGGTAACTTTCAACTTCTCCCAATATATCCAGGACAATATCGAGGAGGCCATCTCCGGCGTCAAAGGCGAAAATTCCGTCAAGATCATAGGCCCTAATCTCGAAACGCTGACAAAGCTGGGCGGGCAGATCAAAGACGAGATGAGTCAGGTACGAGGGATTGCCGATCTGGGGATATTTCCGGTCCTCGGCCAGCCGAACCTTAACATCAAGATAGACCGGGCAAAGGCGGCCCGCTATGGCCTAAATACCGGCGACATCAACTCCGTCATCCAGGCGGCGATGGGAGGGGCGTCTGCGACCACGGTACTGGAGGGGGATAGGAAGTTCGACGTCGCCGTACGCTACCCGGCCGAGTACCGAGACGGCATCGAGAAAATCAAGAACATCAAGGTGGCCTATCAGACGCCTAGCGGCGCTAACGCCTATATATCTCTAAGCGAGCTGGCGACCATTACATTAGACACGGGAGCTTCCTGGATTTATCACGAGAGCAACGAGCGGCTCATCCCGGTCAAGTTCAGCGTCCGGGGGCGCGACCTGGGCGGCACTGTCGCCGAGGCCCAGAAGCGCATCGCGAAGAATGTGAAGCTCCCGACCGGCTACCGCCTTGTCTGGACAGGAGAGTTCGGACAGCTACAGGCGGCCAAGAAACGGTTGGCTATTATTGTGCCGATAACTCTGCTGCTTATCCTCGGGCTGCTCTACGTCATGTTCAATAAACTGCTTGAGTGCCTCCTGGTGCTATCGGGAATTCCTTTTGCGGTGGCCGGAGGCGTATTGGCGCTCTGGGTTTCGGGGCTGAATTTCAGTATCTCAGCCGCCATAGGCTTCGTCTCGCTGTCCGGCGTCTCGGTCATGAACGGTATCCTGCTGATGACCTATTTTAACCAGGCGCGGCAAAGCGGCGAAGCTCCGTTGGACGCGATGTTCCACGCCGCGTCCAACCGGATGCGGCCGCTCCTCATGACGAGCCTATCCGCCTGTATCGGCCTTTTCCCGGCGGCAATTTCGACGGGTATCGGAAGCCAGGTGCAGCGCCCGCTCGCCACCGTGATCGTCGGCGGAATGTTTATCGGCCCGGTAATGCTGCTTATCGTCGTGCCCGCGCTCAAGATGGTGCTCCTGGGGATAAAGGATAAAACGGAAAAGACGGTTACGGAAGGATAATTATGAAGTCAATATACTTCTCGGTTTTAATGGCGATTTCCGTGATGCTTGCGGCGCATCCCGCCCTTGCCAAGCAGAATAACATCTATAAGGCCGTTGCCGCAATCCAAAGATCCGGGAAGGCCGGAATTGCCGCTCCGGGAGCCAAAAAGAACGGTTCGTCCATTAGCGGAACCGGAATCAAAAACGGTTCCGGCATCAACGGAACAGGGATTAACGAATCAAGGCCGTTCACGAGGAGATAGCATGTCCGCGAAGTACACTTTCCATATTACCGTGGCCTTGGCAGCCGTGGTCCTGCTTGCAGGCTGCGCAGTGGGTCCCGACTTCCGGCGCCCGACACTGCCCGCGGCCGCCGGCTACACGGCCCAGCCGATGAAAAATATATCATCCGTTGACAACATGCCCGGCGGCGGGGGGCAACGTTTTGTAGTGGGCAAGGACATTCCGCAGAAGTGGTGGGAGCTTTTTAAGTCGAAGCCGCTCAAAGCGCTGATTGAAAAATCACTCAAATCGAACCCCACGATGGACGCGGCGAAAGCGGCCCTCCGGCAGGCCCACGAGAACGTCTTGGCCCAAAGAGGCTACTATTATCCTACAGTCCAGGCCGGTTTTTCTGCCGCGCGCGCGAAGGACTCGGGCGCCATCTCACCTGTGCCGAGCAATAACCAGGAGCCCTACAGCCTTCACACCGCCCAGGTAAACGTCAGCTTCACGCCCGACGTATTCGGCGGGAACAGACGGCAGGTGGAATCCCTGAAGGCCCAGGAGGATTTTGAGCGCTTCCAGCTTGAGGCCGCCTATCTCGCCCTGTCTTCCAACGTCGCAGCCGCTGCCATCCAGGAGGCATCGCTTCGCTCGCAGATTTCCGCGACGGGAAACATTATCAAGATCGAGACCGAAATGCTCGGGCAACTGCGCCGGCAGTTCGAACTCGGTTACACAGCCGGGCTGGACGTGGCCGCTCAGGAGGCGGCCCTTGCTCAGGTGAAGCAAACCCTGCCGCCGCTCCAGAACCAGCTTGCGCAAACCCGAGACCTGTTAATCGCGTTGGCGGGCCGTTTCCCGAACGAGGAGTTGGATGAGAAGTTCGAGCTTGTGGCGCTTGAACTGCCGCAGGAGTTGCCGCTCAGCCTGCCTTCGAAGCTGGCAGAGCATCGCCCGGACGTGCGCGCCGCCGAGGAGAATCTGCATTCCGCTTCTGCCCAGGTCGGTGTCGCTGTCGCCGCCAGGCTTCCGAGTTTTCCCCTTAGCGCAAACTTAGGCTCCACCGCCCTTGAAATAGGGAAGCTGTTCTCCTCGGGCACCGGCTTCTGGTCCCTGGCCGGGGGCATAGTTCAGCCGATTTTCGACGCCGGTACCCTGAAGCACAGACAACGCGCCGCTGAAGCGGGCCTGGACCAGGCAGCGGCAGAGTATAAAAGCACGGTCATCGCCGCTTTCCAGAACGTGGCGGACACTTTGCATGCGCTTGAGTCCGATGCCGATACCCTGAAAGCGGCATCGGACTTCGAAAAGGCCTCCAAACGAAGCCTCGACCTCGCCAACAAGCAATTCGAACTTGGCTACGTTAATTATTTATCTTTGCTCTCTGCCGAACAATCATATCAGCAGGCGGAGATAAATCTCATCCAGGCCAAGGCCAGCCGTTTTACCGATACCGCAGCATTATTTATGGCGCTCGGCGGCGGCTGGTGGAACGGCCCGGATCTGGCTTTGGCGGAGCAAGGATTCAAAGGTGCAGGCGGGAAGTGAGGAGGCTGTTGGCTGACAAACCGTCTGGTATTTATTCCCAAGGGGTGTGAGATTGAAGACGCGGAAGCAGCAAGTGCATAAGAAGCCCACAAACGAACCTCTCTTCTGGTATAAGCGCGCCAAAGGAAACCTTATGGCCGGGATACGTTGTTGGCCTCCGGAGTTTTGGAGGCAATTCTAACTCTTTGATATTGGTCTGGTTTCCCGATTAAATCGATATATCAAGAGGTTAGGGGGCGTTACAATATTTATATTGATGACGATATTTCTATCCTTTTGGATATTTTTTAGCACAAATTTAGCACAGCCTCATTAGGTATAGTCCCTTGAGGATAAGGCTGGTTGAGGGAGAGTTGGGCTAAGTGAGAGACATCTTGAGAGATAAGCTGCCATAATTCTGCCTACCTCGCCCTGAATAATACTCTCCTTCTAAGTTCATTTGCCCATTCATCCTCATTCGGAAGAGGCGGTTTTCGCCGGACGTTGAAGAGTATTCCATTGACGAGGCGTTTGTTGATTTAACCGGCCTGAGAAGGAGCTTCTTGTTGCATCACACCAAATTTCCCACGCCATGTTTTTCTTTGGTTATTTTCTTACTCTCCAGTGAGTTCCCTCGCCGCTGGCCGCGGCCTCCGCGTCTATGACATCACTTCTTCGCATGGCCGACAGGACTGTTGATACGGCAGTCAGGAGTAAAAGCGTGCCCATGACGAACATGAAGCCGCGCATGAACGCGCTGTCCTTTATGGTTATGGGTATGCCGGGGTTCCTGAACACGTGCTTGACGTTGACGAAGCCATCGCTGGCAAGGGCCTTATGTTCCATGTTGCTGAACACCAGGCCGGAGATATCCACGCCGAAGACAAGCCCAAGCGAGCTCATCATGTTCAGAAGGCCCCCAGCCAACCCAAGCTTCTCCTTCGGAGCGGCGCCCATGATGGCGCTGTTGTTGGACGGAGTGAACATCCCCATCCCCACGCCCAGCAGTATCAGTTCCCCGATCAGGATTGGAAGACTCGCATGCGACCCCAGGAACATGAAGGCGAAACTGGAGACCGAGGCCACCAGCATCCCGGCCGTAGTCATTATCCTCGCCCCGTGCCTGTCGGAGATATGTTCGGCGACGGGCGCTACAAAGGCCATCGCCAGCGGGATGGGGGTAAGGAGAGTGCCTGCCAGGACGGGGCTGTAATTAAGCACGTTCTCGAAATAGAAAGGCATCAAAAACAGCACAGCGAACATGACGTAATAGGACAGCATGCCCGTCATGTTACCGACGGTGAACGTCCAGTTCTTGAAGAGCTTCAGGTCCATCATCGGGAACTCCACTTTAAGCTCCGTAAGTACGAACGCGGGCAGTAGGACGCACGCGGCAGCGAAATAGCCAATGACGGTCGTGGAGCCCCAGCCGAGCTTCCCGACGTTGTTAAACGCCAGCACGAGAAACGCCAGCCCGGAGGCGAACAGCGCCATTCCGAGGTAGTCGATCTTTTCCTTTTTCTTTTCCCGGGCGGGTTGAGCGACAAGCACCCAGCTTGAGATTGTGGATTTATACCTGTTTTGGTTCTCTCTCTTGCGGTCGGCGGGAAGGATGAGAAGGCCGGCGACGGCGCCGACAATGCCGATGGGGACGTTTATGAAGAAAACGGCCCGCCATCCGACGGAGGCTGTCAGAAGACCGCCGACAAACGGCCCTATCGCTATCGCGATCGCCTGGACCGCGCCCTGAATGCCTATGGCACGGCCCCGCTCGTCGTCGGGGAAGGCCTGGGTGATGATGGCGACGGAGCTCGCCTGCAGAAGACCCGCGCCCAGCGCCTGAAGCATGCGCGCAAGGATCATGTACGGGGCGGATGTGGCCATCCCGCAGAATATGGAGCCTATGGTGAAAATCACGAAGCCGGTGACATATAGCTTCGAGCGGCCTATCATGTCGGCGAGCCTGCCGAAGAAAGGCAGAAAAACCGTCAGGGTAAGTACATAGGCTATTGCCACCCATTCTATGGTGGCCATCGAGGAATTGAAGTCGGTCTTCAGGGTTGGCATGGCCACGTTCACGATGCTCACGTCGAGAGCGGACATCGTTGCCCCGATGAGGACGTTGAGTAAGATGAACCATTTCCATGTTGCTCGCGATGAAAAGAATGAATGAGGGAACTGCACGTTCATTTCCGCTATACCTCTCACAATTAATTAAACATAAACAATGTCATAAAGTCGGCTAACGCCTGATGCCTATGATGCCTCCACCCTTCCCCTATTTTATATCATAAACCGAAAGAGAAAGCTATTACGTAGAAGAGGCATTAATAATTATAAACATTCTGCACGCAAAGATATTGAATTCCAACATGATTTGTGATAGTAATGAAGCTAATTTTACATTAAGTTTACACTATCAACTATTTATCTATGGAAACGCCGGCGAAAACTCTGGACAGTGCGGCAAAGCAGGGCGGGATGACGCTTACAGCCAAATTCATGTTCTTGCTCGGCGTTATACTTGTATGCGTCGTCGCCATCCTTTCTTTCCTGAGATATGAATATCTGAAAAAAATCTACATCAACGAGGCCTATGAGAAGACGGATATAGTGCTGGGGCATATTGACGCCACAATGGAGTATGCTCGAGAAGAGCTCCGGCCTCAGGTGTTCAATGCCGTGCCCGGAAATGTCTTTATTCAGCAGGTCATGTCCAGCACCTTTATGAACATGGGCATCATGAAGAGGTTTACACGAAGATTTCCCCATTATATTTACAAAAGGGTGTCCATAGACCCCATGAACCCGGCGGATAGGGCCAATGCATTTGAGGAAAGCTATATAAGGAAATTCCGGGACAGCCCGTCTTTGACGAAACATTGGAGGGGCCTCGTATCCATAAACGGCGAGGATTATTTTTTACATATTAAAGCGGTGGTCGCGGAGGAAGAATGCCTGACCTGCCACGGCGACCCCGCCGCCGCGCCGGAGGCCGTTAACCGGCGTTACGGGACGTTACATGCCCGCCACTGGAAAGTGGGCGATGTGGTCGGCCTGGAGTCCATCGCCGTGCCTGCCAGCGGGACACTGCACCTGCTGCAACATGCTGCCCTAATCTTTTTCCTCACCGTCAGCGCCGTCATGGTGTTGTTTTTTGTAATTCTCAATTATTTCCATTACCAGGTTGTGGTGTTGCCAATGAGACGGATGAGCTTATTTTTCAAGGATGTGGTGAATGGACACCGGGGTCTGGATATCCATTTTGACGAGCCCAATTATTATGAAATGTCCGAACTGGCTGAGTCGTTTAACCGCATGATGGGATATCTGAAGGAATCCGCAGAGGGAAAAAATGAGATGGAGAAGCGTGTACAGCGGGCCGACAGGCTCGCTTCCATCGGACAACTGGCGGCAGGCGTGGCCCATGAGATCAACAATCCTCTTAGCCTGATCCTCGGATATACAAAGATGTTGCGAAAAGAATGCCGCGGTGACGGACAGACCAAGGAAGACCTGGAAATTATTTATGACAACGCCCGGCTTTGCAAAAAGATTGTCGATGACCTCCTGCACTTTTCCAGCCAGGAGGAGACCAATCTTATCCCTACGGACCTGAATGCCTGTATTGAGTCGGCAACAGCTAAATTGGAGGATCAGTTCAAGCGGGGCGAAATCAGCATGACTCGGAACTATGACGTCTCACTGCCCCATCTGCCGGCGGATGAGGACAAGTTGAAGAGGACCTTTGCCAATCTCCTGATGAACTCCTTTCAGGCCATGAAGCCGGGAGGCCGCATTACGATCACGACCGAATACGACAGAGAGAGAAACGGCGCAAGGATAATTTTTTCGGATACCGGCAGCGGCATACCGGAAAAATTTCTCAGTAAAATATTTGACCCCTTTTTCACGACAAAACCGCCCGGTCAAGGCACGGGGCTTGGTCTTGCTGTGAGTTACGGTATAGTAAGAGAACACAAAGGCACGATAATAGTGAAAAGCGAAGAAGGCTTGGGGACTTCGTTCACTCTCTGGTTTCCTCTCGGCGGGGATAAGGAATGAAACAGGTTATACTCGTCGTTGACGACAACCCTGACATGGTCCGTTTCCTTGAACGGCTTATCAAAAGTGAAATGCGCCTCGATACGTTGAGCGCCGGCAGCGCGGAATCGGCTCTGGAGATCATTAACACGAACATAGTTCATTGTGTTCTCGCGGATATGAAGATGCCGGGCATGAGCGGCATGGAGCTTTTGCGCGCCATCAGGAAAAAAGATGCCTTGCTGCCCATAATCATAATGACTGCATATGGCGCTATTGATACCGCAGTGCAAGCCATGAAAGAGGGCGCCTATGACTTTATTACCAAGCCGTTCGAAGAGGAAAGGATTCTGCATACCTTGCATAGGGCGCTTGAACATCAGCGCCTCCTCCGGAAAAACCTGGATCTTGAAATAAGGCTTAGGGAAAAAGAGAAGGAAATTTTCTTTGTTGGCGAATCGTCCAGGATGAAGGAACTGATCGATACCATCAAGCTTGTGGCAAGGGCGGAAGTGCCTGTTCTCATTACCGGCGAGACTGGCACGGGCAAAGAATTGACGGCCCGCATGACTCATAATCTCAGCAGCCGGGCGGATAAGCCTTTTGTTGTGGTCAACTGCCCCGCAATTCCTGAAAACATATTGGAGAGCGAGCTTTTTGGCTACAGAAAAGGTGCCTTTACAGGTGCAAACACCGACAGGGAGGGCCTTTTCCAGACGGCTGAGGGCGGGACGCTGTTTCTGGACGAGATCGGGGATATTTCTTCCGCATTGCAGGCGAAGCTGCTCCGTGTTCTGCAGGAAGGAGAGCTTAGGCCGCTGGGAGCCACGACTACCCATAATATTGACGTGCGGATCGTAGCCGCCACAAACCGCGACCTTGAGGCCTACGTGGCGGCGGGCTCATTCAGGTCAGACCTTTATTACCGGCTCAATGTGGTATCCGTCCACACTCCTCCGCTCCGCGAAATATCCGAGGACATTCCACTTATCGCTTTCCACTTTCTTACCCTGTTTTGCTCGCAGGCCGGACTGGAGCCAAAAAGGCTTAATGATGACACGACAACGTTTCTTGCTTCCAGAGAATGGAAAGGAAATGCCCGCGAGCTCCAGAATGCGATAAAACGCGCGATGATTTTTTCAAAGAAGGACTATCTCGTGCCGGAGGATTTTCTTTGCAGTTCGCCTTTAGCCAAATGCCAAAGCGATGTCGACAATGAAATTTACGGGCTGGATTACAGGGAAGCCCGGAAAAGGGTACTGTCATCGTTTAACATAGACTATATGACACATCTTTTGCGGCTTACCGAAGGGAATGTTTCCCTCGCCGCCCAAACCGTCGGCATCGAGAGGCAATCTCTTCAGCATATAATGAGGAAGTATGGCATATCTTCCGGTGAATTCCGGACAGAAAAGCCCTGAATTGATTCAGTGCTCCTGCAATGCGGAGATGTCTATCTCATATCCGAAAATCGTCTGCGCCTTTTTTATAAACTTCTGAATCTCCCCGATTTGCGCGCCTCTTTTAAAATAGATCTTGTGTGTTTCACCCCCGGTATCGACCAATAAAAGGTATCTGCCTCTGAATATGCCTGACAGCAGCAGGAAACCAATTCCGACCATGACCCAAAGGTTAATCGGAATAAGCGGAAGCGAATGGCGGTGATTGAGGATAGAGGGTACATTGATTGATCCGCCCACTATAGCTACCAGAAGTGCGATAAGCAATCCCAGCAAACCAAGCAAAAGCAGCGTAAAACCAAGGATATACTGAAAGAATGGATACTTGGCGTTAGCTTCATAACCAAGCTCTATACGGCTTATCTGGCTTCTCTTCAGAGCTTTCAGGACAATTTCGCCCTCAGCTTGACTGATCCCCGCCGCGGAAATTACCACTTTACAATATCTGATTGATTCACCCGGATTAGCAACTAATGCACCCATTGCACCCATTTGGTCTGCAAGTTAGACGGATCGAAAGTTAAATTTTTCTTAATTTTAATTCATTATACTTTTCGTTATTATACTATCCGCGAATTCAACTTTCAAGCGCAACAGCTAAGAATACCTGCTTTGGCGTCAAAAAGTCAAGAGTGTGGCCCGGTAAAAAAAATTTGCACTGCAATATTTTTCTGGCCATCAAAGCAACGCCCATCCTGCTTGTCATTTAAAAAAAGCTCGAAATATCAGACAGTTGACTATGCCAATATTTATGGCACGCCATTTGCTCTATTAAAATGCAACGATTTAGACGCCGCAACTTTGATTATGCTGAGGTGAATCAAACATGAAAGGTCGGCTACGGATTTTAAACGGGACGCTGTCCTCTCATCCAGCCCGCAAGTGGTTTATTCTTACCACTGTTTTGATTGGGGCTGCGATGTCCGCGCTGGACTTAAGCATTATTAATGTCGCAATGCCGACTTTGAAGAGCGCACTCGGCGTTTCTTTATCGGTAATAGAATGGCTGACGATGGCATATATGCTCGGGTTAATTGTTTTCCTTCCGCTGTTTGGGAAGCTGGCGGACATATATGGCAGAGCGAAACTATATAATATCGGCTTTATCATCTTCTCCGCGGGTTCATTGCTTTGCGGGATGTCGTCCACGGCGGCTTTCCTGATAACGTTCCGCGTGATACAGGCCATAGGGGCCGGACTCCTGCAGGCAAATTCCGTGGCCCTCATCGTCAGCGCCTTTCCCGCGAATGAGCGCGGCAGGGCGATTGGCATCCAGAGCGTTGTCCAGGCTATTTCGATGGCGATTGGTCCGGTTGTCGGGGGCATCCTTATAAGCGCTGTGAGCTGGAGGGCCGTTTTCCTTATAAATGTTCCGATTGGCATATTCGGAACTCTGGCCGCGCTGCTCATGCTTCCAGCCGACCGCCAGACCAACCCAAGCCGGAATAAATTCCCAAGCTGGATGCTCGTCGTTCCACCCGTCCAGGAAAAGGAAAAGGAAAAAATCGATTTTCTTGGAGCCGTCCTCTTTGCATCAGGGCTCTCTTTTATTGTCCTGGCGGTCAACGAAGGAGCGAAGCTTGGATGGGGGTCGGGTTCCATAACGGCGTATTTCATATCCGGCGTTATTCTGCTCACGCTTTTTATGGTCGTGGAACTGAAGGTCAAACATCCCTTGATAGATCTCCGGCTCTTTAAAGATTCAACCTTTCTTCTGGGAAACCTCGCAGGCATGTTGTCCTATTATGTGTTGTTTTCGATCCTTTTTCTGATGCCTTTTTATCTGGAAGGAGTAATGGGCTATAGTGTCGCGCTGACTGGTTTTTTGCTGACGCCTCTTCTCCTCGCGATGGCGGCGGTGGCGCCGTTCTCCGGTTACATCTCAGACAAGTACGGCCCGCGGATTATGACTACATCGGGCATGTTGATCGCCGCGCTGGCCTGTTTCTCCCTCATGTTCATAGGGGCCTCGGCGCGGCTGCCCTTGCTGGTGGCCGCGCTCATCTCCCTAGGCGCAGGCATGGGACTTTTCATCACGCCCAACAACAGCGCGGTAATGGGCGCGGCGCCGAGGGAAAAATTGGGCGCGGCCGGAGGCATCCTGAATATGACGCGGTCCCTTGGGCTTATTTTCGGCGTGTGTATATCAGGCGTCATAATTACCACCTTGCAGCGCCATTATCTGGCAGAAGGTGGGTATTCCAAAACAAACGCATTTATGCACGGCTTAATAATGGTGATTATGGTGCTCATAGTGGTTGCCACGTTATCGGCGCTTCTTTCATCAGTCAGAAAAATAAAGTCAGTCCCTATAATAGACCATCACGAAGCAGGCACCGCAATCCTTTCTTCGAGCTTTTTTAACGGCTTCGACCGGGAGGCCAAGAGAATAAGCCTGTTCCTTGTGCTTCTGCTCTTTGTAAGCGTCGGGTCATCCTTTGCCTCTTCGAGGCTGACGTACAGCCGTTTTCCCGGTTCTGCTGTTGCGGGCAGTTGTGAAGCGGGACAAGAGCAAAAGGTTGCGGATGCGCGGAAACTTGCCCTGGCTTATTATGCGCAGAAATATCATGACACAGGCGTCGATGTCGCTGTAACGCCTAGCGGAGATCAAATGGAGGCTGAAATCAGAAAAAATGGGCAACCCGTAAAGAGGCTTTCGGTCAAAAACGGTATGGTCTCAGAGCGTTGGACCTGCCTTCGAGATATAGCTTTCGACCTTTTAGTCAACATCAACTAAAGAAAGGGAGGTTAGTTTAATGATGGCATCATGGATGTTTTTACTGGCATGTAGTTTAAGCGGCGCTTTTTTATCGAGTCTTCTTGGAATAGGGGGCGCCATATTCATTATCCCTATTATTTTGCTTTTTCAAAAGAACGTGGGTCTGAACCTGGATATGCATCAGATAAGCGCCCTTACCACCCTTTTCGTTTTTGTGGCGGGGAGCATCGGGTTTTGGGCCCATGGCCGCCACTACAAGATTGAAAAAAAGCTGATAGTTATAACCGGCAGTTGTGCGGCCCTCGGCGCCCTGATCGGAGGGATAGTGCAGTTCCGCCTGCCACAGCAGGTAATCCTGATAACGTTCATTGCCCTTCTGTTCCTGATTGCCGGCTTAATGCTTTGGCCCATCAAGGTCGAGTATGACGACGTGCCCGAATATTCTTTAACCAAAGCAATCCTGGGCTGCTTTACAGGTGGTTTCCTGGCGGGCATAGTCGGCATAGGGGGAGGCACCATACTTGTGCCCTTTATGATTGTCTTTCTTAGAATCCCCACCAGGAAGGCCATCACCACGGGTCTGGCCCTGGTGCTTCTTGCGGGCCTTTTCGGCCTGATAGGCCGTTTGTCCAATGCTCATGCCGTTCCCTGGATGCTGGGCATACCCCTGGTTGTTGGCATTCTGCCTGGCAGCTTGTTGGGGACCTGGGCCAACCGGCGGACGCCCACAGGCGTCCTGCGCAAGAGTTTTGCCGTGCTGATCCTTGTGTTGGCGGTCCAGCAAGTGGCAAAGCTTGTCTGATGTTCGACAAAAACATAATTAAAAGGAAGGGCAGCGTGGCTAAGTCTCATAGTTATATAAAGAACTTGCTGCAGCATTGGCAGGATTTCCGGCTGAAGCTCTTCTTGGAAGGTATTTTAACCGGGGCCTTTGCCGGCGTAATCGTGGTTGCTTTCAGATTTTTGCTGGCCTGGACGGGTACGGAAAGGCCTAAGCTGTTTGCCTTTCTGGAGTCGAGCGCCTTTGGCTGGACCGCCTTATTGTTTGTTTGCCTCATTGGCATTGGCGTGATTCTGGCCTGGCTGATTAAGATGGTGCCTATGTCCACCGGCAGCGGCATCCCACAGGTTAAGGGCATCCTAGCGGGACTAATAGGGGCTGGGAGCTGGTTTAAAATAATCGGGGCAAAGTTTATAGGCGGTCTGTTGGGAATTGGGATGGGCCTTTCCATGGGCCGGGAAGGTCCTTCGGTTCAATTGGGGGCGGCGGCGGGCCAGGGGGTCAGCCGCCTGTTAAAACGCCCAGCTCTGGAGGAGAAATATTTACTCACCAGCGGAGCCGCTGCCGGGCTGTCCGCAGCCTTTAACGCCCCCCTGGCCGGGGTGATTTTTGCCTTGGAGGAGCTGCATAAAAGCTTTTCCCCGGTAGTGCTGGCCTCTACCGTGGCCGCCTCGGTTACGGCGGATGTTGTCACCCGCTATGTCTTCGGGCAAGGTCCGGTGTTTGACTTTCACAATATTCCCCTGCTGCCCTTTCATTATTACCTGTATGTTGTGGTCTTGGGCCTTATAATCGGAGCTTTTGGTGTAGTGTTCAACTCGGGCCTGGTTAAATTCCAGATTTTTTACGAGAAACTAACCTTTATGCCGTCACAGTTAAAGCCTGCCATTCCCTTGGTAGTGGCCGGATTCCTGGGTTTTTTCCTGCCCCAGGCGCTGGGTGGCGGCGCCCATCTGATTAATTCGCTGCCGCAGATGCATTACACGTTTTACTTACTGCTGGTCATTCTTGTGGTTAAATTTTTATTTACCATGTTAAGCTACGGTACGGGTGTCCAGGGCGGCATTTTTATGCCGCTTTTGGCCATCGGCGCTTTAAGTGGCAATGTGTACGGCAGCATCGCGGCCCAATATCTTCATGTTGCCCCCATTTATGTTAACAACTTTATAATCCTGGCCATGGCCGCATACTTTAGCGCCATTGTAAAGGCGCCCATTACAGGCGCCATATTACTCATGGAAATGACCGGCAACATGGAGCAGCTTTTACCTTTGGTTGCCGTTTGCATGTCCGCCTATATTGCAAGTGATTTGTTGAAAGGCAAACCTATTTATGATGTTTTGTTAAATCGAATTTTAGCTAAAAGACCGGCCCAGAAGCTTAGCCCTCAGGTACACGATGATGAAAAGCATATTCTGGAAAAAGTGGTCGGCCTTGAGGCCCCGGTCTGCAACAGGATGATATGCGATATCGATTGGCCGGAGAACAGCCTTTTGGTGGGTATCAGACGGGGGGACGCAGAGATGATCCCCGCCCCGGATACCGTAGTTTGTCCCGGGGATTATCTGATTGTGATGTCCGGGACGGTGGCGTTTTCCCGTGTGCACTCCTTTCTGCAGGTACTTACTGGCGAGGAAGCAATGGAGGCAGCCCATTAATTAATAAGCCCTTGAAGAGACATTAAGCAAGGGACTGTCGCACCTTTATAAACAAGCCGGTCTTATTTTAGATGAAAAATAAAGACGCAGATGCAATAAGGTGCTCGCGGGTAGAGATATCCGGCATATTGGTATGCGAGATCAATGGGGGAAAAAATGTCTTAGTTATCCCCAGGGAAAAAATCCGCAATATCAGGCTTGTTTGCGACTCCAGCGCGAAAAACCCTTTCTTCCAGTTTTTCATCGGCCTTTTAATGATGTCTTTCGGCTTCCTGGGACTTATTGCTTTTTGGCTTGCCAGCTCAATACTGTCTACACCCATAGACGTCGATCCCGATGTGGTACGCATCCCAATAATTCCCATTTTCCTATGGATTATGACAGTGTGGGGCATATGGAACCTTACGGGCGTTTTCAAGACACACTATCACCTCCTGATAGAAACAGAAGACGGTTTTAAGCAAATTTTCTTTGAGAAATCGACGAAACTCGGAGAAATTCGACAGTTCCTGAGACGGACCTGCTGGCGTTTCGGGTATGAGATTGACACATCCCTTAAGAAATTGGAGGAACAACAACTTTGTTGTCCTTGGCCCTCAAACGGTCCCTCGTCGCAGTAAACATCGCTCTCGTTGTTTTCTTCTTCCTCAGCTTCCTGGCTCCGTTGAAGAAGAGAGAGTGGGCTCGATGGGGGTTACGCTTGCTTTCTTCGCAGCCTTTTTCACCGAGATATACGGATTCCCGCTGACGGTTTACATCCTCGCGGCCATTCTCGGTAGCCGGTATCCCGCATTTAACCCGTTCTCACACCCAAGCGGACATCTCTGGGTCGTGTTCCTCGGGGGCGGGGCAACCATGCTGGTGGTCATACACATAATCAGCAACGCACTTGTCATCGCGGGGTTCATAATAATGTGGAAGGGCTGGGAACCGATCCACGGAGCCAAGGGCGCATGTTGATTAACATGCAGTTCGAGATTTATTAACAAGGGGTGTGAGATTAAAGACGCGGAGGCAGCAAGTGCA
>JBARKJ010000110.1:0-15518 GCA_049801375.1 Nitrospirota bacterium | reverse complement strand
CGAAAGAGGAAGGCGGGCGACATACACCCTTCTTCAACGGCTACCGTCCGCAGTTCTATTTCAGGACGACGGACGTGACGGGCGTGGTGAAGCTTCCCGAAGGCGTCGAGATGGTAATGCCCGGCGACAACGTTTCGATGGAAGTGGACCTTATAACCCCGATAGCGTGTGAGAAGGAGCTCCGTTTCGCGATACGCGAAGGCGGACGCACCGTCGGCGCGGGCGTCGTGGCGGATATAATCGAGTAGAAAAAGGGATGACGTTTTTGGTCCGGCTTTCTTTTGGTACTTTTCTTTCACCTGAGGTGATTTATCTGTCCAGAGCGATAGCGAAGACAGAAAGAAAAGTATGGTCTTAAATATAATTGAGGGTGTGAGACGTGGCACAAAAAATAAGGATAAGGCTGAACGCCTACGACCACAGGCTGCTTGACCAGTCGGTGACCGAAATAGTGGACACGGCGAAGAGGACCGGCGCAAGGGTGTCCGGGCCGGTGCCCCTGCCCACCAAGATAAACAGGTACACAGTGCTCCGGTCCCCGCACGTGGACAAGAAGTCCAGAGAGCAGTTCGAGATAAGGACGCACAAGCGCCTTATCGACATCCTGGACCCGACCCCGCAGACCGTTGACGCGCTTATGAAGCTCGACCTTTCCGCGGGCGTAGACGTGGAGATAAAGTTATGATCAGCGGCATAATAGGCAAAAAACTGGGCATGACCCAGGTTTTCACGGAAGACGGGCGCGTTACTCCGGTCACTGTAATCGAGGCCGGGCCATGCGCGGTCGTCCAGAAAAAGACAGTCCCCGCGGACGGCTATGACGCGGTGCAGATAGGCTTCCTCGAAGTGAAAGAGAAAAAGGCGAACAAGCCGATGGCGGGCCATTTCAAGAAGTCCGGCACGGCGGCCTACAGGCACCTGAGAGAATTCAAGGGCGATGCCTCCGACATGGAGCCGGGTTCCAAGGTGACCGTGGAGATATTCGCCAAGGGAGACAAGGTCTCCGTCATCGGGACGTCTAAGGGCAAGGGTTTCCAGGGCGTCATCAAGCTCCACCACTTCAAGGGCGGCGGCGCAACTCACGGCTCGATGTTCCACAGGGAGCCGGGCGGCATAGGGTCGTCCGCATGGCCGTCCAGGGTCTGGAAAAACAAGAGGCTCCCGGCCCATATGGGCGACAACCGGGTCACCATACGCGGACTCGAAATCGTCGAAGTCAAGGGCCAGGACAATTTGTTGTTAATAAAAGGCGCAATCCCCGGAGCTCCCGGCGGCATCGTCATCGTAAACAAGATATAAGGGCAGTCCCAAGGAGACCAGGATGCCAGCGGTAGATATAATAGACGCGAAAAATAATAAAGCCGGGAAGGTAGACCTCTCGGATGACGTATTCGGAGTAAAGGCCAACTCAGGCCTGATTCACGAAGCCTTCGTCATGCAGATGGCAAACGCCCGGCAGGGTACGAATGAGACCAAAACCCGCCATTTTGTAAGCGGCGGCGGCGTTAAGCCGTTCCGTCAGAAGGGGACTGGCCGGGCACGCGCGGGCTCTTCCCGTTCGGGCTTATGGAGGCACGGCGGAATAATATTCGGTCCGCACCCCAGGGATTATTCCTACTCCATGCCAAAGAAGGCGGCGAGGCAGGCGTTGACGGCGGTGCTCTCGGCGAAACTACGGGACGGTGAGCTTATTGTACTGGACAAGCTGACGTTCGCAGAGCCGAAAACTAAAGAGGCGGCTGCACTAATATCCTCTTTGGGCATCACCGGCACCACCATGGTACTTACCTCCGGGGCGGACAGGAACGTCTACCTTGCGGCGCGCAACATTCCGAGCGTGAAGGTATGCCGGGTGGAGAACATAAATATCTACGACCTCCTGAAATACAAGAACCTGCTTTCCGACAGGGAGTCGTTGGAGAAGCTCCAGGAGGCGCTCTCATGAAAAGCATTTACGAAATAATTAAGAAGCCCCTCATTACCGAGAAGGGTTCGAAGCTGAAGGAAGACCAGAACAAGATAGTGCTTCAGGTTGCCACGGAAGCGAATAAGATAGAGATAAAGAACGCGGTGGAGACCGTTTTCAAGGTAAAGGTCGAAGAGGTGAGGACGATGGTCTTCAAGGGGAAAAAGAAGCGCCTGGGCGTCAGGCAGGGCGTGCGCTCGGACTGGAAGAAGGCGGTCGTTACGCTGAAGGAAGGCCAGACCGTCGAATACCTTGAAGGCGTGAAATAGCGGAGGCATAATTTAAAATGGCTATAAAATCATATAAACCGACTTCTCCGGCAAGGCGCTTCCAGACGGTGGACACCTTCGAGAACATCACCAAGACGGAGCCCGAAAAGAGTCTGGTAAAGGTATATTCCAAGAGCGCAGGCAGGAACTGCTACGGCAGGATAACGGTCCGCAGGCGCGGCGGCGGCGCCAAACAGGCGTACAGGATAATCGATTTCAAGAGGGACAAGGACGGCATACCTGCCAAGGTCGCCAGTATAGAATACGACCCGAACAGGAGCTCCAGGATCGCCCTCCTGCACTACGCGGACGGCGAAAAAAGATATATCCTTGCGCCGGTCGGGCTTAAGGTAGGGGACAAAGTAATGTCCGGTCCGGAATCGGATATACTGCCCGGCAACTGTCTGCCGCTTCGGAACATCCCGTTCGGCACGCAGGTGCACAACGTGGAGATGAGACTTGGCGGCGGCGGCCAGATGGTCAAGAGCGCCGGCTCTTATGCGCAGCTGATGGCGAAAGAGGGTAGATATGCCCAGCTCAGGCTTCCGTCCGGCGAGGTGCGCATGGTCTTGATGGACTGCAAGGCATCAATCGGCCAGGTCAGCAACATCGACCACGAGAATATATCTCTGGGCAAGGCGGGCCGTGCTCGCTGGCTCGGTAAAAGGCCGAAGGTCAGGGGCGTCGTGATGAACCCGGTGGACCATCCCCTTGGCGGCGGCGAGGGCCGCTCCTCGGGCGGAAGGCCGCCCTGTTCTCCCTGGGGCAAGCCGGAAGGCGTGAAGACCCGGACGCACAGGAACGGGGACAAGTTCATAGTAAAGAAGAGGAAATAGTTTAAGGGCTGATTTTTCAGGAGGAGCGCTGTGCCAAGATCGGTAAACAAGGGGCCGTACGTCCAGGAAAGCCTGTTAAAGAAGGTAGTTGGAATGAACGAGGCCGGGGACAAGAAAATCCTGAAGACCTGGTCCAGGAGCAGCATGGTTGTCCCGGAGTTTATAGGGCACACTCTGGCCGTGCACAACGGCAGGAAGTTCATCCCGGTATATGTCACGGAAAACATGATAGGCCATAAACTGGGAGAGTTCGCGCCGACTAGGTCGTTCAGGAGCCACGGCGGGTCCGAGAAAAAAACAGGAACAGCGAAATAAGGCTAAGAGGGGTCGATGGAAGCCACTGCAAAGGCAAGATTTATAAGAGTCACGCCCAGAAAGGCGAGGCTTGTAGTCGATGTAATACGGGGTAAAAGGGTGGGCGAGGCGATGAACACTTTAAAGTTCATGCCCCAGCACGCATCCCGTGTGGTTGAGAAGCTGCTGAAATCGGCCATAGCCAACGCGGAACAGAAAAATGTTTCCGATGTGGACAGGCTTAAAGTGAAGGTGGCGTTCGTAGACCAGGGTCCGGTCCTCAAGAGGGTAATGCCTCGCGCGATGGGCAGGGCGAACATCATAAGGAAACGTTCCAGTCATATTACCTTGGTGCTGGGCGACGAATAAGGCGATAAAGAATAATCGGAGGTGAGCGTTTGGGCCACAAAGTCCATCCAATCGGTTACAGGTTAGGCGTCATCAAGACCTGGAGCTCGAGGTGGTATGCCAAGAAAGAGTATGCTGAATACCTGCACGAAGACCTCAAGCTCCGCAAGGTCGTGAAGGCAAAGCTCTATCACGCCGGAGTCGGCAAGATCGACGTCGAGCGCGCGGGCAGCAGGATCAAGGTTAACATCCATACCGCCCGTCCCGGAATCATCATTGGCAAAAAAGGCGCCGAGGTGGACAAGCTCAAAAAAGAGCTCGAGGAGCAGACGGGCAAACAGGTCTACATAAATATCATGGAGATAAGGAAGCCCGAGATGGACGCCCAGCTCGTGGCGGAGAATATCGCCCTCCAGCTTGAGCGCAGGATAGCCTTCAGGCGCGCCATGAAGAAGTCGGTTACCTCTTCGCTCCGGTTCGGCGCACAGGGCATAAAGATCGCCTGCGCGGGCCGCCTGGCGGGAGCCGAGATAGCGCGCTCCGAATGGTACAGGGAGGGCAGGGTGCCCCTTCACACCATAAGGGCGGACATAGACTATGGTTTCGCCGAAGCCAAGACCACTTACGGACAGATAGGTGTCAAGGTCTGGATATATAAAGGCGACATCCTGGGCGCAGCCGCGATATAAGCGGTTTTAAAGGACGATGCGGCCGCAGTGAACGAAAGAAGGCGGCGAAAAATAAAGGGAGCTTTCAATGTTAGCGCCGAAGAAAGTCAAGTACAGGAAAAAGCAAAAGGGCAACATGAACGGGAAGGCCTGGCGGGGCGGCGAGATAAGCTTCGGCGAGTATGGCCTTAAGGCCCTCGAGCCGGGGTGGGTGACAAGCGCCCAGATAGAGGCCGCCCGTATCGCGATGACCCGTCACGTAAAGAGGGGCGGCAAGATCTGGATCAGGATTTTTCCAGACAAGCCAATAACCAAGAAACCCGCCGAAACCAGGATGGGCAAGGGCAAGGGCGCTCCGGAGTACTGGGTTTCGGTAGTGAAGCCTGGCCGCATAATATACGAGATGGCGGGGGTGCCGGAAGAAGTGGCAAGGGAGGCGCTCCGGCTTGCAGCGCATAAGCTTCCGCTTGCGACCCGTTTCGTATCCAGGGAAGGAGGACTGCTGTGAAGGCATCCGAGATAAAAGACCTTTCGCCGGAAGAGCTTAAATCAAAGCTTTCCGACCTGGACAAGGAGCGTTTCAACCTGCGCTTCCAACTGGCGATGGGCGACATAGAGAACCCCATTCGCATCCGGGACGTAAAAAGGGACATCGCGCGGATAAAGACTGTTCTTAAAGAGAAGGAGATTGGGGGCTAACCCCCGGAGGATAAGGCTGATGGCCGAAAAGAAGACATTCATTGGTGAAGTCGTAAGCGACAAGATGGACAAGACAGTCGTCGTCAAGGTCACTCGGAGAGTGCCGCACCCGGTCTATAAAAAGATCGTGAGCCGGGTATCCCGGTTGAAGGCCCATGATGAAAAGAACGAGTGCGCGATGGGCGACACCGTCCGGGTGGCCGAGACCAGGCCGCTTTCCAAGGACAAGCGCTTTATAGTCCTAGAGATAATTGAGAAGGCCGGGTAAGGGCCTGAAAAGATCTACCTGTCCAGAGCGATAGCGAAGACAGAAAGGGAGAGGTTAACCATGGTCCAGGTCCAGACGATGCTGGATGTTGCGGATAATTCCGGCGCCAAAAAAGTAATGTGCATAAAGGTGCTCGGGGGGACAAGAAAGCGCTACGCCTCACTCGGTGACATCATCATCGTCGCCGTAAAGGAAGCTATCCCCGAGGGAACCGCCAAGAAGGGCAAAGTGGCCAAGGCGGTGGTCGTGAGGACTTCAAAGGAAGTCCGCAGAAGCGACGGCTCATACATCAAGTTCGACAAGAACGCCGCAGTCTTAATCAATAACCAGAGGGAGCCCGTTGGCACCCGCATATTCGGCCCCGTCGCCAGGGAGCTGCGTTGGAAGAATTTCATGAAGATAATTTCACTGGCGCCGGAAGTCCTTTAAGGGAGTCTAACAGATGGGCGTGAACATAAAGAAAAACGATACGGTGATGGTTATCGCCGGCAAGGAAAAGGGCAAAAAGGGAAGGGTGTATCGGGTAATCCCGAAGGACGACCGCCTGTTGGTGGAAAAGCTGAACGTGGTCAAGAGGCATACGCGCCCGACCTCGGCCAACAGGGAGGGGGGGATAATAGAGAAGGAAGCTCCCCTGCACATTTCCAACGTAATGATCGTCTGTCCCAAGTGCGGTAAAACCACCAGGGTCTCCCATAGCTTCGAGGGCGAAAAGAAAGTCCGCGTCTGCAAGAAGTGCGGCAGCCCCATGGACAAGGTTTAACGGAGGGTTTCAGTCAAATGGCGGCAAGGCTCAAGAATAAATACGAAAAAGAGATACTACAGGTCCTGATGAAGGACTTCGGGTACAAGAACGTCATGCAGGTCCCCAAGGTTCTGAAGGTAGTAGTCAACGTGGGCCTGGGCGAAGCGATACAGAACCCGAAACTGATGGACGGGGTGGTGAAGGAAATAGGCGACATAACCGGCCAGAGGGCGGTCGTGAAAAAGGCCAAAAAATCCATCGCCGCATTCAAGCTCCGCGAAGGGATGGCTGTCGGATGCATGGTCACGCTCCGCCGCGACCGCATGTGGGAGTTCCTTGACAGGCTACTGAATGTCGCGCTCCCGCGCATACGCGATTTCAAGGGCGTGTCCGGCAAGGCCTTCGACGGCAGGGGCAACTACACCCTTGGCCTTAAAGAGCAATTCATCTTTCCGGAGATAGACTACGATAAAGTGGAGATGGTCCACGGGATGGATATCGCCATCGTGACCAGCGCAAAGACGGACGAGGAGGGCAAGGCGCTCCTCCGCCACATTGGGATGCCTTTCAGAAACTAAGAGTGAGGGTAAAAAGTTGGCAAAGAAATCTCTCATAGCCAAGCAGAAACTTGAGCCGAAGTTCTCGACCCGCGGATATAACCGCTGCAAGATATGCGGCAGGCCCAGGGGCTTCCTTCGGAAGTTCGAGATGTGCAGGATATGCTTCCGCGAGCTCTCCTTAAAAGGCGAGATACCGGGAGTAATAAAGGCGAGCTGGTAGAGACCCCGGGGGGCTGGGGGCGAGCGGGACAACCTGCACGCCTGATAACGGCCAATGACGGGTGTCTTATCAAATATCGAAAAAGGAGCAATGGAAGATGGGAATGACGGACCCGATTGCAGACATGCTGACCAGGATCAGAAACGCCAACCTGGCGAAACAGGAGAAGGTGGATATACCTTCATCCAACCTGAAACTGGAACTGGCCCGCGTCCTGAAGGAAGAGGGATACATAAAGAACTTTAAGCTCCTCAAGGACCGCAAGCAGGGGATAGTCCGGGTCTATATGAAATACAGCCCCGAGGAGTTCAGGGTCATCAACGGCCTCAAAAGGGTGAGCCGGCCCGGGAACCGCGTCTATGTCGGAGCCGAGGACATCCCCCGCGTGATGGGCGGCCTGGGCGTCGCCATAATCTCCACCTCCAGAGGCGTCATGGTAGACCGGGTCTCCAGACAGAGGAATATCGGCGGCGAGATCATCTGCTACATCTGGTAAACCGGAGCAGGAGATACCTATAGAGGGCGGCGAGAATCTTCAGGACGGCCTCTGTATAAAAGTATAATAGCGAACCCGTAAGGAGTAGAAAATGTCCAGGATAGGCAAAAAACCGGTGGAGATACCGGCGGGCGTGGAGGTAAAGCTTTCCGGCAACAGCCTCCGCGTGAAAGGCCCTAAAGGCGAGCTCTCAAGAGAGTTTCACCCGAAGATGGCGATACGCCAGGAGGGGGCATCGATCGTGGTGGAGAGGGCTTCCGACCACAGGTTGGACCGTTCGCTCCATGGGCTGACCAGGACCCTGATAAACAACATGGTCTCCGGCGTCACCAAGGGTTTTGAGAGAGTGCTGGAGATAAACGGCGTCGGATATAAGGCCGAGGTTAAAGGAAACATCCTCGTGCTGAACATGGGCTATTCGCATCCCGTCAACTTTGAACTCCCTAATGGCGTCTCCGCAGCCGTAGAAAAGGCGACCACGATAAAGCTTTCCAGCATAGACAAGGAGCTCGTGGGCCAGGTGGCCGCGAACGTCCGCGCGGTGAGGAAGCCGGAGCCTTATAAAGGCAAGGGTATAAAATACGCCGAAGAGACGATACTCCGCAAGGAAGGGAAGAAGGGTAAATAACATGGGCTCCACGAACAACAGACTTGCCGGCAGGACAAGAAGGCGGAACAGGATCAGGAAAAAAGTGCATGGCACGACGACACGCCCCAGGCTGAACGTATTCCGGAGCGCCTCGAACATCTATGCACAGGTTATAGACGATATGAACGGCGTCACGATAACCGCCGCATCCACGCTGGACAAGGACGTCAAGGACGGTCTTAAGTCCAGCGGCAACATCGATGCCGCGAAGAAGGTCGGGGCCGCCGTGGCGAAGAAGGCCATCGAGAAGGGCGTCAAGGACGTCGTGTTCGACAGGGGCGGCTATATATTTCACGGCAGGATTAAAGCCTTGGCCGACGCGGCGCGGGAAGCCGGTCTGAATTTCTGAAGGAGGAATTTAATTGGATAAGTACGATGCCGAGGGCTCGGCTTTAAAGGACAAAGTCATCCACATTAACAGGGTGGCCAAAGTCGTCAAGGGCGGCCGGAGGTTCTCCTTTTCGGCGCTGGTCGTCGTCGGTGACGGCGCGGGTAGTGTCGGGATAGGCAAGGGGAAAGCCGTCGAAGTGCCGGTCGCGATACAGAAGGCAGTCGAGCGCGCAAAGAAGAGCATGGTAAAGATGGCGCTCAAGGAGACTACCATACCGCATGCGATACTGGGTCATTTCGGCTCGGCGAGAGTCCTGCTGAAGCCGGCCTCCGCCGGTACGGGTCTTATCGCGGGCGGAGCGGTCCGGGCGATACTCGAGGTCGCGGGCATTCATAACATACTCTCCAAGTCCCTTGGCAGTTCCAATCCTCACAATGTGGCGAGAGCCACCCTTGAAGGACTGAAGCAGCTCAGAAGCCTGGAGCAGGTAGCCAAGCTCCGCGGCAAGACCGTGGAAGAGATAGCGTCTTAAGGGAGGCCATGATGGCTGGAAACATAAAGGTTAAATTGACGAGGAGCCCGATAGGCCATCCGGAGAAGCACAGGAAGGTGCTGGTCGGACTGGGGCTGACGAAAATGAACAGCGTGGTGGTGAGGCAGGATACGCCCCAGATACGCGGAATGGTAAACAAGGTCTCGCACCTGGTTACAGTAATGGAAGAGGGGATCTGATGAAGATAGAAGAGCTGGCCCCAAATCCAGGGGCGAGAAAGAGCAGGAAGAGGGTGGGCAGGGGCGCAGGTTCCGGCCACGGAAAGACCGCCACCAGAGGCGAAAAGGGACAGAAGTCCCGCGCAGGCGGCGCGAAAGGTCCTGGCTTCGAGGGCGGGCAGATGCCCCTTATCCGAAGGATACCGAAGCGCGGATTCACCAATATCTTCCGTAAGGAATATTCCCTGGTGAACCTCCGCGACATCGCGAAGCTCGAGGGCGTGGACGTGATAGGCCCGGAGGCGCTTTTCGACCAGGGCATAATAAAGAAGCTCGGCGACGGGATAAAAGTCCTGGCCCACGGCGAACTGACAAAGGCCGTGACAGTGCAGGCCCATAAGTTTTCCAAGAGCGCCGTCCAGAAGATTGAAGCTGCCGGTGGACGGGCAGAGGTAATACAGCTTTGATAGAAAGCTTCAAAAATATCTTTAAGATACCGGAGCTGAAGAAGCGCATCGCATTCACCCTTGCGCTCCTCGTGGTTTACAGGATAGGCGGGCACATCCCCACTCCGGGTATCAACGGCGAAGAGCTCTCAAAGTTCCTCCACGCGAACGCCGGCGCTCTGATGGGCTTTTTCGACATGTTCTCAGGCGGGGCCCTGTCGAGGGTGACGATCTTCGCGCTGGGCATAATGCCTTACATCAGCGCCTCGATCATTCTCCAGCTCCTCACCGTGGTATTCCCGTACCTGGCCCAGCTCCAGAAGGAAGGGGAGCGGGGCAGGAAGAAGATCACCCAGTACACCCGCTACGGGACGGTGGGCATATCCCTGGTGCAGTCGTTTATGATAGCGATGGGCCTGGAAGGGATGCAGGGCGGCGCGTTCATAGCGAATCCCGGCTGGGGCTTCCGGATAATGACCATGATTACGCTCACCTGCGGCACGTCCTTTATCATGTGGCTGGGCGAGCAGATAACCGAGCGGGGCATCGGCAACGGAATATCGCTCATAATATTCGGGGGCATAGTCGCCAGGTTCCCCAACGCAATCATCGATACCTACAGGCTGTTCCGCGCTGACGAGCTTTCGCTCTTCACCGTGCTCATCATGATCATTATAATGGTAGTGGTCATCGGGGCGATAATATACATGGAGCGTGGCCAGAGGAGAATACCGGTACAATACGCCAAGAGAGTGGTGGGGTCCAGCATAGGCGGCGGACAGAACACGCATATGCCGCTGAAGCTCAATACCGCCGGGGTTATCCCGCCGATATTCGCCTCTTCCATACTGATGTTCCCGGCGACTCTTGCAGGCTTTTCCAACGCGACATGGGTCACCTGGCTGAAAGAGCAGTTAAGCCGCGGCGCGCTCCTTTATACCGTGCTGTACGTCGGGATGATCGTATTCTTCGCCTTCTTCTACACGGCGGTCGTATTCAATCCGGTGGACGTGGCGGACAACATGAAGAAGTACGGCGGGTTCATACCGGGGATAAGGCCCGGCAAGAACACTTCCGACTATATATACAAGGTGCTGAACAGGGTGACCTTTGGCGGAGCGATCTACCTTTCCCTGGTCTGCGTTCTGCCGGACATATTTTACAGGGCTTTTCACATAAGCTTTTATTTTGGCGGGACTTCTTTATTAATAGTGGTCGGGGTCGCCCTTGACACCGTGAGTCAGATTGAAACCCATTTAATCACCCGCCATTATGAGGGTTTCATGAAGGGCATTCGCATCAAGGGAAGGAGATAGAACCATTATGAGACTTATATTATTAGGACCTCCGGGAGCAGGAAAAGGCACGCAGGCGAAAGACCTGGTACAGAAATACGGAATACCCCAGATATCGACCGGAGACATACTCCGTAAGAATCTGGCGGATAAGACCACGCTTGGGTTAGAAGCTAAGAAGTTCATGGACAAGGGCGAGCTCGTTCCGGATTCCGTGGTTGTCGGGATAGTGAAGGAGCGCCTGAAAGAAGACGATTGCAAGAAGGGCTATATCCTTGACGGCTTCCCCAGGACGGTACCGCAGGCCGAGGCGCTTGACGCCGCGCTCGCGGATATGAAGACGCCTATAGACAAGGTGCTCTCTATCGAGGTGCCCGATTCCGAGCTGGTAAAAAGGCTTGGAGGACGCAGGACCTGCCGCGGTTGCCAGGCTGGCTATCATGTCGCTTTCAAGCCCTCGAAGAAGGAAGGCGTCTGCGACTCCTGCGGCGGCGAACTCTACCAGAGGGACGACGACAAGGAAGAGGCGATAACGAACCGCCTGAAAGTGTATCAGGCCTCGACCTCGCCGCTTATTAACTACTACAAGGCCAAGGGCCTCCTTGCGGCGGTTGACGGCGTGGGCGGGATGAAAGATATCCTGGACAGGATGGTCCGGGCACTCGAAGGATAGAAGTGATTATCCTGAAGTCTCCTTCCGAGGTGGAGAAGATGCGGGCGGCCTGCCGGATAGTGGCCGGGGCGCTTGCAGGGCTTCGGGAGATTGTTGCACCCGGCATCACCACGGATAAGCTGGACTCTTTTGCCGAGGACTACATAAAAAAGCACGGCGGAAAGCCGGCATTCAAAGGCTACCTGGGATATCCCAAGAGCCTCTGCGCCTCCATAAACGAGGTGGTGGTGCATGGGATTCCGTCTGGCAGGGCTCTTAAAGAAGGCGAGATAATCGGGCTGGACCTGGGGGCGGTGGTCGATGGGTATTACGGAGACGCCGCCATAACAGTACCGGTGGGCGAGATATCGCCCGAGCTTCGAAAACTCATGGAAGTGACGGAACAATCACTTTACAAGGGTATAGAAAAGGCTCTTCCCGGGAACCGCGTCTCGGATATCTCCAACGCGGTCCAGAGCTTTGCCGAGTCCTTCGGATATTCGGTAGTGCGCGAGTTTGTCGGGCACGGCATCGGCAGGGCTCTTCACGAGGAGCCGCAAGTTCCGAACTTCGGCCCTCCGGGGCAGGGACCCAGGCTTAAGGCCGGTGCGACGCTGGCGATCGAGCCAATGATAAATATGGGGAAGTCCGGCACGGTGGTCATGAAAGACGGCTGGACCGCCGTAACGATTGACGGGATGCCTTCGGCTCATTTCGAGCATACGATAGCGGTTACCGAAGACGGGCCGGTAATATTGACAGTGGCATAAAGGAACCTATGGCCAAGGAAGACGCGATTGAAGTACAGGGAAAAATCCTGGAGACCCTGCCGAATGCGATGTTCCGTGTGGAACTCGACAACAAGCACGTCGTACTCGCGCATATTTCCGGAAAAATGAGGATGCATTTTATCAAGATACTCCCAGGGGACAGGGTCACCGTAGAGCTTTCCCCGTATGACTTGACCAGGGGCAGGATAACGTACAGGTTCAAATAAGAGGGTTCAATCATGAAAGTCCGTTCATCAGTAAAAAAGATCTGCGACAAGTGCAAGATCATAAAAAGGAAGGGCACCGTCCGGGTCATCTGCGTGAACCCGAGACACAAACAGCGGCAGGGTTAATTCCCGGCCCAAGGAGGAAGCATTGGCAAGGATTGCAGGCGTAGACCTACCAAGAGAAAAAAGGATTGAGATAGGCCTTACCTATATCTTCGGGATAGGACGCGCCTCTTCGCAGAAGATTCTGGCGGAGGCGGGGGTTAGCCCGGACACGAGGGTTAAGGACCTCACCGACGCAGAGGTGAACCGCCTCAGGGAAGTCATCGACAGGTCCTTCAAGGTGGAAGGCGACCTCCGTCGGGACCGCACCATGGCCATCAAAAGGCTCATGGACATCGGCTGCTACAGGGGCTTGCGCCACAGGCGGGGGATGCCCGTCAGGGGCCAGAGGACAAAGACGAACGCGCGCACCCGCAAGGGGCCGAAACGCACCGTCGCGGGCAAGAAAAAGGCCGTTAAGTAAAAAACGAACACGCTAAAGGTATTCAGGAGGTAAAATGGCTGGACCGAAGAGAAGTGGTCCGAAGAAGGAGAAGAAGAACATCCCGACCGGGGTGGCGCATATCACTGCCTCCTTCAACAACACTATCGTGACCATAACCGACCAGAACGGCAACGTCGTATGCTGGTCGAGCGCCGGCAACCAGGGTTTCAAAGGCTCCAGGAAGAGCACCCCTTTTGCCGCCCAGATGGCCTCGGAAAACGCCGGCAAAAAGGCGATGGACCAGGGCATGAGAATCGTAGAAGTCTGGGTGAAGGGGCCGGGTTCCGGCCGGGAATCAGCTATACGGGCCCTTCAGTCCGCGGGGCTGGATATTTCGGCGATACGGGACGTGACGCCGATACCGCACAACGGGTGCCGACCGCCCAAAAGGCGAAGGGTTTAACATAAAGAGATTTAGCTGAACACAGGAGGAAAACCTTGGCAAGATATACCGGTCCTGTCTGCAGACAGTGCAGGAGAGAGACCATCAAGCTCTTTTTAAAAGGAGACCGCTGCTTCACCGAGAAATGCTCGGTCGAGCGCAGGACGTACGCCCCCGGCCAGCATGGCCAGGGCAGGGCGAAGGTCTCGGACTATGGCGTGCAGCTCCGGGAGAAGCAGAAAGTACGCCGCATTTACGGCGTACTGGAACAGCAGTTCAGGGGCTACTACGTTAAGGCCGCCCGCATGAAGGGCGTGACCGGCGAGAACCTGCTGCAGCTCCTGGAGAGGAGACTGGATAACGTCATATTCAGGCTCGGCTTCGGCGCCTCCCGCAAGGAAGCCAGGCTCATGGTTACCCACGGGCATTTCGCGATCAACGGCAGGAGGGTGAACATCCCGTCCTATGTCGTGAGGGCCGGGGACGAGATCGCGCTCAGGGAGAAGAGCAAGAGTGGCTTAAGGTTCCAGGAGTTGGCTTCGGCGATGGACAGAAAAGGCCTGCCGGGCTGGCTGGAGCTGGACAAGCAGAACCTGAAAGCAAAAGTGCTGTCCATGCCCTCGAGAGAGGACATCGCACTGCCGATAAATGAGAACCTCATAGTCGAGCTTTACTCGAAATAAAGAAGGACAGGTTAGGGGCAATAAGGCTCCCGGCCTCCTTTTAGAGTTTTAAAGAGAAACCGACAAGGAGAGGTTAATGACAATGAAGCTAAAGGGATTCCAGATCCCCAAAAAGCTGGAGTTCGAGGCGGACTCGCTTACGAACACCTACGGCAAGTTCAGCGCGGAACCGTTTGAGCGGGGCTTCGGCACCACCATCGGAAATTCGCTCCGGAGGGTGCTGCTCTCTTCGCTGGAAGGCGCGGCCGTTAGTTCCATCAGGATAGAGAGCGTGCTGCACGAGTTCTCTTCTATCCCGGGGGTGGTCGAGGACGTCACGGATATAATACTGAATATAAAGAAACTCCGTTTCAAGATGCATACCGACAAGCCGAAGACCATCAGCATCGACGTCGAAGGCCCCGGCGCGGTTTACGGCTCTCATATTGATACGGACGCGGATATCGAAGTCTTAACTCCGGACCTCCTGATTGCGACGCTGGATAAGGATGCCCGCTTCACAATCGAGATGACCGTCAAGAAGGGCAGGGGCTATGTCCCATCCGAGAAGAATAAAGAGCCGGAAATGCCGATTGGCGTAATCCCGGTGGATTCCATCTTCTCACCGATCCAGAGGGTCAACTACTGGGTGGAAAGTGCCCGTGTCGGCCAGGAAACCGATTACGATAAGCTGATAATGGAAGTGATGACGGACGGGAGCGTCCGGCCGGACGACGCCGTCGCCTATGCCGCGAAGATACTCAAGGACCATCTGGGCATCTTCATAAACTTCGAGGAAGAGGGCGAGATAATCGAGGCAGAGGCGGAGGAAGTGGAGGACAAGTTTAACGAGAACCTGCTCAGAAGCGTTAACGAACTGGAACTCTCCGTCCGCTCTGCGAACTGCCTGAAGAACGCGAACATAAAGAACATATCGGACCTCGTGCAGAGATCCGAGGGCGAGATGCTGAAGACCAAGAACTTCGGCAGGAAGTCCTTAAATGAAATAAAGGAGATCCTCACGGAGATGGGGCTTTCCTTCGGCATGAAAATAGACAACGAGAAACTCAAGGCGTACGAAAAGTCGCTGCAGAAGACCGGCGTATAAAGGGAAGGGATAATATCTCATGCGACACAGGCTTGCAGGAAGGCAGTTCGGAAGGAATTCGAGCCACAGGAAGGCTCTTTTCAGAAATCTCGTGACCTCGCTGCTCGAGCACGGGCACATTGAGACGACCGAGGCGAAGGCCAAGGAACTCCGGGGCATCGCCGACAAGATGATTACCCTGGGCAAAAAGGGCGACCTCTCCGCGAAGAGGATGGCGCTCTCCTATATCATGAGCAGGGATGTGGTCGCCAAGCTGTTCGACGAAATAGCGCCGCGCTGCGCCGACCGTAACGGCGGGTACACCAGGGTCATGAAGACCCGCGTGCGCCTGGGCGATTCCGCGCCGATGGCGATAATCGAGCTGGTGGA
>JBARKJ010000109.1:0-9492 GCA_049801375.1 Nitrospirota bacterium | reverse complement strand
AACTCTCCCGGCGATTACGGCTTCAGCCAAACTTAGTAGCGGAGTTCTGATGGACCCTAAGTCGGCGGAAAAGTTCCTGACGGCGGAGACGAAGCCGGTACTTGAGCGGCTTGTCTCGCTGTTGGAGGAGCTTCCCGTTTTCGACCACGAAGCGCTTGAGAAGGTTTTCCACCAGGTGATGGAAGAGACCGGGCTCAAAATGGGAAAGGTGGCCCAGCCCGTGCGTGTCGCGGTCACCGGCGGTACGGTAAGCCCCGGCATTTACGAGACGCTGGATATTTTGGGCAAGGAAACGAGCCTAGAAAGGATGAGAGACTCAATCGCGCAGATACATTAACCGGCAATCGCGCGGAATATTTACTGCCCCCCGTTTTCTGTCTTTGCTTTCGCTTTGGACAGGAATCTTTTCACGGGGGTGATGACAAAAAAAGGAGCGGCATGTTTATTTGCACCGTCGTCCCCTGCATAGATGACGGTGCCGCCTCCAATGCCGCCCCCTAAAGTTAAACATATATGCCATCGGGAAAATCGTCAATCTTTTATAATCATAATAACTTAAGTTTAGCGCGGGGCCGGGAGGCATGCCCGCATTAAGCATGGGGCTAAGAAGAATGGCCTTGACAGAAAGCTTTCGTCTTAGGTAATATAGCGGCTCGTATTGGGGGATCGTCTAATGGTAGGACAGCAGTCTCTGGATCTGCCTATCGGGGTTCGAGTCCCTGTCCCCCAGCCAAAAATACGCTGATTAATCAATCAGTTGCAACTGTAGAGTGAGGGACTTTCGCAGGACTTTCCCCATGAGAGCATTCGGGGAGAGAATGGTGGCTACCACTAAAATCTGGGACTTACGGCCTTCCGTGAGTCCTTCTTTTTTGCGGCTGGCGGTAGAGTAAAGCCGGGATGTACTTGCCCAAACGGCGGAATAATCCATTCTCGTTCATCCACAAGGCATAAGCGACGTAATTCGGATCGGCAGAAAGGTGACGTTCCTCGGTGCGGGCTCGCATAAAGTAAACGCCATTCATGCAGAGCAGTAACAGGCAGTTGCGCAGGGCAAACTGCCAGCCTTGAGTGGAAACGAATGGGATGGAAATCAGCCACCAGCTTAGGTTTTTCGCGATATAGCCCGGATGTTTGGTGTAGCGAAAAGGGCCGTTGGTGAGTATGCCGCGATGGGTGAGGTTGGAAAAGTGGCAGCCGAAGGTGATTGCTACCCAGCCATAGATCAGCAACAGCACGATGATAGCGCTGCCCCACAGCACCTGCAAGGTAGGCAATCCACCAAGCCAGGGCCCCCAGAATTTGCTGCTCCCATCATAATCTAGATATTGGCCGCCGATCAGGCTATAGAATGGATGATAACATATCAGTGCCACCGCCCAACCGAGCATGCTGGGCTCCGTCGAACGCATGTGACTGTCGATGATACGCAGTGTCAGGATATAGCCTATGGTGGCGAACACCAGGTCCACGGTATACGACATATTGTAGATAAAGCCGTACCATGGCATAAAGGACGTTGTTTCGCCTGAGCCGAGGAAGCGAGACGCGTCACGAAGAGTGTAGCACAGATAAACGAACATCAGCGGCAGGAAAAAGCCTTTGATCAGCCAGCCGCGCACATGGTCGCCAATGATTTTCCATTCGAAATCCCGCTTTCCAAGTATCAGGCGGCCAACATGCCAGTAAGCGTCGCGTGGTTCGCTCATTCTGGCATCGACAAGAAAGAAGTAGGGCACGGCGAATAACAGAGCACAACTGCCGTATCGGATAAGAAATTCCCAGAAAGGCGCATAAAAGCTGCCGTGGTACTCGGGAAAGGCCCAGTAGCAGAGCGCAACTCCCGCCAGTGTGCCTGCCAGTCCCAGCAACTTGGTCAAGCCACGTGAAATGTCCATACCGCCGGAGTCTTGCCAGTTAATGCCGGTGCTGTCGCGTCTATGCACTTTCAGGACCAGCACTTCCAGCATAATGATGGGGCTGCAGGCCGCAAGCAAGGCGAAAACTGTCTGATCCACCAGTGTGTGATTGGGGCTACGGTGCAGCCAGTAAAGCGCGGCGCAAAAACTTAACAGGCCAATCAGGTTGATCCAACCCAGGGTGACGGAGGGAGGCAAACTGTCACTGGCAGGGAACGATGGAGTGTTGGGTTCAGCCGTTGCAACACCGTCCTCAACAACTAAAATATTGGCGTTTTTAGCAATTACCATAGATTTGACTAGCTAAAGGTATTTTAAAGACTTGCTCATTATGACACTAAAACTAGAATATCAATCTTTGAGGAATTGTTCAAGTACTGTACCCGGCAGGGGTCTTAATCTGTGCGGAAATTACGGCTGCGACTTCTCAGGGGTCGAGCCCCCAGCCACTTAATTAAAAAAAGGGCAGCCGAAAAGGCCGCCCTTTTTAATACCGGGTGGCTGATTTCATGCGGCGCGCAGGCCTTCGATGTTCTCCTTGGACCATACCGACGCCTTTGTCGTCCAGACGCTTTCCGGGTACATCCCCCTGAGACGCTCGTAAGCGTCCGTGAGCTTTGAAGGGTCTTCCGAGGCTCTGTACCTGGCGACCCCGGCATAATAAGCGGCCTTCGGCGCCTGGTCCGTATTCCTGAAATTATTTTCCACTTTCTCGAACAGCTCTTCTGCCGCTAAGTAATCCTTCTTCTTCAGGGCTACCCTTCCCTTCCCCATGTCAAGGTGCGCCAGGAACGGGTCCGCCGGCAGGAACCCCTCCCATCGCTCGTTCTCCAGCCCCGACTCGTCCGCGATTATAAAGGTCGGCGTCCATTCGACGTTATATGCCTCAACCTCGCGCGGCCTCTCCGAGGTCTCAAGGAGCACGGGGATAAAGCCGCCCTTTATCGCCTCCGCCACGTCGTCACGGTTCAGTACCCTGTTAAACGTGTTGATGCAGCCGGTGCAGTATTTGTAGTGAAAGAACAGCAGAATAGGCTTGCCGGACCTCTTAGCCGTCCTCTTCGCATCCTCCAGGTCTTCTATCCAGGGAATATCTTTTTCTACTGCCATAATCACACCTCCCGCGCTTTCTGTCCCTCTTTCTAATTATATCATTCCACGCGCAGGAATTGGCCGTGCTCCGCCCCGCAGATCGGACATTTTTTCGGTGCTTCGCCCATGACGGTATTTCCGCAGACCGAACAGACGTAAAAATCTTCCGATGGTCCGGCTGAGGACATTTCTTTCAGGGCTTCCTGGAAAAGGCCGGCATGTATCTGCTCCACCTGGTTTGCGACGTTGAAGCTCCATCTGGCTTTTTTCGCCCCCTCGGAGTCCGCCTCGGTGATGAAGCCGGGGTACATCTTCGTGAACTCGAAGGTCTCGCCGTTTATAGCTTCTTGTAAATTTTCTGTCGTGCTTCTTATGCCCTCCAGCACCCCCAGATGGTTGTGCGCGTGCACCGTCTCCGCCGCCGCGGCCGCCCTGAAAAGCTTCGCTATCTGCGTGTAACCCTCTTCGTCCGCCTTCTTCGCGAATGCCAGATATTTCCTGTTTGCCTGAGATTCGCCCGCGAATGCCGCCTTAAGATTATCCAGAGTTGCCATATCGTTATCCCCCTTGTTGTTTGTAATGCAGATGTGTTAAGAATTTCTATTAATATTAGCAGAGGTGCCGTGGTTTGGCAAGGGCGGGTGCAATGGAGCCGCATGTGCACGGCGGGCACAAGCCCGCCAGAGGTGTGGGACATCCTATCTTTTCAGCGCCCTTGCACCGATGTCTTTTCTGTAGTGCATGCCGTCGAATTTTATTCTGGAGATTGCCTCGTACGCGCGGGAGATCGCCTCTGCCACGTCCTTGCCGATGGCCGTAACTCCAAGCACGCGTCCGCCGTTGGTCACGACATGGTCGTCCCTGTCCGCCGTCCCGGCGTGGAAGACCACCGCGTCCTGGACTTTCGCGGCCTCTTCAAGCCCGTGTATGGGCGTGCCCTTCTGGTACTCGCCGGGATAACCCTTGGACGCCGCGACGATGCATACCGCGGCCTCGTCCTTCCAGCCGACCATCTCCGGCGTGAGACGCTTCTCCGCGCATGCCAGCATGATGTCAACGAGGTCGCCGTCCAGTCTCATCAGGAGCGGTTGGGCCTCCGGGTCGCCGAAGCGGACGTTGAACTCCAGTACTTTCGGCCCCTCCTCGCCTATCATCAGCCCGGCGTACAGGACGCCCCTGTATGGTATCCCTTCCTGCTTCATCCCGCGCACCGTCGGGTACATCACCTCGCGCATCACGCGCTCCTGCAATTCCGGCGTAACCACCGGCGCGGGAGAGTACGCGCCCATCCCTCCGGTGTTGGGGCCCTTGTCGCCGTCGAAGACGCGCTTGTGATCCTGCGAGGACGCCATCGGCACGACCGTCTCGCCGTCCGTGAACGCCATGAACGAGGCCTCCTCGCCCTTCAGGCACTCCTCGATTACGACGCGGTTCCCGGACTCCCCGAACGCCTTCTCGCGCATTATCAAATTTACCGCTTCGACGGCTTCCTCTACCGTGGAGGCCACTATGACGCCCTTGCCCGCGGCAAGCCCGTCCGCCTTCACGACTATCGGCGCACCCTTCATCCTGATGTAGCCCTCCGCCTCGATGGGCGAATAGAATACTTTATATTCGGCGGAAGGGATGTTGTATCGCCTCATCAGCTCCTTGGCGAATACCTTGCTCCCCTCCAGCTCCGCCGCGGCCCTCGATACCCCGAATATCTTTTTCCCCTCCTTCTCGAAGAGGTCCACTATCCCAAGGGTCAGCGGCGCCTCCGGCCCCACGACGGTTAAGTCTATGCCTTCGAACTTCGCAAAGTTCAGGAGGTCGTGTACGCGGTCTGACTTTATGTTCACGCACTCGGCCATCTTCCCAATGCCCGCGTTACCCGGCGCGCAGAATATCTTCCTGACTTTGCGGCTTTGCGCGATCTTCCACACCATCGCGTGTTCTCTTCCCCCACCGCCGACTACAAGGACTTTCATGGAGCCTCCAAAAATTTAATTAAGTACAACGGCCTGCTACAAAATTATTCACTATGTCTTCTACCACCATCCTATCAAATTTTCTAAAATCAAATAAAATGAAAAGCGGGTCGGTAATTTGCTGGACAAGATTAACAAGATCGGGTTCTATCTTATCAAGCCTTGTTTCCACTTCAGTATAAACCTCATCCTCTGTTGATTTTCTTTCATCTAAGCCAAAACTTCTATCTTCCGTTGCACTTAAAATAAGCCCTTCCAATCCTCCATGTCGTATTCCAATTAAAACGCGAGAGTCTTGTGGTGCCTTTAAACCATTATATAATCGTACCGTGTAAAGGAAGGCTTCTGTAACCCTCCTTATCCTTGTATCAAAAAAAATATAGCCGGGTTTTATTTCGGACGAACTTCTTAGAAAATAAAAAGAGCCATCCTTCCGTATCGTCCAATAATCATAAGTTCCACTAGCTATTTCTGCGACGATACCTTCGGTCGTTGGTCTTGGCCGAAATTCGTCTCTATTATGCAGAACGACTCCGATAGGCCATCCCGTAGTATGCACTTCCGCTCTATCGGCAGCGTCGAGCAATTCACCTTGGGGAATATCAAGAATCGCCTCTGGCAAAACCATTCTAATTTCCATGAACCCGGTTAATCCAGTTGCTTTTAATCCATCAGAAGCTATCTTTTGATGTTTGGAAATCCATTCATCATCCCACTTTTTTTTGGGGGGAGCGCTAACTGTAGTTATTAGAGTAGCTAAACGTCTTTTTACTCGTTTAATAAGAACGTTCTTAAATTCGTCAAGGTTTTCGGGATTCCAAAATAGGATGTCATATCCACTTAAATCAAAGTGAACTTTAGGTCCTTGTTTTTTATAATTGGGGCTGTCATGATGATGGTCTTCCCGACAGGTCAATATTAAATTCCGGAACTTATCAAGCCCCATTGCATAACCAATTTCAAGATAGCAATTAGGCCTTTCATTCGTAAGATCGGCTATAATAATATCCGAGCTTTGGATGAAGCCTACTATTTCACTTTTTAGCAGACGGCCTTCATTATGCTTATCGACTCGTTTTGGGCTTAAGCCGCATCCTTCCTGCAAGGCGGGAAAAATAGCATCCTTATAAACGTTATCCAAATCGGGATTACCGATTTGCATTATGACAAATGCTTGGCTCATATTTGCGCCCTCAGAATCCTAATGCCTGAAATGTCTCATGCCGGTGAACACCATCGCGATGCCGTATTCGTTCGCGGCGGCAATAACCTCGTCGTCCTTGATGCTGCCGCCCGGCTCAATTATCGCCGTGACGCCGTGCTTCGCGCACTCGTCTATGCCGTCTCTGAACGGGAAGAACGCGTCCGACGCCAGCACCGCGCCCTTGGTCGGGAACTGCGCCTTCATCGCGCCCAGGCGCGTACTGTCCACGCGGCTCATCTGGCCCGCGCCGATGCCTATGACGTGAGTGCCGTAGGAGTACACGATGGCGTTTGACTTCACGTGCTTCGCCACCTTCCACGCGAACGCCAGGCCCTTGTATTCTTCCGCCGTCGGCTTGCGCTTCGTCACCACGGGAAGCTTTTTGATGTTCTCGATTCTTCCCATGTCCCAGTCCTGGACTATCATCCCGCCTACGACGCGCTTAATGTCGAAGCTGCCCCTCGTCCCGCTCTTTATATCCACGTCTCCAAGGCTTAAGAGGCGGATTGCCGGTTTCTTTTTGAAAAGCTTCAGCGCTTCACTGTCGAAGCCCGGCGCGATTACCACTTCGACGAACGTGGACGTTATCTCGCGCGCGGTCTCCGCGTCCACCTTGCGGTTGAACGCGAGCACGCCGCCGAAAGCGGACACCGGGTCTATCTCGCGCGCCTTGACGTACGCCTCCCAGAGGTTCGGGTCCGTGGCCACGCCGCAGGGGTTGTTATGTTTAACTATTACGGCCACCGGCTCATCGAACTCCCTGGCCAGCCCAAGCGCGGAGTTCGCGTCGAGGAAATTATTGAACGACATCTCCTTGCCCTGTATCAGGCATGCGGTGGCGACGGAGGGTTCCGTCAGGAGCGGCTCCTTGTAGAACGCGCCCTTCTGGTGCGGGTTCTCGCCGTATCTTAAGTCCTGCGCCTTGATTAGCGGGCGGCCATAGAACATCTCGAATTTACTGTCAACCTCGGCCAGATGCGAAAACATCAAAGGCACTTTTTCCGGGTACGCCTTGCCCTTCGCGGGTTTCAGCTCCTTTTTGTGGAAGAGCGGATATTCGGTCTCGAATGCACCGGTCGCGATGAAGAAGCTCGATATCATAGAGTCGTATTTCGCGGTGTGCAAGTACGCCTTCGCGGAGAGCATGAACCGCGTCTTCGGCGTTACATCCCCTTTGTTCATCTCGGCTATCACGAGGTCGTAGTCGGAGGGCTCGACAATTACCACCACGTCGTTAAAGTTCTTCGCCGCGGAACGCACCATCGCCGGGCCGCCGATGTCTATGTTCTCTATCGCTTCCTCGAATTTAGTATCCGGTTTTTTTATCGTCGCCTCGAAGGGATAGAGGTTCACCACCACCATGTCGATTGGCTCGATGCCGTGCTCTTTCATCTGTCCCTGGTGCGCCTTATTCCCGCGTATCCCAAGTATCCCGCCGTGGACCTTCGGGTGCAGCGTCTTGACGCGCCCGTCCAGCATCTCCGGGAAGCCGGTGAACTCCGACACGTCCGTGACCTTCACCTTCGCATCCCGGAGCGCCTTCGCCGTGCCTCCCGTGGATAATATCTCCACACCCATTTTCCTCAGTTTCTTTGCGAACTGCACGACCCCGGTCTTGTCGGACACGCTTATGAGAGCGCGCTTTATCTTAGACATATAAAGCCTCCTTTATTTATTTTCAGGGACTATGGTGCTTAACGTATAATTTCCTTCCCCCAGATATTTCTGCGCGGCGCGCCTGACGGCTTCCCTGGTCACACCCTGTATGCCCTGTATGTACTGTCCGGGGTCATTTTCCCCGTACACCGTGGCCCAGTACCCCAGCGCGTACGCCTGGCCTTCGGCGGTCTCGCCGCCTGTCAAATGAGAGGCGACTATCGTCCTTTTCGCGCGGTCAAGCTCGGCCTCAGGCACGTACCTGTCCTTGAGCCGGTCTACCTCCCTCAGCACCACGTCGGAGTACTGTGCGATGTTATCCGGCTCCATGTGCGCCTCAACCGCCATTAGACCAGGCTCCCGGAGCCTGAACATCTCCGTCTTTATGTCGTATACTATGCCCTGTCTCTCTCGGAGCTCCATATACAGTCTGCTCCCCCTGCCGCCGCCCAGGATGGCGCTCAGCACTTCCAGCGCGTATGTGTCCGGGTTATCAGCCGGGCATATATGCCAGCCAAGCTCCGCATACGCGAGTTTCACCGGCATCTGAAGCTCTGAACTCCGTTCCTCCGACTGGTAAATTTCCGCGCTGGCGGCCGCCGGCATCAAGTAGTTCGAGGGCAGCATTGCGCCGAATGTGCTTTCTACCTTCGCATATACCTCATGCGCGTCCACTCCGCCCACCACCACGACCGTCATGTTCGAAGGGCCATACGCGCTCCGGTAGTAATCGAATATATCCTCCCGCGTGAACGACTTCACGTTATCGGCCGTGCCGGTTACCGGATTTTTATATGGGTGGACCTCGTATGCGGCGGCGAAGAGATTTTCCGTCAGCCTGGTCTCCGGCTCGCGCGCCCTCTGCGCTATCTCCATGAGGACAACCTTTCTCTGCTCCTCCATCCGCGATTCGTTAAAGGCGGGATATGCTGCCATGTCGAAGAGTATTTCTTCCGCCCTGTTCCACCCGCCGTTAATTGATTCCTCTCCGGGGATAGTAGCCGCGATACAGGTGAAGTCTTGAGAGGTATGCGCGGTGAGCCTCCCGCCCATGCTCTCCAGGTACTCTTCCGCCTTGCCCGCCGGGATATGGAGGGAGCCGGTAAAGAGCATGTGCTCCACGAAATGCGCTATACCCTGCTTGTCTTTCGGGTCGGCGCCGCTCCCGCCCGGCACCCACACCTGAATGGACGTCGAGGCGCTCTGGTCGGTCTCTATAACCAGCAGATGTATCCCGTTCGGGAGACGATAGGCCCGTATTTCATTTCCCCCGTCCGGGGCGGCACGGCCAATCGTCGTGCCCGTGGACGCGCACCCGGCGGCGGCAATAGTCAGCAAAATGAGCAGAAATAGCAGCCTCATTCTCATTTAATCATAATTCCTTTACTCTATTGGTTCCTACGTAAGAAAGGTTCCGACCCGGATATTAACATATAGCGTTTTTTTGGGCAACAACGAAACATGCAGGACGCTTGACATGGCATGCGCCGGGTATATAATAAAAAAATAAGTAAAAACAAAGGGTTTTTAATGGCCGCGCGCTATGAGATATTCGGGACGACCGCGGACGTGGGCGTGGAGTCCTATGGGAGTACGTTGCCGGAGGCCTTCGAGGCGCAGGCTCAGGGGATGTTCGACGTGATGGCGGAGC
>JBARKJ010000108.1:0-7081 GCA_049801375.1 Nitrospirota bacterium | reverse complement strand
AGGTCGTTTAGAAGGCTTATCTGCTCAGCGTCCAGCTCGCGCGTTATGAAGTCCGAGACGATATTCAAGTTCGCGCCTTTTGAGAGGACCCATGCGGCGGCGGTAATGTCCCTGGGCGTGGTGGAGGCGAAGGCCATCGAGCCGGTCTCTTCATAAAGACCCAGCGCCATGACCGTCGCCTCTAACGAGGTTATTTCTATTTCCTTCTTCTGGAAAAGCTCGACGAAAATCGTCGTGCAGGCGCCGAGCTGCTCCACCATTTCGAACTCCCCGCGTATGTCGTCGTCCGTGAACGGGTGGTGGTCGTATATATGGATTTTCAGGCCGGGCTTGTCCACTATTTCCGCGAACCTGCCGATGCGGTCGCGGCTCTTTGTGTCCACCAGTATGAGCCGGTCGATTTTATTTAAGTCTATGTTCTTTATCCGGTCGAACTTAAGCGCGTAGAGCGTGCTGCTAAGGAAAAACTCGCGGATGCTCCTCTCCTGCGCGCCGGGGAAGACCAGGTGGGCGTCGGGGTACAGCTTCTTTGCCGCCATCATAGATGCGACGGCGTCGAAGTCAGCGTTCAAGTGGCAGGTGATTACGTCCATAAATAGATTAATTTATCCCCTGGGATGCATCTCCTCGTGCATCTTCTTAAGACGCGACACTTCCACCTTGGTGTAAATCTGCGTCGTGGATATATCCGCGTGCCCCAGCATCATCTGCACGCTCCTTAAGTCCGCCCCGTGCTCCAGGAGGTGCGTCGCGAAAGAGTGCCGCAGCATGTGCGGTGATATATCCTTCTTTATCCCGGCAATCTTTGCGTACTTCCCGACTATCTTCCAGAAGCCCTGCCGGGTCATCCCCCGGCCCCTGCGGGTGACGAACAGTGCGGCGCATTCACGTTGCCCCAGCAGCAGCGGGCGGGAGGCTTCAAGGTATTCGCGGATGGCAATCAGCGCCGCCTGCCCCAGGGGGACGAGCCTGTCCTTGGAGCCTTTCCCGGTAACCTTCAGGAACCCCACTTCAAAGTTCACCCCGCCGATTGGCAGCCCCACAAGCTCGCTTACCCGAAGGCCCGCCGCATACATCGTTTCCAGCATCGCCCTGTCGCGGAGAGCTTCCAGCCCGCGTTGGGCATGGGGCCCGTCGCCCGAAGGCGCGTTAAGGATGGCTTCCACCTCAGCTCCCGTCAGGGCTTTGGGGAGCCGCATACCTTGCTTTGGCGTCTCCAGCGCCTCCGTCGGGTCAGTCTTCGACAGGCCCTCCAACAGGAGGAACCTGTGCAGGCCCTTCACCGCCGCCAGCGTCCTGGCCACTGAAGCGCTTGAGAGGCCGGAGCGTTTCAGGCTCTCGACCAGCTCACGCATTTCCGTGCGGCCCGCGGCGGAAAAACTGGCAACCCCATTCTTTTCCAGGAAACTTGCATATTTACCGATGTCCCGGCCATAGGATTCGAGGGTGTTTTTGGACAGGCCTTTCTCGACGACTAAATAATCGAGATATTTCAGAACGGTTTTTTCCATTTTTCTCTTTTTCATAACTCCCCCGGCTTCGCCTCCCCCTCTTATCTTAAGAGGGGGACCGAGGGGGCGTTACTCTTGGGCATTCCCTTCATTTAGCATAGTTTACAACCGGCCTATTTGCAAGGGGAAATTCCTTGACTTTCCAGGCCCCTTCCACTATCATCAACATTTCGATTTTTATAGTAAATTTTATTCTTGGCAAGGGGCAAGAGGGGGGACTTAAGGATTGGATATAGGCACGATTGCCAGAGGAATTTCCATTTGGGCGATGCCGGCGCTCCTCGCGATCGTCCTGCACGAAGTGATGCACGGATATGTTGCGGAACAACTCGGTGATTCCACCGCCCGCAAGGCCGGCCGTCTGACCCTTAACCCCCTCAAACATATCGACCCTATCGGGACAGTAATCCTGCCTCTCGCACTGATAATCATGGGTTCCCACCTCCTCTTCGGATGGGCAAAACCCGTCCCTGTGAATTTCGCCGCTTTAAGGAACCCGAAGCGGGACATGGTCTGGGTGGCGCTTTCCGGGCCGGGCACCAACTTTTGTTTAGCGGCAATAAGCACTTTAATTATTAAAATCATCGTTATTGCGACGCCGGACATTTTTAAAATACTATATATCAATACCACATCCCCCGAATTGCTGAACAATTTTGGCATAGGGGCCATGGTATTGGTCCCTATTTTCTTAATGCTCTGTGCCTCGGTACTCATTAATACGGTATTAATGATCCTCAATATGATCCCGGTCCCCCCTTTGGACGGAGGACGGGTACTCATCGGACTTTTGCCTCTGAAATCAGCTTCTGCTTACAGTAAAGTGGAACCGTTCGGGATGTTAATAATCATCTTGCTGTTATTTGTAATTCCACAAGGGCAGATGTTATTCTCCTGGCTGATTCGAATAATAGTCGCTTTGTTCTCTATAAGCGCCGGTATTAACATTTTCTCTGTCCTTGGTTTTTAGGAAGGTTCAGTAATGGGTATTAAAAGAGTTCTTTCCGGCATGCGCCCCACGGGCAAGATGCAGCTTGGCAACTTACTCGGCGCGGTGGAGAACTGGAAGTCGCTCCAGGAGAAGTACGAGTCGTTCTTCTTCATCGCGGACTGGCACGCCCTGACCACGAACTACGAGGACACCAAAGACCTGCGGGCGACGAAGCGCGACCTGCTGGTGGACCTCCTTGCCGCCGGACTGGACCCTGAAAAATGCACCATATTTACCCAGTCGTCCATCCTGGAACATGCCGAGTTGTTCGTCTATCTCTCGATGATTACCCCGCTCCCCTGGCTGGAGCGGAACCCGACCTACAAAGAGCAGATGGAGAATATTACGGACAAGGACCTTACGAACTTCGGTTTCCTGGGCTATCCGGTGCTTCAGGCGGCGGACATCCTGGTATACAAGGCGGACGTCGTGCCGGTGGGTATCGACCAGCTCCCGCACTTAGAGCTTACGCGCGAGATCGCACGGCGGTTCAATAACATCTACAAGCCGGTATTCCCGGAGCCGCAGGCGCTCTTAACGGAGGCCCCGAAGGTGCCGGGACTGGATGGCCGGAAGATGTCCAAAAGCTATGGGAACGCGATATACATCTCCGACGGACCCGAAGAGATGCGGGGGAAAATAAAAATGATGGTGACGGACCCGGCGCGCGTGAAACGCACAGACCCCGGAAACCCGGAAATCTGCACCGCGTTCGTCTTCCACAGCATCTATACGCCTGAGGCCGAGAGGCCGCAGCTAGCCGACGCCTGCCGGGAGGCCGCAATCGGCTGCGTGGACTGCAAGAAGCGCCTTGGCGAGTACATGCTGGCCCAGCTTGAGCCTATATACAAAAAACGGCAGGAACTCCTGGCGAGGCCGGATTACCTGGATTCCGTTTTAGCGAAAGGCGACGCCAGGGCGAAAGAAATCGCCGGACAGACCATGGCGGAAGTCCGGGATGCGATAGGAATCTGATAAAAAAATATGTCTGATTATAGTATAAAGATTCCGCTGTTCGAGGGGCCGCTGGACCTGCTGCTCCATCTTATCCGAAAGGACGAGGTGGACATATACGACATCCCAGTCGCGCGGATCGCGGAGCAGTACCTCGAATATATCGACCTGATGACGGAGCTGAACCTGGAGGTCGCGGGGGAGTTCCTGGTAATGGCGGCGACGCTAGCCCAGATAAAGTCCCGGATGCTCCTTCCGCCGGCTGAAGGCGAGGGCGAGGAAGAAGGCGTGGACCCCAGGATGCAGCTTGTCGAGAGGCTCCTTGAGTACAAGAAATTCAAGGAGGCAGCCGTTGACCTGGGCGCGCGGGAGAACCTATGGCGAGACGTGTTCGTCCGCTCCGGGAAAGGCGCATGGGAAGACTCCGAGGAGCCGAAGGAAGAAGCCCTGTTTAACTTCGGCCTGATGGACCTTCTGGACGCGTTCAAGCGGGTGCTCACGAACGTGCCCGCCGGTAAGTTCCACGACGTCGGCGGCGAGGGCATCAGCATCACCGACAGGATTAACCAGATACTGGAAAAGCTGTCTGGTGTCCAGAGCCTTACGTTCGACGGGCTTTTCGACGGGGGTCTAACCAGGGACCAGGTGGTGGTGACTTTTCTGGCGCTGCTCGAGCTTGCGAGGCTCCGGGCGGTTAAGATATTCCAGGCCGAGGAATTCGGCGTAATTCGAATAATGAAAGCGGTGTCCGAAGATGGCCCTTCAACAGATTAAGGCGTCTGTAGAGGCTCTATTATATGTTTCAGACACGCCTCTTAGCCTGCGGAAGATAAAAGAGGCCTTCGGCGAGGACTCAGGCGTCGAGCAGGGAGAAATACAGAATGCGCTGACCTCTCTCCAGGAGGATTTCAATTCCGATGGCCGGGGCGTGCGCATTGCCGAGCTTGCGGGCGGCTACCAGATAATCACCAGGCCGGAGTACGCGGCGTATATCAAGCGGCTGCAGAAGATAAAACCGCCGAGGCTCTCCGCCCCGGCCTTGGAGACGCTGGCGATAATAGCGTACCGCCAGCCGCTTATACGCGCCGAGATCGAGGCTATACGCGGCGTGAACGCGGACGGCGTTTTGAAGACTTTGCTTGAGCGGCGGCTGATAAGGATAGCCGGACGTCAGGACGTCCCGGGCAAACCGATAATGTACGCGACCACGGCGGACTTCCTCCAGTATTTTGGACTGAGGGACCTCTCGTCGCTCCCGTCGCTTCGGGAGCTGGAACGCGAGCTCGGCATGGAAGAGAATACGATACTCGGCAATCTGGAGCCGGAGCTTCCCGGCCTTGACGGGCCGGAAATGGAACGGATGGCCGAGGAATATCGCGAGAAGCGGCGCGCGGATATCGAAGCTGAAGAGGCGTCCCTGGCCGCGCAGGCCGAGGCGGAGCTGGCCGAGTTCAAAGAAGAAGTCTCGGGCGGCGCGGAGCCGGACGAGCCCTCAGAAGAGGCGGCCCGAGAGCCGGGCATGGATAACCCCTGCGTCCCGGATGCCGGGGATACGCCGGAGGAGATACTCGAAGAGCTTGATAAGGAAGAGCAGGACGGGTTTTGAAAAAGGTTTGACTTTAAGGTTCTCGCTCTGCTATTATTTGAACCTTCCTAAAACCTAAGGAGTTTTAAGTTTGAAAGAGACTGAAAAGATTTGGATGGACGGCAAGCTTGTCCCGTGGGCCGAGGCGAAGGTGCACGTGATGGTGCACAGCCTGCATTACGGGCTGGCTGTATTCGAGGGCATCCGCTGCTACAAAGGCAAAGGCGGCTCATACGTCTTCCGGCTGGACGAGCATATCGACCGGCTCTTCGATTCCGCGCACATATTCCAGATGGACGTGCCGTTTACCAAGGCTGAGATGAAGAAGGCCGTCGTCCAGACGATAAAAGCGAACAAGCTGGACGAGTGCTACATCCGTCCGCTCATCTATATCGGCTACGGCGCAATGGGGCTGTCTGTTTCAGGCCCGATTAACGTTGTGATATCGTGCTGGCCCTGGGGCGCCTATCTCGGTGACGAAGCCCTGAAAAACGGCATCAAGGTGAAGACAAGCTCGTTTACGAGGCACCACGTTAACATCACCATGACCCGCGCCAAGTCCACCGGGTCGTATATAAATTCCCAGCTCGCCAAGCACGAGGCGAGGGCGGCGGGATGCGACGAGGCGATGCTTCTGGACCCTGAAGGATACGTGGCCGAGGGGAGCGGGGAGAACATCTTCATCGTAAGAAAAGGCATCATAAAGACGACGCCCCTTACCTCCATCCTGGAAGGCATCACGCGGGACTCCATAATGGAGCTTGCGGCGGAAATCGGCTATCAGGTCCGGGAAGAGCGGTTTACCAGGGACGAGGTTTATATATCCGACGAAGCGTTCTTTACGGGTACCGCGGCGGAGGTAACGCCGATACATGAGGTGGACGGCCGTTCGATAGCCGACGGAAAGCCCGGCCCGGTCACGCAGGCGCTTCAGAAGGTGTTTTTTGAGATAGTCAAGGGCAAGTCCAAGAAGCACAAGGACTGGCTTACCAAGATATAATAAAGATAACCCCGCCTCCCCGCAGGTTGCGAGGTGGGGTGAACGAAATGCCGGAGTGGTGGAATGGTAGACACGCACGTTTGAGGGGCGTGTGGGGCGACCCATACGAGTTCGAGTCTCGTCTCCGGCACCATAAAAAAAGGCGTTCCATATGGAACGCCTTTTCTATATAATAAATACATGCCGCACCGCCACAAACCGCTTCCGCCAAAAAAGCAATTCGCGACAAGCATGGCGAGAGACGCCCTGTTCTCTCTTTTAATCCTCGCGTGCTCAATAGGCATCGGCATAGAGGGACGCCTTGCACTTGCGGATGGATGCCGCCCCACGCCATACAGCGCCAAGGAAATCCAGGAGCGCCAGAACCTTGTTGCGCCGATGCCCGTCGGTTCTCGCATTGCCTACTGGGCAGAGCAGTTCAGAAATTTGCCGTACGACACGGACCCACTGGGCAAATACGTGCGGACAAGGAAAATAGTGTGCGACCAGGAAATGGACTGCATGTACCTCGTATTCCGCTCCGTGGAACTAGCTCTCTCCAAAACCCCTGAAGGGGCCGTAGATAAGGCGCTAGACCTGAGGTTCAAGACGAAGGGGAAGCTGGACAAGGACAATAATGTCCTGAACTACGGCGAGCGGTTTGATTATGCCGAGGACATGATCGCCTCCGGCAAATGGGGCAAGGATATAACCTCGGAAATAGCCCCGACGCAGGAGGTTCCGGGCTCAAGAGGTTATAAAAAAGTGCAGTACGTCCCGAAGGCGGAGCTTATGGAAGAGAAGTATTTTTCACGCCTGAAAGATGGAGATATTATATATTTTATAAAAAGTCCTGCAAAGCGCGCAGTCGGCGAGATAGTCGGACACATGGGCATAATAAAAATGGAAGCAGAGCACGGCTCCGGTAAACCCGCGCCCTGCCTCATTGCTGCCAGCGGGACGAAGACCACCGCCAAACATTGCGGCGGCGGCCTCGTCAAAAAGATCCCGCTAGTGGATTATCTATCCAGTACCAGTTTCATCGGGGCAAAGTTCACCCG
>JBARKJ010000107.1:0-33073 GCA_049801375.1 Nitrospirota bacterium | reverse complement strand
GAGCGCCGCGCGGCTATGCCGGTAACGGCAGGTCGGGAGACAGGCAGGACAGGTCGGCCAGGCCGCAGGGCAGGCGTCCGTCATCCGAGCCAAGGAGCTTCGGCGGATACAAGGGCGCAAGGCGCTCCGACTCACTCCACCGGGACCAGTAGGGCGTGACGCCAAAGGCCGCGCCGGGTAGTTACCCGGAATAGCGGCGGCGGGATGTAGGCAAAGAATGAAAAAAAGGGCTGCGAAATTCGCAGCCCTTTTTTATTATGGCAGCCCGGAGACTGGCGCAATCAGTGAATCCCATAATCACAATTTATAGATTAATTAATAAAATTAATTTGCAGCGAAAACATTAAGTAATTAAAATAAAAAACGATTAAAAATTCATCCGGTTTTGTAATTCCATTGACGCAAGGAGAGTGTGATGAAAAAAAATTGTTGGGATGTAAAGAAATGCGAGAGATGCCTTACCGCCGTAGGAGACGAGTCCTGCCCTGTATGCAAGGAAGAGCGGTTGAGCGGGGTGCACGGCGGGCTTAACGGAGGCAGGGCCTGCTGGACCATCTCCCATACACAGTGCGGCGGAGCCAAGCAGGGGAAGTTCGGCGACAAGTTCAGGAACTGTCAGGAATGCGATTTTTACAACATGGTAAGGGCCGAAGAAGGCGGGGGGTTTCAACTTTCCGCCTCGATCCTGCCGAGGCTCAGGTAATTACCGATAAAAAAAGGGCTGCGATTTCTCGCAGCCCTTTTTTTATCGTATCGCACGCCTGTTGAATATTCTTACCCCAGCATCGCCTTCAGGTCTGCCTCCGGAGTCGTGATGGGCATGATGTTGAACTTGTCCACCAGCACGCTCACGACGTTCGGGGAAAGGAACGCAGGGAGCGACGGTCCAATGCGGATATTCTTTATCCCCAGGTGCAGCAGGGTAAGGAGTATCGACACCGCCTTCTGCTCGTACCACGAAAGAACCATGGACAGCGGCAGGTCGTTGACCCCGCACTCGAAGGCCCCGGCGAGCGCTACGGCTATCTTGATAGCGGAATAGGCGTCGTTGCACTGACCGATGTCAAGAAGCCTCGGGATGCCGCCTATATCGCCGAACTCTAACTTGTTGAAGCGGTACTTGCCGCATGCAAGCGTGAGTATCACGCAGTCCTTGGGCACAGCCTCGGCAAGCTCCGTGTAGTAGCTCCTGCCGGACTTTGCGCCGTCGCAGCCGCCGATTAAGAAGAAGTGTTTAATCTGCCCGGCCTTCACCGCGCCTATGACCTTGTCCGCGACGCTCATCACGGTATTCCTGCCGAATCCGACCAGGACCGTCTTCTCCGAGGCGTCTTCGCTGAAACCAGGCGCATTAAGCGCCGCTTCGATGGCCGGGGAGAAATCGGCGTTGGTTACGTGCGTGACTCCCGGCATCGCCACGAGGCCTGTCGAAAATATCCGGCCCTGGTAGCTTTCCTTGGGCTTCTGGATGCAGTTCGTGGTCATGACTACCGCACCCGGGAAGGCGTCGAACTCCTTCACCTGGTCCTGCCACGCTCCGCCGTAATTGCCGACTAAGTGCGCGTATTTCTTAAGCTCCGGGTATCCGTGCGCCGGGAGCATCTCTCCGTGGGTATAGACGTTTATCCCCTTGCCTTCCGTCTGCTTCAGAAGCTCTTCCAGGTCTTTTAAGTCATGGCCGGATACCACTATCGCTTTGCCCTTTACAGGCGTCACCCGGACCGCCGTGGGAGCCGGATGGCCGTACGTCCCGGTATTCGCGCCGTCTAAAAGCTCCATTGCCCTTAAATTTGCCGCACCAGCCTTTAGACACATATCGAAAAGCTCGGGGACCGTCTGGTCTTTTTTCGTAAGGTAGCTAAGGGCGTCGTGCATGAATTTGAAAACTTCCTTGTCCTCCTGACCCAGTATATGCGCATGGTCCGCGTATGCGGCGATGCCCTTCAGGCCGTATGTCAAAAGCTCCTGGAGCGAGGATATGTCCTCGCCGTATTTTTCCCGCCTAACGATAATCGACCACTCAGCCGGCTCACCCACGCTCTCAGGTGTTTTGCCGGTTTCTTTGCACGCGGCCTCGTACATAGCCTTCGCCTTTGCCTTGATGTCTTCGGCCTTCTTGAGCAATCCCTCGATGCGGCTTGCATCGAAATTCACGTTGGTGAGGGTGGAAAAAAGCGCTTCGGTTACGAACAGGTCCGCCGCGTTATCATTCTTGCCGAGCGCCGCGGCGCGGGATGCGTACCACGATATCCCTTTTATGGAAGCTATAAGCTCGTCTTGTAGAAATGAGACGCCCTCGTCCTTGCCGCAGACTCCCTTGACCGTGCAGCCCGTCCCCTTCGCCGATTGTTCACACTGATAGCAGAACATTCCCATGTGTCATATCTCCTGTTGAGAGTTTAATTGCCGAACCTTGCCCCTTTGATGGTACATAGGCTAACACACCACGTCCGGTTATTCCTTGGCTGGCGTCAACGAAAAACATGATAGATGTCAGGAAAATAAGGGCGTCTTATTTGCCCGCTTTTGTCTCCTGAACTATACTGTTATCAAACGTTTAAAGGAGGCAAGCCATGAAGACCGTGCATACCATTTTTGCTGCTATCGCCATTGCCCTTATTTTTTCCCTGCCCGCGTCGGCTCAGGGTCTTGATAAATCCGCAGCCGAGAAAAGCGGAGCGGCACAGGCGAAATCCGCGGACCTGCGGCTTATCCTGAATGGATATACGGCGTACGCGGAAGAGCATATTGGGGGGACACTCCGCGGCCTTAAACTCCTGTCTTTCACGGAAGAGGTGAAGAGTGGCAAATGGGCGGAAATGAAGGGCCTTCTGGCCAGATTCGATAAAAGCGGAATAAACGCGGCTGCCGTATGGTATGCGCGGCCCGACGGCTCCTACTATACCGCCGGGGGCGGCCTTGCGGCCCATACACTCGCCGACCGGCCATACTTTCCCGCGCTGATGGCCGGAGGAGACGTGGTGGGATACCTCGTGATCAGCAAGTCCACGGGTGCCAGGTCATTTGTAATCGCGGTCCCCGTGAAAAATAACGGAAAAGTCGTCGGCGCCCTCGGCGTATCGGTGTCGGCTGAGGATATGAGCAAAACGATCGGCGAAAAACTGGGCCTGCCTGAAAATATGCTTTTTTACGCCCTTGACACAAAAGGGCAGGTTTCGCTCCACCCGAGTTCGGACCTTCTGCACGTCTTTCCGTCGGACCTGGGAAGCCCCACCCTGAATAACGCGATAAAGAAGATGCTCTCGGAGCAGGAAGGCGAGGTAAGTTACGAGTTTCGCGGCAAGAAAAATGTCGTATACAAGAGGTCCGGGCTGACGGGCTGGACTTACGCCATAGGTGTCGTTACGGGAAAATAACCCGCCCCGTCGGGAGGGTGCCGTTATTCTTTTTTGGCCCCTATAAACCAGTCCTTTTTTTCCGCGAAGAGGACGTTGAACGTCGTAAGCGAGCCGTAACAGCGTGTGATGTACTGCTGCATGTCGATTTTTTCGGCGTCCGTCAGGGATGCGGAGGAGTTGATATTTTGCTCCAGTACCCGGAGCTGGTTCCGCACCATCACGACTTTATGGAAAAATGTCTCGATGGGTACGGATTTATCCTGCATGCCAGGCTTCCCCGGCTTTAAGAGCATCTCGCCCCCCGCCCACCTCTCGCCTATAGCAGTAACACCGACCAGACCCTCCTCCAGGAGCACCTGCCGTATCGCCTCTTTCAGCTCGTCCTTGTCCATGTCGTCCTCCCCTTCGGGTTCCACAGGCGGGGCGTTGTCGAGTTCTTCGTCCGCGGAGTCCTGAGTAAAGAATTTCGGTCCGGCCTTGATGAAATTGACTATTATCATTCCCTGCAAGTCGTCTATGTTCACGACCCTGCCGGTCCCGAAGGAGTTATGATATACCACCTGCCCGACGTGAAAATTTTCCATTAAAATTATATAACACGCAAAAGGACTTAAAGCAATACAGTTTTGCGGCCTTTGGCCCGCTTTGACATCTCGCCCATGTGCTTTTAAACTTATAGAATACTTATTTAACCGGAGGCGATATATGTCGATACAATCTGAAAAACAGCCGGAAGCATGGCCTGAACTGCCGCTTGGGGCCTGGAAGGACACTTACGCCACCCTGCACATGTGGACGCAGATCATTGGCAAGATCAGGATGACGCTCTCCCCGCCCGTGAACCACTGGTGGCACGTCCCCCTATACTTGACTGCGCGGGGGCTTACCACCTCGCCTATCCCGTACGGGACGGAAACGTTCGAGATTAATCTCGATTTCATCGGGCACCGGATATATATATCTACCAGCTCCGGGGAAATCAAAAGCCTTCCGCTATCCGCAATTTCCGTCGCCGATTTCTACGCGCAGATGATGGACACGCTCGCCTCGCTTGGAATAAAACCCAAAATCTGGCCGGTGCCGGTCGAAGTGGCGGACAGGACCCGGTTCGACATGCACCGCGCGCACGCCGCTTACGACCCGAATTATGCTAATGCGTTCTGGCGTGTATTGGCGCAGTCGGACAGGGTGTTTAAAAAGTTCCGCTCGGGCTTTATCGGCAAGTGCAGCCCCGTGCATTTCTTCTGGGGCGCACCGGACTTGGCCGTTACGCGCTTCTCCGGACGCCGTGCGCCTGAGCACGGGCCGGTGCCGAACGTCGGGCACTTCGTCGCTATCGAGGCGTACACGCACGAGGTCAGCAGCTGCGGCTTCTGGCCCGGAGGCGGGCCCGTCGAGGAAGCCGTCTATTACGCTTACGCATACCCGGAACCGGCGGCTTTCAAGGACTACCCGGTACGCCCTGCCGCGGCGTATTACCACAAGGATTTCATGGAGTTTTTCCTGCCTTACGAAGCCGTCCGGAAGGCCCAGGACCCGGACGCCGAACTGCTGGCATTCATGCAGAGCACTTACGAAGCTGCCGCCATGACCGGGAACTGGGACAGGGCCGAGCTGGAGCGTAAGACGGCATGGCCGATGGCGGCCTGAAGAGCGGCAACGAGGCATACTGGGAAGGAGCAGAACATGTCTAAAACGTGCGAACATTTGAACCAAATTAAAGCGGTAACACCCGGCTCGGAAGGGTGCGAAGAGTGTCTGAAGCTAGGGGACACCTGGGTGCACCTTCGCCTGTGCATGACCTGCGGGCATGTCGGCTGCTGCGACAGCTCCAAAAATAAACATGCCACCAAGCATTTCCATAGCACCCAGCACCCGATTATAAAGTCTTTCGAACCCGGGGAAGAATGGGGCTGGTGCTATGTCGACGAGATGATGTTCGAATCGCTGAAAACGAAGAAGTCGGCCTGAATGGGACAGGCCGAGAGACGGGGGTTGTGCGGGATATGCTCCGCCGGATGCGGCGTCGTGGTGAGCTACGACAATGAAGGCCGGATGGTTTCCGTGCGGGCGGACGAGCAGTCTCCCTTCGGGATGATATGCAGGGTCGGGGAGCGCTCGCCCGATATCGTCTATTCGAAGGACAGGATACCATACCCGATGCGGAGGAAGGGGAAGAAGGGGTCTTTCGAATTTGAAAGGATATCCTGGGACGAGGCATACGATGAGATTGCCGGCAAGCTTATTACCATAAAAAGAGAGTCCGGGCCGGAGGCAGCCGCGGTATATACCGGGAGCGGGAGTTTTGAGCGCGCCCTGTGCGACGTCTACCAGCCAGCCGGCGTCCGCGTGTCCTCCGCATCCAGCGTCCTTTTCCGTTACGGCTCGCCGAACACGCTTGGGGTTGGCGCACTCTGCTACGTGGCGTTCGCGATGATCGCCCCGCACGTCACGATGGGGACGTTTTATATCGACATGTTCTCGGATATCGAGAACGCGAAACTGATAGTCATATGGGGAAAGAACCCTGCCGCGCACTGCCCGCCGGACGACTTCCTGCGCATACAGGCGGCGCATCGCAGCGGCGCGAAGGTAATCGTCGTAGACCCGAGGAAAACGGCGCTGGCAAAGTTGCCCGGCGCACAGTGGATACCTATCCGCCCGGGGACGGACGGGGCCTTCGCGCTGGGACTTTGCAATGTCCTGATACAGGAAGAGCTCTTTGATGAGAAATTCGCGAGGGACTGGACTACCGGCTTCGATGAGTTCAGCGCGTACGTGCAGCACTTCAGGCCGGAATATGTGGAGGGTGTCACGGGCGTCCCGGCTGATGTGATTAATTCGCTTGCCCGGGAGATTGCGGGTGCGGACGGCGCGGCCCCGGTAATGTACAGCGGCCTTGAGTATAACGGTAACGGCGTGCAGACCGTGCGGGCGGTGCATACGCTGTGGGCGTTGGCGGGGCAGGTGGACGTGCCGGGCGGCCAGTGCTTCAAGATGCGGGAGAACAGGTTCCCCATAAACAAGGGCGGACTGATAGCCAACCCGGACGCCACGCGGGCGGCGGGACATAACGACTTTCCTTTATATACGAAGTACCGTGGGGAGTTCCATGCCATAGCCTTACCTCAAGCGGTGCTGGAAGGCGACCCTTACAAAATCCGCGCCCTGATAAGCCTCGGCGCATCCATCATCACCTCCTGGCCGGAGTCCGGCGTCTGGAGGGAGACGCTGAACGCCCTGGACTTCCTCGTATGCATCGACCGGCAATGGACGGCGGACATGGCCTATGCCGACATCGTGCTCCCGGCGGCGACTTATTACGAGACCGGCTCGTACATGGTCTACGACTCGGCCTTCAAAATCCGGGAGCGCCTGATAGAACCTGTCGGCGAGGCCAGGAGCGATTTTTTCATCATGGCGGAGCTGGCAGACCGTCTGGGATATGGGCATCTCTACCCGCAGGACGAAGAGGAACTGCTGGCTTACGCACTGAGAGGCTCCGGCTTTGCGCCGGACGAAGTGCGTAAATCGGACGGCATGGCGCGGATGCCGCAGGCAATGATGCAGTACCGGAAGTGGGAAAAAGGGTCTCTCAGAGAAGACGGCAGGCCGGGGTTCGATACCCCTTCCGGAAAGTTCGAGATAGCCTCGTCCATACTGGAAGAATACGGCTACGACCCCCTGCCGCGCTATGCCGAGCCCAGGGAAAGCCCACTCTCCACCCCGGACTTTGCTAAGAATTTCCCGCTGATATTCAATTCCGGGGCGCGCCATAACCTGGATTTGCACGCCCTTCACCAGAGCGTCCCCGCGCTGGCGAAAGAGTATCCGGCCCCGACGGTCCTGATAAATAAAATCGACGCCGAGAGACGCGGGATAGCGAACGGTGACAAGGTGCGTATAAAGACGCGGCGTGCGAGTATTGAGATGTACGCCTCCGTTACAGCGGACATTGTCCCAGGAGCTGTGGAGGCAAGCGGTATGGGCGGGGGCTTCTCGGGTTCCGTTGATTGGCGGCGGGCGTGCGTGAACGAGTTGACGGACTTGAACAACTTCGACCCGATCTCCGGTTTCCCCGCTTACAAGGCCCTGCTCTGCGAGGTTGAAAAAGCCGGGGGCGCGGAAAATGTTTCCGTTATGAGCGCGGGCGAGTATGCCTTGGATGAAAAACCGGCCGATACAGAGCCCGCCGAACGGATATATTTCGACCACAACGCCTCCACGCCGCTCCATCCGGAAGTGCAAAAGGCGATGGATGAATGCGCGGGATTCTCCGCCAACCCGTCCAGTATCCATTCGGCCGGCAAGGCGGCGCACGCTTTAATCGAAACTGCGCGGAAAAATCTGTCCCTTCTTATTAACTGCACGCCGCGCCGGCTGATGTTCACGAGCGGCGCATCCGAGGGCAACAACCACGTAATCAAGTCCGTGGCGCTGGCTGGCGGAAGTTCCAGAAATCACGTCATAACCAGCTCCATCGAGCACCCAAGCGTCATAGGCGCCTGCAAATGGCTGCGGGGGCAGGGCTTCGATGTCACCTTCCTCCCCGCCGACAGGTACGGACTAATCGACCCTGACGACCTGAAAAAAGCCGTAACCGCAAAGACCTGCCTGGTGAGCATAATGGCCGCCAACAACGAGACCGGCTCCATCCAGCCGGTCGCCGAGCTTGCCCACATAGCAAGGGAGCAGGGCGCGCTTTTCCATACGGACGCGGTGCAGGCGGCGGGCAAGATACCCGTGGATGTGCAGGCGTGGGAGGTGGATTTCCTGACGGTTTCCGGCCATAAATTCCATGGTCCGAAGGGAACGGGCGCGGTCTATATCCGGAAGGGAGTGGAACTGGAACCGCTAATCCACGGTGGGAAGCAGGAGTGGGGCCTGCGGGGCGGGACGGAAAATACCCCCGGTATCGTCGGGATGGGCAGGGCGGCCAGTTTAGCCGTGAACGGCCTGAGGCAAACGGGACTTATACGGGCCTTGAGGGATAGACTTTTTGAGGGTATATCGAGAATAGTCCCGGGTGCCCGGCTGAACGGTCATCCGGAAGAGCGGCTCCCGAACACCTTGAACGTCACTTTACCAGGGCTACGCGGCGAGTCTATGGTCCTGGCGCTGGATTCAAGGGGGGTCTGTTTCGCATCCGGTTCCGCCTGCAAGTCCGGCTCCCCGGAGCCTTCATACGCGCTTACGGCCATGGGCCTGTCCGATGAAGAGGCGCACTGCTCGCTTCGGTTCTCGCTCGGACTATCCAATACGCAGGAGCAGGTGGACAGGGTACTCGGGCTAATGGAAGATGTAATAAAAGGCTCAGGTAGCTCCGTGCGCTTCGTTTCCTGCAGATAATGATTGGGGGGGAGGGAGCGTTCTCGGAGAAAAATTATCGTTGAACGTAAAATAGGAATATTGCCATGAAGCGTAATTGTGAATAATAATATTTCGGAGAGAATGCTCCCTCCCCCCCACACGCTGAAAGGTATAAATATGACTTTTAGAAATAGCGCCCAGTTGAGGGTCCTGAATTCCGGCAATCCTGTCGCATGTACCGCCCCGAACGATTTCGCGGCGGACGTGCTGGCAGGTTTATCCGGGGAGCGCAAAAGGGTCCCCTCGGTTTATTTCTACGATAAAAAAGGCAGCGATCTATTCCGCGGCATCACCAGGCAGAGCGAGTATTACCTGACCCGGTGCGAGACTGAGATACTGCGCCGATACCGGTGGGCGCTGGCGCGGCTTTTCGGAAGGCGTCAGCCGTTCAACCTGATCGAGCTTGGCGCGGGCGACGGGCTCAAGACGTCAGTCCTCATCGAATATCTCCTTAAAGAGGGGCTGAAATTCAACTATGTCCCGGTGGACATCTGCGCGGAATCCGTGCGGCAAACGATCAGAAATTTCAAGCCTATGGATTGTGCGAATTTAAAAATCTGCGGACTGGTCGACGACTACTCAGGCGCGATGCGGTGGATGGCGAGGGAGAGCCGGGGCAGGAACATCGTACTCTTTTTAGGCTCCACGATAGGGAACTTCCAAAACGGCGACGCCCGCTCCTTTCTATCCGAGTTGTCCGGCTCGCTGAGACACGGCGACTTTGTCCTCATCGGGTTCGATTTAAAGAAGGACCCGGCGCTGCTGAATAAGGCGTACAACGATAAGGCGGGAATAACAAGGGAATTCAACCTGAACCTCCTCGACCGGATGAACAGGGAGCTTGGCGCGGACTTCGACAGAGGTAAATTCGAACACTTCGGATATTACAACGAGCGCATCTCGGCAATGGAGTCCTGGCTTATCAGCCTGGAAGACCAGGCTGTCAATATCAGGGAAATCGGGAGCGTTTTTTATTTTAAGAAGGGGGAGAGAATCCATACCGAGTATTCGCATAAATACTCGGTTGAGGATATAAACGGGCTCATGGCCGGGGCGGGCTTATCCATCGTTAAGACGTTCTTCGACTCGCGGAGGTTTTTCGCGGATTCCCTGTGTAAGGTTATGTAATCTTACTTGCTGTCCAGGTGCCTGATAATCCTGCCCTCCACCAAATACACGACCATCTCGGCGATGTTCGTCGCGTGGTCGGCAATCCTCTCCAGGTATTTCGAGATATAGGTTATCCTTATGGCCCTCGATATGGAGTGCGGGTCCTCTATCATGAACGTCAGGAGTTCCCTGAATATCTGCTTGTTCAGCTCGTCCACGAAATCGTCCTCGTCCAGGACCGACCAGGCAAGTTCCGCATTCCTGTTCACGAACGCGTCGAGGGCCTCCTTGAGCATGTTCCTTGCCGCCTTGGCCATCCTGGGGATATCGATGTAAGGCTTTAAGTTCGGCTCTTCGTTCAGCTCCAGGGTGCGCTCCGACACGTCCACCGCGAGGTCGCCTATCCTCTCGATGTCCGTGACGATCTTCATGGCCGTGGTGATAAAACGCAGGTCTCCGGCTTCCGGCTGCCTGAGCGCGAGGAGCCTTATGCATTCCTCGTCTATCTCCACTTCCATCCGGTTTACCTCGTGGTCGGCTTCGATGACCTTCGCGGCCAATGCGCTGTCCCGGTCCACGAGCGACTTTATCGAACGCGCGACCTGGGCTTCCACGACCGAGCCCATGGTAAGAAGCCTCTCTTTTAAGTCGCTTAGCTCCTTCTCCAGTATTTTGCCCAAGGTTATTTTCTCCTCATCCGAACCTGCCGGTTATGTAGTCTTCAGTCCTCTTGTCCGAGGGGTTTGTGAATATATTGTTCGTTGGCCCGTACTCTATCAGCTTCCCGGAGAGGAAAAAGACCGTCCTGTCGGATATCCTGGCCGCCTGCTGCATGTTATGCGTCACTACCACTATTGTATACCGTTCCTTCAGTTCGGTAAAGAGGTCTTCTATCTTAGCGGTGGAGATGGGGTCCAGCGCCGAGGCCGGCTCGTCCGCCAGCAGGACTTCCGGCTCCACGGCAAGCGCGCGCGCAATGCAGAGCCTCTGCTGCTGGCCGCCGGAGAGGCTTATGCCGGGCTGGTTAAGCTGGTCCTTGACCTCGTCCCATAGCGCCGTCCGCTTGAGGTAGATCTCCGCCTTCTCGTCAATCTCATGCCTGCTGAGCCTCTTGACGAGTACTATGCCGGCCACCACGTTCTCTTTTATGGACATGGTTGGGAATGGGTTCGGCTTCTGGAATACCATCCCCATACGCCGCCTTATCAGTACCGGGTCCACGCTATTGGCGTAGATATCTTCCCCGTCAAGGATTATCTTACCGCTTGAATAAGCCCCCTGTATCTCCTCGTGCATACGGTTTATGCACCTGATGAAGGTGCTCTTCCCGCAGCCGGAAGGGCCGATTATTGCGGTAATGGATTTCTCCGGGATTTTTATGTTGACGTCATGGATGGCCTGGGACTTCCTGAACCAGGCGTTTAAACCCTCTACGGTAATCTTGTCCACCATTAGCGTTTGAACCCTTTCCTTGCCAGATATAGCCGGGCCGAAATATTAAGCAGCAGGACCATGCTCACCAGCACGAACGCCGCCGCCCATGCCTTCTCATGCCACTCCTCGTAAGGCGAGATGGCGTAGGTAAAGAGCTGCACCGGGAGGGTGCCCATGGGCTGATTGGGCTTAAAGCTCCAGAATACGTTCGACGACGACGTGAAGAGGAGCGGCGCGGCCTCCCCGCCCACCCTCGCGACGGCAAGCAGGACCCCTGTGACCAGGCCGCCGCTCGCTGTCTTTACCACTATCCTAAGGACCGTCACCCACCTTGGCACCCCAAGCGCCAGGGAGGCCTCCCTCAGCGAATCGGGCACGGTCTTGAATATCTCTTCGGAGGACCGGATTATTATGGGAAGCATAAGAAGCGTCAGGGCGACCGAACCGGACAAGGCCGAAAACCCATGCATCGGCACCACGACCAGCGTGTAGGCGATTATCCCGGCCACGATCGCCGGAACTCCCGCAAGGACGTCCGAGACGAACCTGACGGCGGAAGCGAACAGCCCTTTTCCGTATTCGGAGAGATATATGGCTGTGGCGATCCCGGCGGGCACCGCGACGACGGACGCCATGCCTATTACTATAATGCTCCCGACAAAGGCGTTGGCCATCCCTCCGCCCGGTACGCCCACCGGGGTGGGGAGTTTCGTAAAGAAGTCGAAGTTTATAGCATGTATCCCTTTAGATAAGACGTAGCCCAGGATCCAGAACAAAAAGGCAACGGCGCACAGGGAGGAAAGCACCGAGAACGCAAGCCAGAAATGCCCCACTGCCCTTCTTTTCAAATATCCGAAGTTGCGGCCCATCAGACTCCCCTCATCGCCGCGCTGGCGCCAATCTTCCACATCAGGTACTTGGCGGCGGCGTTGATGATGATGCTTATCACGAAAAGGACCAGCCCAAGCCCTACCAGCGACGATATGTGGAGCTGCTGGACAGCCTCGGCGAACTCGTTCGCTATCGCCGATGCGATGGTGTAGCCGGGTTGAAAAAGCGAAAGGCTTATCTGGGGCGTATTGCCGATTACCATCGTAACCGCCATAGTCTCGCCCAAGGCGCGGCCCAAGCCAAGAATTACCGCGCCCAGGATGCCAGAACGGCTGTACGGGATAACCACCTTGGACACTACTTCCCACCTTGTCATGCCGAGCGCCAGGCCGCCCTCACGCTGGGCCTGGGGCACCGTAAACATCACGTCGCGCGATATGGCGGATATGGTGGGGATTATCATGACGGCCAGTATAATGCCCGCGGCCATAACGCCAAGCCCCATGGGGTAGCCCTTGAAGAACGGAAGGTAAGAAAACTTGGAAAGCGGCGGCTCTATGTAATGCTGAAGCGCCGGGGCCAGGACGAACAGGCCCCACATCCCGTAGATGAGGCTCGGTATCGCGGCCAGAAGCTCGACTAAAAAACTCACCGGCGTCCTCAGCCACGACGGCGCAAGCTCGCTTAGGAAGACGGCTATGCCGAGGCTTATGGGCAGGGCGAGGATAAGCGCGAGGAACGACGTATAAAAGGTGCCCCATATGAAAGGGAGCGCCCCGAACAGCCCCCGTACGGGGTCCCATTCACTGGATACCAGGAATTTCAGCCCGAAGCTCTTGAAGGCGGGGAGCGAGAATATAATCAGCTCGCAGACCACCGCCCCCGCAATCAACAGGACTAAAGCGGCGAAAGAGGCGGTTATCCCTCTGAAGACATTCTCAGGGTCAAACCGCCTCTTCCTCTTTAGATCTTGAGGCATCAAGCCCTTATCCCATCTTTGGATGCGCCCGATAAGCCGGGCAGCCATAGTAGTCTTTTGGCTTTAGGCCCTGTAACTACTTTACCTCTTTGTTCAGGTCCGCCATTATCTTCTTCTTCAGCTTTTCGGGCAGGGAGACGTAGGTCAAGGCTGCCGCGTCCTTGTCGCCTTTCGTGAAAGCCCACTTGACATAGCTCTTAACCTCTGCGGCCTTGGCGGCGGGCAGGTTCTTCGGGATGAGCATGAACGTGAAGCCGGCTATCGGATAGGAGTTTTTCCCAGGTGAATAGGTGAACTTTATATGGTAATCAGCCGGGATCGTGGCGTGCGTGGACGCCTCCTTGGCGCCCTCCAGGCTCGGATACAGCCAGTTGCCGTCCCTGTTTTGTACCATCGCATACGTCATCTTGTTCTGGAGCACGTAGGCAAGCTCGACATAACCAAGCGCCCCGCTGGTCTGCTTTACTGTGCCCGCAACACCCTCGTTGCCCTTGCCGCCGATGCCGACGGGCCAGCTGACCGACGTGCCGGAGCCGACCTTGCTCTTCCACTCGGGGCTTACGTCGCTTAAGAACCAGGTGAAGATGTTGGTCGTGCCGGAGCCGTCGGAGCGGTGGACGACGATTATCGGCGCGTCGGGGAGAGCGACGCCGGGGTTCTCCTTCGTTATTGCCGGGTCGTTCCAATTGGTTATTTTGCCGAGGTAGATGTCCGCTATCATCTTCGGGGTGAGCTTCAGGCCCGACTTAACGCCGGGGAGGTTATATGCCATCGCCTCGGCGCCGCCGACTGTCGGGAACATGAAAAGGTTAGCCGCTTTCTGCTCCTCGCCCGTGAGGGGGGCGTCGCTGCAGCCGAAGTCTACCGTACCGGCCTTCACCTGGGCGATGCCGCCGCCGCTGCCAATGGAAGCGTAGTTGATCTTCGTCCCGGTCTGCTGGTTGTACTCATAGAACCATTTGGAGTAGAGCGGGTAGGGAAAGGTAGCGCCCGCCGCGTTCAGCGTCACTGCCGCGTAGGCCGCGCCGCTCGCAAACACCAATGCCGCGATAGCAATTATCAAAAGTTTTTTCATTTTAGCCCCCTTATTGCACTATTTTCATAAAGTTTTCTTTGTCCCCGCCTTCTTTTTTAGAGAAGGAAGGCGGGGACTTTATATATTATACCTTCTACTCTTAAAACATCCACTGCACGTCAGCCTTCAGGAGGTTCTCGTCTCCCGCCTTGGTCGGAACTATGTTGTGGTCGGCTATGGTCCTCTTGTTGTCCACGACGAACATCACGTTCTTGCTCACGTCGTAGCTGACACCGTAATACCAGCGGGTGTTAGTAGAGTGGGCCAGATCGTCATCGTGGTCGAACTTGTCGTAGCGGCCGAGTATCCTGAGCGGCTGCAGGAAGGGCATCCTGGCCCACGCCAGAAACGAATAGCCATGGCCTTCGACGTTTTTGATGCCTGCGGGGACATTTGCCGCGAAAGAGTCGGTGCCTCTGGTTATGTCGTATTCGCCGGAAACAAAGAACTGGTCCTTGTACTTATATCCCACGAACCCGATTTCCCTGTCTCTCCTGTGCAAGTAGTCCGCTTTGCCGGTGGAGTAGAACGCGCTCATCTGTAAACCCTTCGTCATATCCCACTGCGGGAGCGGGCAAACAGTCAGCCTTCCCTGGACAGTCTTATACTTGTTGGTCTCGGCGGAGTGATACCCTTCGCCGTTTATCACATCCACCTGCCAGTCGCCGCAGCCCGCCGGGATCTTGCCCTTCAGGCCAACGCCCAGGTCGGCGGAGTTGAAGAAGCCTTCCTGCTCGATCATCATTGGGTCGATTACGCGGTACTCCCAGAGGCCTTCCTCGTAATCAAGCCACGCAGTCTGGTACTGGCCCATCTTGACTTCGGCGGACGGGTAGAAGTTCAGGAAGTTGTGGAAGTCCACATAGGCGTACTTGACCCTCAGCTCCCAGTCACCCTTGTTGGCATCTCCGGTCGCACCCGTGAAACGGGTAATGTCCGACGTGAAGCGGGCGCTTATCTCCGGGCTCATATCCGCAAATACATTAAGGTACCCGCGGTTGAGGTTGAAAGCGTTCCTGGGGTCCTTGTGGCCATTGTCAGAGGTCGTCTGGCGTTTGTCAAAGTCGTAAGAGTACTCGCCGTAGAAGAGGCCGCCGATTTTTACCTTCGGGAATGTATTGGCCGCCTTCTCGCCGACTGCGTTTGTTACGGCGTCCTTGAACGCCTGGCTGCTGTAGTCGCCTGGAGCGGCGGGGGCAGCGGGGGCGGCCTGCGCCGCCGGAGCCTGGGTCAGGGTGGACATGTCAACCGGGACCCTGCCCTCTGCCGGCTTGGTGAAGACCTGGCCGGTATCGGGGTCCTGGTAGAGAACCGGGGAATCGCACCATCCTGATGCTGATATGGATAAGAGAATTGCCGCGAATATTGTCGCGCTCAGATACTTCTTCAACTTTAGTCCTCCTTTGAAACCGGAAGGTTATCATCCTCCCTGTTACAGAATTATTACAGTTATGTTACAAGTCCGTTAAATCCGCTTTGCTACCCTTTTCACCCCCTTTCCAAAGATTGCGGGCAGAAGGGTAACAGTAATTTGTTACAGCGTTATTACAGGTACTTTATTTTTGGGTTACAGTGAGGAATTAGAGGATTTAAAGGTGAGCGTGACTTTCGTCCCCCTGCGGACGAGGCTTTCTATATTGAAGCTGCCGCCGTGGATCCTTACAAGGTGCTTGACGATCGCCAGGCCAAGGCCCGTACCGCCAAGCTCGCGCGAGCGCGCGGGATCCACCCTGAAAAATCGTTCCCCCAGCCTGGGCAGCATCTCCGGAGGGATTCCAGGACCCGTGTCGGTTATGGATATCTCCACGGCATCACCAGCCTCTCCCGGCCCAGTGGCCGGTCTACCGGCTCCGGCGATGGTGACGCTCTCGCCCCTCGGGGTATATTTGACCGCGTTGTCCAGGACGTTCAGCACTATCTGATAGGTCTTATCTTTATCGGCAAGGGCCAGCGGCATCTCACGGGGGAAATCCACGACCAGTTTTATGTTTCTTTCTTTTATTCTCGGTTCCAGAAGGGCCGCGGCCTCCAACGCCACTTCCTGAAGCGATACCGGCTTCATGTGAAGCTTAACCTCGCCCAGCTCGATTCTCGACAGCGTCATCAGGTCTTCAACAAGCCTGGCCAGCCTTTGCGAATTCGACTCTATTATCCCCAAAAATTTGATAGCCTTCTCTTTATCGTCAAGCGCGCCGTCCATCAAGGTCTCGGCAAAGCCCTGTATGGCGGCGATCGGGGTCTTAAGCTCGTGCGTCACGTTCGCCACGAAATCGCGGCGCACCCTCTCAAGGGCCTGCATCCTCGTCACGTCGTGCAGCACTATCACTATCCCGGAGAAACCGTCCTCTATGATAAGCGGCACGCACCCGGCGATGAAATCCATCGGCTCCGGAAATCCCGTCTCTACCTCGCCGGAAACGTAATCGCCGCTGCGTAGCGCACTCTTATACAGGTTCAGTATCCCTTCGTTCCTTATCACTTCCAGAAGCGGCCTGCCGACGGCGTATTCTTCCTTAATGGCGAAAGTCTTCAGGAACGCCGGGTTCACGATCATCACCCTGCCCTGGGCATCCGTCACCATGACCCCGTCCGCCATGCCTTTCAGCACCGCCGTCAAAATGACTTTCTCCTGGGAGAGCGCCTCCACGTTTTTCTTGAGCTGCCCCGCCATGAGGTTAAGGTTCTCAGCCAGCACCCCAAGCTCGTCCTTTCCATCGGAGGCAATCCGGCTGGAAAAGTCACCCGACGCGATCTTCCCGGTGAACGCGGCCATCCTGTCCGCCCTCCGGGTAAGCCGCCGCGACAGGAATATACCCAGGATAACCGCGGCGATAAATAATATAACGGCGCCCGCCGCGGCCTGCTCTTTTATGTGCGACATCGCCTCTTCCACCTGTTCAGGCGCCATGTGGGAGCGGACCAGATAGCTCTTGACGCTTCCGGAGATATTAAGCCAGAGGATAGGCGAGGCGAAAGCCCCCAGGAGGATATACGCGAGGATTACCTTGCTTAAAAGCCTGCTTCCGAACTTCATCATTCAGCCATTTCGTACCCGATGCCACGCGCGGTCTTTATGACTTTCGGGTTCTCCGGGTCGTCCTCTATCTTCGCCCGGAGCCGCCGGATATGGACGTCCACCGTCCGGGGCTCCACGAACTGGTCGTCCTTCCATACGTTGTCCAGGAGCTTCTCGCGGGGGATGGCCCGGCCCCTGTTCTGGGCGAAATATTTAAGGAGCTTGAACTCCGTGGGCGAGAGCACCAGCTGCTTGTCGTTCAAATAGACCTTGTTCTTGTCGAGGTCGATTTTCAGGCCGCCGACGCTTATGACCGGCCCTGTTGCCGTGCCCTTCGCGGACAGCCGCCTCAGCACCGCCTTCACCCTCGCCACCAACTCGCGCGGAGAGAACGGCTTCGTGACGTAGTCGTCCGCCCCCAGCTCGAGTCCGAGAACCTTGTCAAGCTCTTCGCCCTTCGCCGTGAGCAGGATTACCGGGATATTCTGGCTCTCCGGCCTTTTTTTGAGCTCCCGCAGGACCTCAAGGCCCTGCATGCCAGGAAGCATTATGTCGAGCACGACGAGGGACGGGGACTCTTTCTTCGCCGCCTTGAGGGCGTCTATACCATTCTCCGCGGTGAGTACCTTGTACCCTTCTTTCCCAAGGTTATACTCGACCAGCTCCAGCAGGTCTTTCTCGTCGTCGACCACGAGGATTTTCTCGGGCATGGCGTCTCCTTAATGATTTTGCATGCTTCACTCTATTATATTTCTTTTTTTACGTCCAATAAAAAAGATACTTTCACAAGAACTTAATATTCCCTTAATCAAACTGAAACAAGAGTCTGCTTTAATTCCGCAGCTTCCTTAATCCTGCCGCGAGAAGGGAAGACATACTGGCCCGCAATGGCACCCTCCCGCCAAAGCGGGCCTTTTTTTTAATAAAACCTTAACGGAACCTTCATTACGTTGAAATATCTTTATGGTTTACTGTAGGAAGAAAGGAGGGTTTATCATGAGGTGCCCGAAGCTGGTTAAAGAGAAAACGGACCTCTGCTCGCAGAACCCCAACTACTCCCCCAGCAAGTTCGAGTTGAGGGAATACTGCAGGACCCGCCTACATAAGATCTGCCCCTTCTTCCGGGGCTATCACCATAGTGCAAACATAAAGGAGACCAAAAATGCATTGCCCGTATTTTAAAAAATTTGAGGCTGATATGTGCGTATCCTCCGAAATATCGATCATCCCGAGCGGAAGGCATGCCGAACAGTTCTGCAAGACACATCACTACTGGGCCTGCCCCATAAAGGGGAACCTGGCGAAGATGGCAGAAGCCTTCTCCTACAGCGCATAATGTTGTTATGTGACTTCCATATCCATACCGATTACTCGGACGGCTCCGTGGGCTTAAGAAGGGTAGTGGACCTCTACGGCCAGGCCGGCTTCGATGTGATAGCCATTACCGACCACGCGGTAAACGGCGACACCCTGTTCGGCAAGCTTGCCCACCGCTTCAAGTTCAGCATCACCCAGAATAATTTCGAAAGATATTTCTGCCACGTCAAGGAAGAGGCGGCGAGGGCCTGGGAGAGATACCGGATGCTCGTGATACCCGGTATAGAGATAACCAAGAATTCATTCTCCTCGAACAAGGCGGCGCACCTGCTCGTGCTCGACATAAAGGAATTTATAAAGGCCTGCTGGGATTTTGAGAAGATATTCCTGGAAGCAAAGCGCCAGGACGCCCTCACCATCGCCTGCCATCCCCACCATACGTCGGAAGCCACCTTCGTCGACACCCTGTTCCTATGGAACAACAGGGAAAAATATGCCAAGTACATAGACGCCTGGGAGATAGCCAACAGGGACGACGTCTTCAACGTGATAAGCCTGAAGAAATACCCGTACATCGCCAACAGCGACTTCCATAAGCCCCGCCACATATATTCATGGAAGACCCTCCTTAACTGCGAAAAAAACCTCGAATGCATCAAGAAGTGCATAAAACTGAACGACGGTGTATCGATCACGCTATTTCGGAGGTGCAAAAAAGAATGGTAGCCGTATTTTATTTCCTGACCAGCCTCGGGTTCCTCGTCTATCTGACTCAAATCCTGACGGTACGATCAGTCATCAAGACACCCGGGAAGAAAAGCGGGTTCCTCCCGCCGATAAGCGTCCTCAAGCCCTTGAAGGGCCTGGACGACAACCTGTTCGAGAACCTTGAGAGCTTCTGCAACCAGGACTATCCCACATACGAAATTATTCTGGCCCTGAGGGAAATCAACGATCCCGCTTATAAGGTGGCCGTTAAAATAAAAGAAAAATGTAAAGACAAAGACATAACGATAATCGCCCAGTGGTGCGAGGAAGGGCTGAACCCTAAGGTCAACAACCTGACCTCGGCGTACAGGGCGTCCAAATATGACTTCTTCCTCATAAGCGACAGCAACGTTCTTGCGGATAAAGACTATTTAAGAGATACCGTACGGCACATGGAAGACGGCGAAGTGGGCCTGGTTAGCAACTTAATCAGGGGAACAGGCGCGCGCACCGTAGGCTCCGTATTCGAAAACCTGCACCTGAACACCTTCATCCTGTACGGAGTATGCTTCCTGGACAAAATCCTGAAGATGCCCTGCGTGGTCGGAAAATCGATGCTCATCCGTAAAAGTCATTTCGAGGCGATCGGCGGCTTCGGAGCAGTCAAGGACCACCTCGCGGAAGATTATATAATCGGCAGGAAGATGAAGGAGGCCGGATTTAAAGTGGCCCTTTCAAACCATGTCATAAATACAGCCAACGTATATTGGCAGACCGGCCAGTTCGTGTCCAGGCATGCTAGGTGGGGGAAGTTAAGGTATAGAATCGGAGGAGTTTCTTATCTTGGGGAGCTTCTCGGGAATTTCGTTTTTCTTTCCTTTATACCCCTCCTCTTTCGCGGCCCGTCAAGGTTTACCGTGCTCCTGCCGCTCTCTGCATGGCTTTTAAAATCCTGCGGCGATTATCTCACGGGCAGAATGTTGAAATCCGAGATGCACCCGCTCCTTTATCTCCTGTCCCCTTTGAAAGACATAATTATCGGAGTCGTCTGGTTCGTGCCGATATTCTCGAACTCCATAGAATGGAGGGGGGACAGATATACGATAACGAAGGATTCCCTGCTCCACCCCTGCAAGCTTTAATCACGCCTTACTTTTCCTCTTTCCATGCTATGCCTTCCGGCTGTTTGTATTTTACCGTGTCGCGCGTCGATTCGAGCACCCCGGAAAACCAGCCGTCTTCATCCCAGAATACGCCCTCCGGCAAAAGGATGCGTACAAGCTTATCAGCCGCCGTACCGCCGCGCAGCCTTACCATCGCCCACTTGCGCACTCTTTTCCTGTCGGGGTCCCTTGGGAAAAGGCATACACGCACCTCCGCCTGTTCCTGGCTAGAGGACGCGTTCTCTATGCCGATGGTATAAATTCCCCGCGCCCCGCGGGCGACCGTCAGAATCTTTTGATTATCGCCGCCGGACATTTTAAACTCATTGTCCCGCTCTTTCCCCTCTTTGCCTTTCAAGGGGTACGGCCCCCAGGCGTATTTCAGCTTTAATTTAGCGCCGCTCCCGCAGTTCAAGTAAACCGCTACGTCCACGGGACTTAAGTTTTTTATCCTGCAGGTCACGTTTTTGCTAACACACCGGTCCCCGTAAATGTCATATCCTTCCGCGTGTATGAAATTCTTTTCCGCCCGGGCCGGGATTCTAATTTTAAAAGAGCCGTTTGCCGCCCTGGCCTCATAGTAGACTCCGTTGACATATACTTTTACCTTGTCCACCTTCCCCTTGACTTCCCCGGCCACCGTGATGTCCGCCGATTCCATGCAGTCTATTACGGAGCCGTCCGAGGGGCTTTTTATCTCTATGCCGGTCTCCGGGACAGCCTCAAGCGCCGCATGTCCGAACCCGGCAGCCTGGGAAGTCTCCGTTTTTATCGCTTCCACCCCGGCGCCCTGTTTCTCGCCGGCACCTGAGCCCCCTCCTGGGACCCCGGCAAAAGAAGCGTATAATGTCCCGGCGGATGCCATTTTTTTGCCGCCCGTTCCGATATTATCTCCGCCGGCGCCGTTTCCGGCGGTACTTCCGGCTGTTAAGGCCGCATTATACTGCCCGGCCCCCGGACCCTGCCCGGCCGCGGCTGCTTTCTCTTTGTGCGCCGCAGGGATACTGCCTGCTCCCTCGCTTTTTCCGGCGCCTGTTCCAGAAGCTCCTGTCCCTCCGGCAGCGTTGATCTCGGCTGGAGAAAACGCAGGCCCCATGCCGGTGACGGATGAAAATCCCTCGGCGTGTTTTAAGCCCGCTCCCTCCCCGGATGACGTAGTGACAGGGGCGCCGTCGGCATATGATTTTATATCTCCCACCCCCACGATGTCCTCTGCACCCTCTGCCGCCCCAGCCGCCCCAGCCCATCCTGCCTCCCCCGTCCCTTTTTCTCCGGCGGGCGGCAGGCCTTCTCCTGGCGACCCGTCGTCGGAAAGCCGGGTTTCGTCAGGGACACCGGGAGCGGAAATATTTTTTCCAACCGAGGCTATCAGGGTATCTTTGTCTGAGGATTTTAAAGGGCCGGCCATATGCGCTGCGGCGGCGGAAATATCCGGCTCGGGCGGAGTCGAAGGCGCGGGTTTCTCCGCAGGCGCGGATATCTCTTTGGACGACGCCGTGGGTGCGGATACCTCATTGGTTGCGGGGGATTCCGCTTCTGGCGGGGATACCACCCTGGAAGCAAGTGCCCTTATGGGCGCGGGCGCCTTTTCGGCGGCTGGCGCGTGCTGGGCGGGGATATTTCGCGATTTATCCCGCAGCGTTTCCGCCGGTTTTGTTTCTCTCACGACGTCCACGTAAGTCAGATTCTGATTGTTCTGGGATTCATTGGTGCAGAGGTCAAATATCGCGGGCGCCGTCACGGCGGCTATGGAGTGAAACGCAAGGGAGACCGCCAGGAAGAAAGGCAGTCTTTTCCTTTGATTTTCTTTTATCAGCCTTTTTGAGTGTCTGACCATGGGGGCAGTTCCGCGAATACAAGCTCATCCCCCGGCTCCACGTCCAGTTCCGAAAGGGTCCCGCCCGCGATTTCTATGACCCCTTTCGCTTTTGGGAATATCCTGGAGAGCCTGCCGGGCCTTATCCCTCTGATAACACCGACGGCCATTTTACCTTTGTCAAAAAAAACGGCGTCTATCGGAAACCTCATTCCGAAGGTATGAATGGAGATGCAGGGAGATATCACCAGGGCGTGCCCGCCGCCCAGGCTCTTCTTCCCCAGAAGGCCCCTCAGCCGTGCGAAGAAACTGTCGGCAAAAAAGACCTGGCTGGCTATGCAGGACCTTTTCGTCCCGTTGAAGATCTTCATTTTTTTACAACCTTGAATAGTGTGTCGTAGAGCTGTATCATGGCCGGACCTAAAATTACCACCATAAGTGCCGGGAATATGCAAAACGCGAGCGGGAAGACCATTTTTATCGTCGTCTTCGCCGCCGCCTCTTCGGCGATCTGGCGGCGCTTGGTCCTTAAAGAGTCGGAATGTACCCTGAGGGAGCGCGCGAGGCTTGCGCCCAGTTTCTCGGCCTGCACCAAAAGGGCAACCAGCGCCTTGATATCGTCGACCCCGGTGCGTTCTCCCATGTCCCGGAGGGAGTCCATCCTGGGCTTTCCGGCCCGTGCCTCCGCGCTTGCCGTCTTAAATTCCTGTGCCAGCACGTTCCCCTGAAACTCCTCGGTTATCCGGACTATCGCTGCGTCCAGGCCAAGACCCGCCTCCACGCATACCGTGAGGAGGTCCAGTACATCCGGCAGGGCGTGGAATATCTCCGTCTGCCTGCGCTTTATTTTTTCGTTAAGCCAGACGTTAGGGGCGATGTACACCAAGAGGGACGCAAGCGATGCCAGGACGATCGCGTCAAAAAATTTGTGGAAGTGCGCCTGCGCATAGGGATAAACGAGCAGAAAGGCGGCCGCTCCGGCAAACACCTTTATGCCGGCGAATACCAAAACCGACGAACTTTTTCTGTACCCCGCCTTGACCAGCATAATCCTTAATTTGCCGCGTACCTTCTCCGACATGGGGACTTTAGAGCCGGCCATTATCGCGGCCTTCTCGAGGCTCCTCTCCGTCCCGGCGACATTCTGCGCGTCCGCCGTCTTTTCCTTCTGCATCTCGCGCAGCCTTATCTCTACCTGGGCCGGTCTTGAGAATATCAAGAAGGGCAAGATGAGCACGAGGACGCCCACGATTATAAATACTGCTATGGTTATCACGGTAATTATCATTTTGGGGACCTATATTTTTATTTTTATGATTTTTCTTATCACAATGAGCCCTACCACCTGCAACGCGAAAGCCACTGCCACCATTATAACCCCGGCCTTCGTAATGAAAAGCACCCTGATATATTTCGGGTTTAAAACGCTCAGCACCATCAGCAAGGCCAGGGGAAGGGCGGCAAGTATATATCCCGAAAGCCTCCCCTGCGCGGTATATACCCTGAGCTGCCTGAGCACCTTAAACCTCTCCCGGATAGTCATCCCAAGCTTTTCCAGTATCTCCGCCAGGTTACCGCCCGTCTCACGCTGTATGTTGACTGCGGTGATAAAAAACCTGAGGTCGATGGATTTGACGCTCCTGTCCATATGGTTTAACGCCTCGGGAAGGGGAATGCCGTATCCCTGCTCCTCGTAAGCCAGCCGGAATACCTTGGCTATCGGCTCCTGCATCTCCTGGGATACCACGTACAGCGCGCTCGTGAAAGAGTGCCCGGCGCGAAGCGACCTCGCGGCCATGTCCAGCGCGTCCGGGAGCTGCTCCAGAAACTTCTTAAACCGCGCCTGCCGCCGGCTGAAGAGATACAAAAACGGCAGCGAGGCCAATGCGGGCGCAAGCAGCAGACATGGCAGGAGGCTCTTCCCCATCCGGGCGCCGATAAGAATTCCGACTGCCCCAAGGGCAAGGGTAAGGAGGGCCAGCGGCCCGACCTTTATCTTCACGTCCGCCTGCTCTATCAAAAGCTCCATCTTCTGCGAGACGGGCAGGCTGCGCAGGAACTTGTGCAACGCCGGTATGGCGCTCATCATCTCGTCCTTCAGAATAGTAGGCATGGCCTCTTCCGGAGGCTTGCGCAGCGCTATCGTCTGCAGGCGTTGTTTTATTTCCGACCTTTCGGCGGCCTGCGGTCCGGCGACGAACAAATAAATTACCGCGCCAGTCGAAAGAAAGGCCGCGAAAGCGATTAAAGCTATTAAGGCAGGTCCCATACGGCCCTCCGTTATTTTTCGAAAATATGGTACGAAAGATCAATTCCGCAGAGCCTCACCTGGTCCGCGAATTTCGGCCGAACGCCTGTTGGCCTGATCTCGCCCAACACTTCGCCGGTCGGTCCTATACCCCTTTTTTCGAAAACGAATATGTCCTGCATGACTATTACGCTGCCCTCCATGCCGGTGATTTCGGAAAGCTTGACCATCTTCCTGGTGCCGTCGGACATCCTGGAGAGCTGTATCACTATGTTTATGGCGGCCGCGACCTGCTCCTTAACGGCCCGCTCCGGAAGGTCCATCCCCGACATCAGGACCATGGTCTCCAGACGCGATATGCAGTCGCGGGGCGTGTTCGCATGGAGCGTGGAGAGCGAGCCGTCATGGCCGGTATTCATCGCCTGGAGCATGTCGAGCGCCTCTCCGCCCCTGACTTCCCCGACGATTATCCGGTCCGGCCTCATCCGAAGCGAGTTCCGCACCAGGTCGCGCTGGGTCACCGCACCCGCGCCTTCGATGTTGGGCGGCCTCGTCTCAAGCCGGACGATATGCTCACGCTTCAGCTGAAGCTCCGCTGAATCCTCGATAGTTATTATCCGTTCGGTAGACGGTATGAACCCGGACAGTATGTTAAGGAGGGTCGTTTTACCTGAGCCGGTGCCGCCCGAGATTATTATATTAAGCCGCGCCTTTACCGCGCCTTCCAGGACCTCCGCTATCTCAGGCTTAATCGTGCCCTTTGCTATCAGGTCCCCCATCAGCAGGGGCTTGCTGCCGAAACGCCGTATGGAGAGCGCCGGCCCGTCAAGCGCAAGGGGCGGTATAATGGCGTTTATGCGGGAGCCGTCCGGCAGCCTGGCGTCCACCATTGGGGAGGACTCGTCTATCCTCCGGCCCACCTTGGACACAATCCTGTCGATTATCTGCATTAAGTGGGCGTCGTCCCGGAATATGACTTCTGTCTTGTAGAGCTTCCCCTTGCGCTCGACATATATTTCCTGGGAGTTATTTACAAGAATGTCGTCTATCTCCTTGTCCGCGAAAAGGGGCTCAAGCGGCCCGAGGCCGAATATCTCGTTCTGTACGTCAACCAGGAGCCTCTCCCTTTCGGCCTGGGATAGGGGCACGCCCTCGCCGGCTATGATCTCGTTTAAGATAAAAATTATTTCGTTTTGAAGCTGCCCCTTCCCGATTACCTCCAGGTTATCCAGGTCGAGCCTGTCTATAAGTCTTCTATGGATGCGGGATTTCAGCTCCTGATAAAAGTCCTTTTCGTTTACCGGGGAGAGCGCCATCTGCTCCCCGCCGCTTTCATTTGACATCCCATATCCGATCATAAATACACCTCCGTACTTTTATGCCGCGATGGGCTGCGATATCGACTCTTTCAATTCCTTTGCTATCGTAATATAACTCTTTGCCGCCTCGGAAGCGGGGAAGAGCTTGACGAGCGGCTGGCCCTTGTTTTCGGAATTTTTCGCATCAATATAAGAGTTCGGGACCAGCCAGGAGACCTTTTTCCCCAAAACTTTTTCCGCGTCTTTTACATTGATATCGTCTTTTTTGCTGTGCCGGTTGACCAGCAGCTTAATCGCCTTACCGCTAAAACCCATGCCCGCAAAATATTCCAGCGCCTTCTGGGTGTTGCCGATGGAAGGCAGGGAAAGAGTGGTCACCATCACCAGCAGGTCCGAGCTTTTTATCCCCCGGAGTCCGGTGTCGTCATAACAACTTCCGACATCGAGAACAACGTAATCGAACACACGCTTTAACTGTTCCAGCACTGGTGAGAGGCGCCGCTGGTCAATCTCCGTCATCTCGTTTATCTTAGCTGGGCAGGAGAGAAGGCTTATCCCGCTGGAGTGGCGGGAGACGACTCCCTTCAGGAAGGACTTGTCGAGCTTGGACAGGTTCCTGGACGCGTCCGCGATCGAATACTTGGGCTTTAAATTAAGAAAGACGTCCGCGCAGCCCCCATCCAGGTCCAGGTCCGCCAGCAGGACTTCCTTCCCGGTCGCCTCTTTAAGAGCGGCGGCAATGTTCACGGCCACGGTCGTGCAGCCGCTCCCCCCTTTGGGTGAGAAACAGGAGATGACCTTTCCGATATGGTTATGACCGGCCGCACCCGATTGCGCCCTCTCAAGCTTTGCGGACGCACGGGCCAGGTCCTCCTGCTTCACGGGCCTCGGCAGGAACTCCGAACAGCCGCTCCTGATGGCCCTGAGGATGTTTTCGGCGGAACTGTCCGCCGACGTGGCTATAATGCCCGCGGTGGGATTTTCATGCGCGATACTCTCGATAAACCCCGATGAAGCCTGGCTGTTTATCTCAAGCTCTATAATGATGAGGTTCGGCTTTGTCCTCAGGATAATCTCATGGCCGGCGGCTAAGTCGCGCGCTTCTCCGGCTATCGTCCAGCCCGCCGACTCGATAAGATATTTTTTAAGCGACGCCGCCTGTACCGCGTCCGAATCTATTATTACCGCCGTGAGAGTGCTCATGAAATTTCTCCTTCTCCCTTTAATGCGTGCCTACGCCGTAATGCATGTCGGCCTCATTTGAATCCACCAGCTTCGCCACAGGGTATTTTTGTTGGACCTCCCCAAGCGCTTGCATAACGTCACTACAGCTGAATGTTGGGTTTGCGACCGTCGGCTGTATAATATACGGGTCGTCCTGGCCGGCAATGCCGTTCGGAATCGCATGCCCGGTCCAGGTAGGGGGGCCGACTTTATCAACCTGGATTACCGCGTAACCCACCACTGTAACAACGTCCATGCCGCTTCCCTGGGTGTTTCCGTCATACACCATGACAAGGAGCTTATCCCCGACCTTCCAATTTACGCCTGGGATACTCCCGCCGCCAGAAAAATGGGGAACGGTGGCAAAGGGGGATTGTGAATTTAAGCCCGGGGGTGGCAGGGGTGGGCTGAGGTAATAGTTGGCTTCATTAGACCAATAGCTGCTGGGAGGCACGGAAGGGTTATACGGCTCTCGAACGGCGCTAGGTGGGACCATGCCTGCCGGGATGCCGGTGTCAAGATAAGCTCTCTCATTATGCTTCACGCGATTGATATCTCCGTTATTGGGTGTGCCCATTGGCGTCAGCGCGTCGCTGCAGGTCCCGTTTCCGGTCGAACTTACGCTGTACCAGTTGCCGTTCCCGTCATATTGGTCGCACCTGTAATCCAGGCATATGAAACCGTTCATATTATTAGGGGGGGGGATACTAGCAGCGTCCGCCCCTAAAATTGCGAAGGTCTGCCCCCCCCAGCCGGGCGACCCATCAACGTTGGTCGCGCGCATGTAGCTGTTCGGATATGAATCACCCATGTACTCGTTGACCGCTACCGGAACCAAATTCGGTTTCGTCCTGCTTGCTATCGCCCTCGCGGTTACACCGGTCTGATCAAAGCCCGTGGCGCCCAGAACCGACAGCACATTAATCAGCCCATTCTGGACCAACTGCTGGCCGCCCGCCCCGCGCCGATTGGCTATCACCTCCACCGCGTTCATCGCGGTGGTGTTGTCCGCCTTGAAGGTGGTCCCGTCCCATATCCCGCAGATGATATCCCCCGGAAGGAGCGTCACCGGGATCGGCTGCCCGGCATTGGCGGTACCGGACGAATATACGTCCGCGACATTTGCGGCTCCCACTGTGGTCGCCTCAGTTGTCGCATTGGTTTGCATAGTGGTGGCGTCCGTGCCGGTCAGTGCATTCGCCCCGGCGAGCGCCGCGGCGTCCGCGGCAACCTGGAGCTGGCTCTTTACGCCGTAGAGGTGCGCGGCGTCCAGGGCCAGCCCCGCCACCACCGTCAGTGCGATAAGCGAGAGGGCGAAGAATATCAGTACCCCGCCCTTTTTCTCCGAAAGCGGCTTTATCAGAGTAGTTTTCATTTTATTTAACTTTCAATGGGTCCGTTGAAATCGAGTTCGGGAGCAAGGGCATAAACCTGAAAGCGTCGTCCTGCTCCTTCGTCGGCTCGTTGGCGCCTGGTACTTCGGGCTTCATGCCCGGGGGCATTGCCTTGGCGAGCTTCGGCGTCACAAAAAACACCAGTTCCCTCTCGTTTTTCTGGAGCTGTTGGTCCCTGAAGAAGGCCCCGATAATTGGTAAGTCTCCCAGGAGAGGCACCTTGGTAATGTTCTTCTGCCAATCGTCATTTAAAATGCCCGCCACAACGAACGTCTCGCCTTCCTTAAGCTCCACGTCGGTATCGATGTAGTCCGTCTTGAGCGCGGGTATCGTGAACCCGCTGAACACGACACCGTCAGCAAAATCGAGCGCGCTTACGCTTATCCCGTCGCTGTTCTCATCGGTGGTATTCGAGCCCCTTTCCTGGGACTTCTTGCCCATGAGTATCTCGATGTTGCCGTTTTCCTTAACCACGGGACTCATGTTCAGCTTCACGCCGAACTCCTTCCACTCTATGCTTACGGATGTGCCGGTTCCGCTCGTGGCTGTGTTCTGGACTACGGGCACCGGGAACTGTCCGCCCGCCAGGAACCGCCCGGTCTCCCCTTCGCGGACAAGCAGGTTCGGCTCCGCGAGCACCTTTGCCAGGCCCTTGGATGCCAGCGCCTTTATCAGGTACTGCGTCCCGCTGGGCCAACTTACTACGCCAAGGGTCGCCCCGTTTACCGCTGTGTTAAGGCCTCCCCCCTGGTTCCCGTTTTGACTCGAACCCGTCGGCAGAATGCCCCCGTTTCCCTTTGACCCGGAAATGAGGTTGGTGATACTGCTAAGCCCGCCGCTTACCGAGGATACGGCGGTATCTATCGTTAAATTCTTGCTGGCATATGCCCAGTTGATGCCCAGCTCGCGCATGGCGGTCCTGTCGATTGAGGCCACTGTTATCTGGAGCTCTACCTGCGGGGCGTCCGACACTTCGAGCAGGTCCACGTATTTTGCGCCCTTGTCATCCGACGTGGAGCTGTCGGTCTGCATCGTCTGGCCGCCCTGGAGAAAAACCAGGTCCTTACTTTTCACGTCCTTGCCAAAGGACTGAAGCACGCTGTCGATCCGGGCCTTCCTGTGTTCCGAGGATACGTTGCCCTCGACTATCACGGTGTTCTTCAGATTTCTTATGTTTATATTATCTCCGGGGGCGATCTCGTCAATCCTGGCCTTCAAGTCCGTGGTGTCCATCACGACATCGATATCGTAGAAGGTCTTCTGGTCGTTTTTGTCCCAGATGATGAGCGTCGATTTTCCCGGGAACTGTCCGTCGATTTTTATCTCCGTCTTATTCGCCCCCGCGGAAATGACCTGCACCAGCGCGGGGCTTTTCGGCTCGGTGTTCTTTTCAATTTTCACGCCCCGGGTAGAGGTTTCCTCCGTCTGCTCCTGCACTGTCACCGAATACCTTTTTATCTGATAGGGAACGGTGAGGATGACGGATTCGCCCACGCGCACTTCCGTATAAACCCCGGCAAACGAGTCGGCGGCGAAAACGGCAGAACTAAGTAACGCTGCGATTAAGATAACGAAAAATGCCGTAAACCCTGGGGCCCTCCGCTGGCCGAACAGTCGCTGAAGCATGAAATATTCCTCCTTATTGTTAAACTGCTCTCTACTTGTACGTTTCATTCGTGCGAAGGCTGCCTTTGATTACTTCTATGTTTACTCCTGCGGGCGCTTCCACCGTCACCGCCTTCACCGCTTTTGCCGCGCGCCTGGTACTTGCCACGCGCTGGACGTGAGGTTGCGCCTGTGCCACATCCCCGGCAAGGAGCGACGCGACCGTTTCGCCTCTTGTCTTTGCCACCTCAGTGTCATCGAGGTGCCGAAGGATGAGCTGGACTTTGTTCTCGCTCGCCAGGGCCAGCTTTTCAGCATCTTCGGGCGTGACGTCCAGGGTCACGGTAGGCACCGACACCGGCTTCCCTTCCTTCTGCTCCAGTATCTGGCCGACCGCCAGCACCCGAACGTCCTGGAGCACTATCTTGCTTATCCTGTTATCCTTGCCGTTCGCCGTCTTCCCAACGGGGTTGTCCACCGTTGCCACGACGTCCACCATGCTGTTCGGCAAGACGAACCCCGCGACTCCCACCACTTCGTTGACGGCCACCGTTATGGCCCTTTTCCCGGGTTTGATGATGTAGCTCATTACCCCGGCCCCGGAATTGAGTGGGGCGAGGCTCGATTCCAGCACGGGCGCGCCCGCAGGAATGTCTGCGATAGCAAGCCTGTCCTGGCTTTGGTTTAAATTACCGGAAGAGCCGGCGGGTATATTAGTTTTCGGCCAGTCGGCAAGCTTCAGCTGTTCCGGTTTGGTCCTCGTGCCGAACGGTATTTCGGAGGCTGCGATCACCACCTGCTGGACCTCCATTTTCGCCCTTGCCGCTTCCCGGTCCTTGGCGGAGAGATAGCTGTAAACCATGTACGCCGAAACCGAGGCCAGAACTAAGGCGGCCACTGCGATCGTCGCGGTAATCTTTGCAGGAAGTGCCATTTCTTTTTCTCCTTTGTTAAGGTATCGCCAACTCGTAGTACATCGTCCCCGTTCGCTGCAATGTAATGCTTGTGGGTATATCTCCTAGTGAAAAAACAGATACCAATGAGTTCAATGAAATTAATATTGGTTCAGAAAAAACGTAAGACGCGGTAACCGTGACGAGCTTCCCGTTCGCCGCGGTCGGAGGGAAGACCTGGACATTATTGGCCGTAAAGCTGCCGGCAAGGGACGGGATATACGAGGTGATTTCGCCGACCACGTAAGCCGTTATCGTCGGGTCGTTTGCCGTCGGCGCGGGGTACTGCTCGGAGGCCTTCCGAACCCCTGCGCGCACGGCGTCGTCCAGCGCGTTATCGTAGTACCAGGCCCTCCCGAACTCCGTTATCCCCAGCGCCAGCAACAGCAGGATTGGCAGCACCAGCGCTAACTCCACCAGCGCCTGCCCTTTCTTACTATTAAGCCTATTCATAATTGGCGCTCGCTTCGCGTGTCAGGGTGATGCTCGTGGGTATATTGAAATTGATCTCTGTGTGCCAGATAGTAAATGTCGAGTTTAAAAAACTGCCGGTAAGGAATTCGAAGTTATAGGTTGCCGTCACCATAATAGTGTTCCCGTGGTCCGCGGTTCCGTCGGCCCTCGGGTTGTTGGCGTTGTCATATACTGTTGTTGTCACCGGGGTAGTCAGGCCGGCTGGGTCCAGATAACTATTTATCTCCGCCGTGGCATAGGCAGATGCGCCTTGTGTGCCGTCATATATTAAAGACGGAGGATTCAGGACCGCCCCGTACCTTGCCGCAGCCCGGACGGAGTTTTCGAGATGAGTCGAGTAATACCATAGCCTGCCGAACTCCAGCGCCCCGAAAAAAAGCCCGAAGAAGAGGACGGCGACCAGGGCGAACTCGACCATCGCCTGGCCCGAATTCCCTGCAATAATTTTTTTTGCGCGTGCATTCATTTATTTTTTATGGCCAGACGTTAATTACGGTTGTATAAAGTGTTACTACCTGGCTGCCGAGTGCGGTCAGCGCCGCGACCGAGGCGGCGGCAACAAGCATCAAGATCGTCGCATACTCTATAATGCCTTGGCCTTTTTCATCTTTCAGCGGCTCAGTATCGCTTTTCATATTATCCAATCGTACAGGTAAGTTCCCTGCCGGAGCCTCCTGCGAGACCCCGGCAGGGAGAAATTTTCATTACAGCTTTGCAGCAATCGCGTTAAAGACCGCTGTTACGTCAGTGCCGATAAGGGTCAGCGCCACGAGGGCCACGACTGAAACCAGTACAAGGATAAGGGCGTATTCCACCATGCCCTGGCCTTTTTCGTCCATTACCGGAAGCCTGAAATAATTCGCGAGTGCAAGGATCATCTCTTTCATTTTCTCCTCCTCCTGTTTTAACTGCGTGAAAAGCCAATGTTTTTAGAAGAGCAAAGAGCTGGTGTGTACCCAAAGACTGGAGTGTTTTCAAAAAACTGCGGTTTTTATTACTTGAAGATATCTTGAACTCTAATTTTGAATTGGAATGAATCTTAGTTCATCATTAATTAAACTTAATAATATGTGTATCTCATAAATTCGGTTTTGTCAAATTCTCATATTCGGCTCCTGCAGGTTGACGTTATATCATATTTCTTGACAGTGTTTTCAATAAGAAGGGGGATTTATATGAGGGGAAGGGCGTATTCCACCATGGCTTGCCCTCTCTTATCCCTTGCCGGGAGTTTGAAGCTTGCAAGAGAAGCCGCAAGCGCAAGGATCCACCTTTTTCCATGATATCCCCCCAATGGAGAAATTTTCATTACAACTTTGCAGCAACCCTGTTAAAGACAGATGTTACGTCAGTGCCGATAAGGGTCAGCGCCACGAGGGCCACGACTGAAACCAGTACAAGGATAAGGGCGTATTCCACCATGCCCTGCCCTTTTTCGTCCATTACCGGAAGCCTGAAATAATTCGCGAGTGCAAGGATCATCTCCTTCATTTTCTCCTCCTCCTGTTTTAACTGCTTGAAAAGCCGATGTCAGTGTTCTCAATAAGAGCGGGAGATTTAGTGATGGCCGGGGCCGGTTGCCAGGTTGTATACATTGTCTCTACCTGGCCACCGAACTCTGGCTTTTTTTTCATCTTCAGAAGCCGCCGCCGTAGCCGCCACCGCCGTTGCCACCGCC
>JBARKJ010000106.1:0-15065 GCA_049801375.1 Nitrospirota bacterium | reverse complement strand
ATTAGTTTTACTCTCCTGGCATTCGGTAACGCGTCAGCCGGCATAAAAACGGACATGGATGCCGGTCTTCCGCTTGGCCAGGTCTTAGGGAACGCCCTAAGGGTCAATAGATCAGATGAAAACGTCTCATCCGCCATAGAGGCCATGGTGAAAAACGGATCGGACGTTATGGCACTCATGGATATTGCTTTCGGTTCCGGTTTAAATGGACGTGCAATTGTAAGAGGGGCAATTAGGGGCGGGGGCAATTTAGAGACCATAATCGACGTGACGCTAAAGCACGGGATGAACCCCTACACGATAGCTAATTGCTGCAAAGAATCAGGCGCGAACCCTGAAAGGGTGGCGGCAATGTTGGCGGGTTATACTTCGGACGATACCTATATGAATAATAACAGTTCCAATTGTTCAGGTTTTTTAACTCTCCCCATTCCGGTTGGCGGAGGGGGAGGCGGCGGCGGGGACGTTAGCAGAAGCAGATAGTTTCTCTGCCTATCCAAATTAAAGACGAGCAACATGAAGTCTGATGCCCAGTTATAAAAAAAGAAGCATTAAGTTTTGAAAATGAAAATCTTTAAGATTTTTACGACTGCTTGTTGCCTGATATTTCTCCTGCAAGCCGCTCCTTTTCCTTCATATGCGCAAGAGTATGTTTTAGGAGAAGGTGACCTTCTTCATATAACAGTATATGAAAATGCTGACCTGGCAACGGACGCCCGGGTCAGCGGCGACGGTCAAATAAGCTTCCCCCTGATCGGCTCGGTAAAACTGTCAGGCCTAACAATAAACCAGGCCGAGAAGAAAATCGCTTCCCTCCTCAATGAAAAGTACCTTGTTAATCCGCAGGTGTCGGTATTCATCTCCGAATACAGGAGCAAAAAGGTTACGGTCCTGGGAGAAGTAAAGATTCCAGGTCTTTTCGAACTAAACTCAGACGTAACACTGCTGGAAATTATTTCGAAGGCTGGAGGTCTGACGGAAGGCGCGGGCGACGAGGTCGTCATAAAACGCAAGAGCCCTTCTCCTGGAGACGAGGGTGAGTCTATAACCGTCAGCTTAAAAGTCCTGAATCATGGCGACAGAACGGCCAACGTGCTGGTACAGGACGGTGACAGCATATACGTTGCGAGGGCCGGATTCGTCTATGTAACCGGCGAGGTGAAAAATCCCGGCAAATTCAAGATCGAGCCGGGGATGACGGTTATGAAGGCCATCGCCCTGGCGGAGGGCTGCACAGACAAGGCTGCATCGGACAGGACGAGTCTGATAAGGAAGAAGGACGGCAAGGAGAGTTCGTTAAAGGTAGGTATGGACACGCTTGTGCAGCCGGATGACGTAATATCCGTGCCGGAAAGCTTTTTTTAAGGAAGGCGGAAGATGAACCAGGAAGAGTTGGATATCAAGGCATACCTGAAGGTCCTGAAGAAAAGGCGTTGGACCGTTATCTCTGTCTTCCTGTCCGTTTTATTGACGGTCACCGCAGCCACCTTCATGATGACGCCCATGTATAAGGCCAGCGCGCAGGTCTATATAGACCAGGGCAATACAAGCCAATACACGCCGCTTCAGCAGGCGCAGGACCCGATTGATGCTTCATCATATCTCCAAACCCAGTTAGGAATACTTAAAAGCGTTACTGTAGCGAGAAAGGTTGCAAAATACCTCAGGCTTGACCAGAACAAGGGACAGTACATTTCGGAAGGTCCTTTGCAGTCGCTGCTGCGTTTTTTCGGCGTGGCGCATGAGAACTTAAAGGCCGATGACGATCAGGCAGCGCGCAATATCCAGGGCAAACTCCAGGTTGCAGTTGTTAAAGACAGCAACCTGGTTACGGTGAGTTATGAGGACAGCGACCCCGTGCTCGCGGCGAGAGTGGTAAACGCGACGGTTCGGGCATTCGTGGAGCAAAATCTGGAGATGAAGGTAGCCCCGGCGAAGGAGGCGATGTCCTGGCTGAACGACAGGCTTGGGGAGATCAAAGAGAGGATGAACCAGTCATCGAACCAGCTCCAGGACTTCAAGCAGCAAAAAAACTTGATTAGTACGGGAAATAATCAAAGCAACCTCTCGCTCCAGTCCCTCAGCGAGCTTAATACGCAGGTGCTCGATGCGGTAGCTAAACGTTACGATGCGGAAATCAAATACCAACAGGTGCAGCATCTCGCGAAAAAGCCCGGCGGCATGATGACCCTGCCGGCGGTTATGAATGATTCGGTCGTACAGGGCTTGAGGGTTCAGCAGAGCGCATTGAACACGGAAATCGCGGAGAAGTCCAAGAAATACAGGGATAATCATCCGGAGATGGTCAAGTTAAGGAACGAAATGGGGAGCCTGCAGAAGCAGCTCGATAATGAAGTCAATCTTGTGGTTGCTGGCCTGAAGAATAATTACGATGAAGCATTACGTTCTGAGCAGACGCTGAAAAAGGCGCTTGTCGAGCAAAAGGCCGAGGCCATGAGCTACGAGAGGCGTACAAACCAGTACAATATAATGAACGAGGACGTCGATGCCTCAAGGCAAGTCTATGATATGATCTTAAAAAAATTCCAGGAATCTGACGTGATGGGCTCTATCAGCATGAGCAGCGTTCAGGTCCTGGACCCAGCCGACCCGCCGAAGGCGCCGAGCAGCCCCCGAAAGACCTTGAACATGCTAATGGGCGTAGTTTTGGGCCTTTTCTCAGGAATAGGGTTTGCCTTTCTCGTAGAGTACCTGGACAATACTTATAAATCGCTTGAAGAGCTCGAAGAGCATCTGAAACTCCCTTTACTGGGGGCAGTGCCGACAAATAAGCTCCTGAAGGATTTAAAAAACGGCAGAAAAGCCCTTACTGGGCTTCAACCAACCAAATCGCCCTATTCTGAATCGTTCAGGAGCATAAGGGGAAATATCCTCCTCACCACCGGCGATATGGTTCCCAAGGTCATTCAGATCTGCAGCTCCGTTCATTCCGAGGGAAAAACAACGTCCTGCATTGCCCTTGCGGCTGCGATGGCTTCCGCCGGCGAAAAAGTGCTTGTCATAGACAGCGATATGAGGAAGCCCCGCTTACACAGATACCTGAACCTGCCAAATACCAGTGGATTGAGCACCCTGCTCGCACATCAGACAGATTTAGAGTCGATAATCAGGAAGAGCGATCTCGGGTTCCACATCATAACCTCCGGCCCGCTATCCCCGAACCCAAGCGAGCTTCTCGGCTCGCGCCTAATGAGGGAATTAATAGCCGGGATCAGGGAGGAATACGACAGGGTCATAATAGATTGCCCTCCAGCGATTGGCATAGTGGATTCATCTTTCCTTGGACAATTCACTGACGGAATAATCCTGGTGATAAGAAGTGGGAAGACTCCCAAGGACCTGGTAGTCAAGACAAAGAAAAATTTTGGGGCTACGAAGGCGAGGATCATAGGAGTTATCCTGAACGATGTTTCAGTAAGATCAGAAGTATATTCCTACTATAACTATAATTATTATTACAGTGAAAAAAAGGTAGGCGAATAGGAAGGGTTATCCGTGGCTTTTCCAGTAGAGTCCTCCGTAAGGCTCATTGAAAAAATATTCTTGGGATTTTTGATTGCGCTTATAATCATTACCCCGCTCCTTTTCGGATCCGTGCATCCGTGGGCGTACAGGCTAATTTCATCCGCCGCTTTTTTTCTTCTTGCCCTCAGCTTCCTAAGGGCCGGGAGGCAGAGCAGGTTTTCATACGTCAGTTCTCCGCTGTTCTTTTTTTTTCCTTTTATAATAATGTTATTCCTCTTACAGATAATTCCTTTGCCTGTAGAACTTGCAAGCTGGCTCTCGCCGGGTTTATCTATAATCAGGAATGCCGCGGGGCTGACCGGCGGCACGGCAACTCTGGCGCTTTACCCTTGGGCGACAAGGGGGCAGGCCGTCCTTGTCGTTTCCGTGCTTATCATCTTCTTCCTTGTCATAAATAACATAAGGACTAAACAACAGATCTCACTGCTGATTATGGTGGCTACTTTGACCGGAATCATACTGGTTTTTCTGGCGCTTGCCCAGAGGGTTACAATCGGGCAACCTTCTTTTCTGCCGTTTATCAACAAAAATCATTATGCGGGATATATGGAAATCCTGGTCCCGATGACCGCCGCATTATGCTACGCCAATTTCTCCAAAGTTCAGACGAGCGGCGGCCTAAGAAATATTTTCCTTGTAGCGGCGTCAAAAAAAAACGCGACTTTGTTCTTATTTTATGCGCTTGCCGGAACCCTTTTTTGTTTTACCACGATAATGACCTATTCGCGCGGCGGCCTGTTCGGGATGATATTTTCGTTGCTCGTTGTATTGGCCCTGCTCGCGGGGAGGAACAGGCGATGGTTATCGTTTGCGGCCGTCGCGGCGATACTCGTCATTTCGGTGGTCCTCATAAATGCGGACGGTGGGAAGGTATTCAGCCATGTAGAGAACCTGGCGGATAACGATTCATCCACCGTAATGAGATATGAAATCTGGCGCGATACCGTCCGCATGATAAAAAAGTTTCCCTATGTTGGAGTGGGGCCCGGCGGCTTCGAGACGGCCTTCCCGTCGTTTAAGACAATTGACGTGGACGCAAATTTCTTCCAGCCGGAAAGCGATTATTTATATACTCTGGCCGAGGCAGGGTTTATCGGGTTTGTTCTCGTCATCGCATTTATATCGATTTTCCTCTGGAAAGTGTTGGCCATGCACCGAGTGAGGACGGACAGGTTTGCCAGGAGCATAACCGCAGGTTGTGTCGCCGGACTCGCCGGGCTCCTCGTGCACGGGCTGGTGGATACCAGCCTGCACTTGCCAGCCATTATGCTGCTTATGGCAATATTCATGGGCATAGCCTACGTAGCCGCGGGCACGCGGTTCCGGCAGGGCGGCCGTAGCGGACGGATTTTATTGTCCCGTAGGGAAGTTGTTCTAAATAGAAAGGGTAAGTGGGCTATCTCGGTGTGCGCGGTCCTTTCCCTCTTAATCTCTGGTTCTGCCCTTGCAGGCTCGGCATCGGACCTGCTTTACCGCTCGGCATTGAACGGCAAGAAGGAACTGGCCGCCAGGAGTCATGCCGGGCCGGAAGACTATTTAGGGCTGATTAAAAAGCTGGATATGGCTTCCCTGATAGACCCCGGGCGGGCTGAATACGGCTTTGAGGAGGGGAGGGCATACCTGTGGCTTGCCGATTACGCGGCCATTCTGGAGAAGATCGGTGTTTCCCGGCCAGGACTGGAACCATCTCGCTCATACAACGAAAAGGCGCTCAGGTGTTTCAGGGAATCGGCTGCATGTAACCCGTATTCGTCGTTCCCGCATCTGATGGCTGGAAGAGTCCTGGAGCACGGCCTGGGGGATCAAAAGGGTGGGGAGACAGAGTACCGGATCGCGGAGGCCCTCAACCCTACCAGCCTTATTATAAAAAATTACCTCGCGGAGTATTATAAAAGCAAGGGTGACGGCGGACTGGCTAGAAAATACCAGACGGCAGCGGACGTGACAAGGGTCCACTGAGGAAGGCATGCTCAAAAGCTTAATCGCTATACTCGTCCGGTACTCGGGAACAGGTTTTCTGATACGGGAGACATCCTGCCGGAAAAAGGTTACTGTGGTACTCTACCACAAGCCTGAGCCAGAGGTGTTCAAAAAGCATCTCGAATATATGAGCAAGCGTTACAGGTTCATCCGGCTTGACGAACTGGTGGGCGCGCTCCACGGCGGGGACTGGTCCCGGATACCGCCCAAGGCGCTGGTTGTAACTTTTGATGACGGCAATAAAGAGAACTACAGCCTCATGGGGTTGTTCAGGGAATTCGAAGTCATGCCGACTTTCTATGTGTCCACCGGAATAGTAGGCACAAACAGGAGGTTCTGGTTTTCGCCTTATACGTATGAAGAGGTGGCTGGGCTGAGAAGCATGACGAGAGTCGGGCGGGCCGCAAGGCTGAAGGAGGCCGGTTTCGAGAGGGAGAGTGATTACCCCCAGCGGGAGGCGCTCTCCCGGGAGGAACTCGCCGGCCTGTCTGCTCATGCGGATATCCAGTCTCACGGGCGGTTCCACGAGCCGCTTACCTCCTGTGACAATGATGAAAAACTGTCGGAGATAAGGGGCTCGATGGAGGATCTGGAGAGGCTGACCGGAAGTCCCGCGCGCCACTTCTCTTATCCGCACGGAGATTACGAAGAGAGGGATATCGAACTCCTCAAGGCTTGCGGCTACCACTCCGCGCGGACCGTGGACTGCGGGAGGAACGGCCCGGGCGCGGATCCTTACAGGTTGAAGATAACCGGGGTTAACGATAATGCATCCGTAACGCTTCTCGCCGCCGATTTGAGCGGCGTTATAGGCTGGCTGGGGAAGCTCAGGCATGGATCACTGACGGGGAAGCATATGCGGGCTGGGCTGAATAATCCGGCCGGTGATGTTGAAAATGACTGAGACCGCCATAAGAAAGACTTGGGACAGGATAGGCTGGGAGGCGGCCTGGCTTGTGGCCGGGCAGGGGCTTGCCGCGCTGGGAGGCCTGGTTGCCATTCGCGTCCTCACCGGGCATTACACCAGGGAGGTCTATGGCATAGCCTGGCTCTTCATCAACGGTGCAGGACTTGCAATTACCCTATTTGCGGGGCCGTTAAGTCAGGCGCTCAATCGCTTCTATCATGATGAGGGAGGGCAGGAGCAGCTCGATCGGCTTTTAGCCTTGATATGGCGCCTAGAGGTCTCCCTGATACTCTGCGTCGGAATTATCTACCTTATCGCTGTTTCCCTCATGGGACGGCTCGGCGGGGCACAATGGCTTGCCTATGGCGTCATGCCGGTTTATTTCCTGTTCCTCGCCGCGATCAACGCAGCCCAGGCCCTGCTGAACACCAGCCGCAAGAGGGTAAAAAGGGTCGCACTGATAGTCGCCGAAGCATGGTTGAAGCCTGCTGGCGCAATGATCCTATGCCTTTTGTGGAAGCCGGACGTAAACTCATTTGTCCTGGGTTATGCGTCCGCGTCCATCATTACAGGCACTGTCGGGATTTTCTGGATAAAAGGCTTTTCCGGAAAATCGCTATTCAGCCTGCCGATGCCGGACCGGGTGTACGTGCGCCGGATAATATCGTTCTCTCTGCCATGGGCAGGTATTGCAGGGAGCGGTTGGGTGCTTGCCCTGTCAGACAGATACCTGCTGAACTGGTACTGGGGCGCGGCCATCACGGGTACTTATGTCGCGGCATACCAGGTCGGCTCGGCGTTGTTCCAGTTCCTTGGCGGTTCATTTGGGCCGCTGGTTCAGCCTCTTGTCTTCCAGCGTGCATCCGAGCCGGAGGCCTGCGCAAGAAATATCTCGACCGTGTTCAAGGTCTTTGCATGGGTCAGCCTGCCGGTATTGTCCGCCTTCGTGCTTATGCACGGCTGGCTGATGAGGTGGCTTGTTGCGCCTGCATATTGGGGCGGGGAGAACATTGTATTGATTGTTGGGTTCGGGATCTTTTTCTGGTTGATGGGAGACCGTGCGCTGGACGTCTTTTTGATAGCAAAGAAGACTGGCTCCGTAATGAGGATTAACATCCTCGCGGCGGTCGTTAACATCGTCCTGAACCTGTTACTTATCAGGAGATATGGCGCAATAGGAGCGGCATTCGCTACACTGCTTGCTTATTTCTGCTACGCCACCTGTATGGTTGTTTTGAGCAGGAAGCTGCTCGCCTGGAGATTTCCGGTAAGGTCGTATGTCATGGCAGGCTTAATATCCGCAACATCTTGCGTTGCGGGGGTTCTGGCAAAATCTTTCGTGTTCAATAGAAGTTATGGCTTAGTTTCCGCATTCGGCATATTAGGTATTTTCTTTGTGGTCTTTGCCTCCTGTTTCTGGCTTTTGCATAGTCAGGCGTATAGCGTGCAATAGGATACGGAACTACATGTATAAGCGGTCTAAGAAAATTGATAATATGTCCTCTGGTATTTTGGCTTTATGGCTGACGTTAATTCTTTTTGTCAACATTGCGTCACATTTTTACTTCAACGGCGAAGAGACGTCAAGCGGGTTATACGCCGATTTTCTTGCATTAATATGGCCATTCCCGTTCTTTTTCGCCAAAAAGAATTTCCGCGAGAGTATTCGCACTTTATTGGGGAATCATAAGTTCTTTTTATTCATGTTTCTGTATATGATGTCAAGTTTCCTTTCTATTATAAACAGCCCTCTTCCCCTCATATCTCTCGGCTATTTTGCCGGTACTTTCATCGGTTTATTATATTCATATATGTTTATGTCTTCGATGGCAAGCGATGAGATCATCAAAGGGTTTGTTGTTTTCAGTTTTTTCGCTGCCCTCATATTAGTCGCATTTGCGGCTCATGTAGGCCTAGACGACAAGGGCCGTTTAAGCAGCGAAATATACAACCCCAATCCGGTTGGACTGGTATGCGTCTCGGTAATTATGGCCGCCTTGCTGTCCCGTAACAAAATAATGTTTCTTTTTGCCATCTCCACAGCCATCGTGCTTTATTACAGCGACTCGCGCACTTCCATAATGGCACTTTTTATAGGACTGGCCTCATGGGCGGTATTCAAGAGAAAACGGGGTTTCAGTTCTTTGACAATGTCTTGTATTTTTTTTGGCATTGCTTTCCTTATGGTTTATGTATTTTTTAATGCCGATTCTATAATACGAGCAATTGACAATCTATTCGCTGTGAACGACAAATGGAGGGGTGTCGGCACCGGCTTCACTGGTAGAATGGAAGCATGGAAAGAGGCACTTTCAATCTTCTGGTCTAGCCCATTGTTCGGCGTGGGATTCCGTATGCATGAACATTACATGACCACGGCTTCGTCAGCACATAACGGTTACCTGGCCGTTTTGGCCGATACCGGGGTCACCGGCTCGGTCGTGTTGTTCGGGTTTATCTGGCTTTCTCTTTTTAATTATTTAAACTGTACAAGGGACGTCTTGGATTTCTGGGCAATTGGCATCATATGCGGCTATCTATTCGTCGGATTATTCGAGAGATACATATTAAACGTGGGCAATCCGACATCGCTGATAGTAATGATGATGTTGGTGCGCGGTTTTTCGCTAAAAAGCAGAAGGCCGCGACAACATGAGGAGAAGGTAGATGAATATAATTGTAACGTGGATGTATTGCCATCAACGCGGTGATATTACCGATTATCCGAATGTAAAAGGAAAAATCGATATTCCCGAAACGCAAAATTATTACTGGAGATGCGTATTTTCTTTGTTCGACAGCAGCTACAGGGTTAATTCTGATTGCCGCCATCTACTTTTTATTAACCAGAAACCTCCATCCGAATTAGATGGGATCAATATAAATGAATTAATAAAGAGATACGGGATTGAGTTATATGAAATAAAAAAATGTACGAGGCCGCCTGCCGGTTTTTATAATGCCTGGACCAGCCAGTTTACAATGCTCGATATACTGGACGAATTATCCGATTTGGTCCAAGAGGGGAACATTTCGGCTGATGACATTTGCATGCTGCTTGATTCGGATTGCATTTTTTATAAACCGCTCCCAGATGATTTCCTGAACCACGTGAGAGAGAATAGAGCATTGCCCTATTGGATGGATTATCCCCTGGAGCATGAAGTAAACGGCAACACAATAACCCAGTTAAAACAACTGGCTTCCGAGTATGGCGTCAATATTACAGGCCCGTTTCGTTATGTCGGCGGAGAATTAATCTGCGGGCTTGGTTCCGAGTTGAAGGCAATTTCGGAAGTAACGAGAAAAACCTACGACCAATCCGTAGAAAGGTTTAAAAATAATTTGCGTAAATTCAACACGGAAGAGCACCTTTTCAGTTACGTGTACCACAAATTAGGCTATACGTCTTCTTCCGCAAATAAATATATCCGCCGCATCTGGACCGACGGCTCGGTTTACAGGAACGCGCTTGAGAGCGGCAGGGAGCTAATTATTTTGCATCTGCCGGACCAGAAAAAGAAGGGCTTTGTCCGGTATTTCCGGGAGATGGGGAAAACAGAAATCTTCCCTGGCGAGCTTAGGAGAGTGTTCAATATAGACAGGCCGTTCACAAGAGTTATCCAACAGGGTCTTAGGTTCGTAGTCCGCAAGATGTACCTGGCTGGGAAGAGGACTAGACTATTACTGTCATCATAAACGCCGACCGCTTTTCTCGTGGGCCGAAGTGTTGCTGACCTGAAAAAGGGAAAATCGCAGCAGAAAGAGCAAAAGATGTCATACAGTGAGATGTACGACCGCGTCTATCTTGAAGAAAAAATAATCTTAGTCGATTTCCCTGCACGATTTCCAAGGCACCGGAATGAGGCGTTGGTTAGGCTGTGCCCGGCTGGAAAGCGGGTTTTGGAGATAGGTTTCGGCTCCGGCGACGTGCTCTACAACCTTAGGGGGAAATTTGAGGAACTTTACGGCATCGAGTTCTCTCGGGTCAGATGCGACAAGGTACAAGAAGCAATAGAGGCCAAGGGGATTAAATGCAAGTGCCTTACCGGGAACATTGAAAACGCCCTGGATTTCCCGGATGGTTTCTTCGACGTGATACTGTGGGCCGACGTTATAGAGCATGTAGTGGACACATGGAAGGCAATGGAGGAGATAAAACGACTTCTGGCCCCGAAAGGCACTCTAATTACGACAACGCCCAATGTGGCGGAATTAAGGCGGAGGACAAAACTTCTCGCTGGAATATTTCCGTCCACCTCTGGCGCGGATGAAGGGCTGACCGTCCGGGACGGGGAGCTTTTTGATGGCGGGCACGTGCATTATTTTACCTTCTCCTCTTTGGAGAGGCTCTACTTGAAATACGGCATGGTGCCGGTGGAGAAGATAGGGTTCGGGAGATTGGGGAGGATACACAATTTATATCCTCAACTTTTATCAGGCGCCATATGTCTCGTCGGACGTAAAATTTGAGAGGGCAATTAATCGTCGTGGTATGAAAATATTATTGATGACCAACATGTTCACGCCCTACTGGATACCACTTCTGAATGAGATATCCAGGCTTGCCGGAGAGCGCGGCTGGCAATTCAGGGCCGTCGCGCTTTGTGATAGGGAAAGTAACCGGCGCTGGGAACTCGGCAAAGACGAGTATGGCTTTGAATATGCAATCCTGCCGGGCTGGCAAGGCGTAACCTCCGAAAGGGGTGGGACGCCGCGCCTGAACCGTGGCGCGTTCAAGGCATTATGGGACTATAGTCCCGACGTGGTCATAACATCAGGATACGATGCAATAGCATACTGGCAGGCGTTTATCTATGCAAAAGTTACCGGCAGGAAATTTATCCTGCGAAGTGGTACCACACTCTTGAGCATGGGCAGCAACACAGGCATAAGGGGCAGGCTGAAAAAGTTCATTGTCGAGGGGGCGGACGGCTTTATCGCTTATGGTACAAAGGCGAAAGAATATCTGGAAAGTCTCGGCGCGGATAGCTACCGGATAAAGATATGTCTGAACACAGTAGATATGAAGTATTTCAGAGATAGAGCATTGCAGGTACGGGCAGGAGAAGGCTTCAAGGAAAGGCGCGCCGGTTTTCCTGAGCTACTCCTGCTGTATTCGGGTCAGTTAATCGAAAGAAAAGGACTCTCGCGCGTGCTTTTGTCGTTGGGCAGGCTTAAGGACCGTGATATCGGATTAATTATCCTGGGCTCTGGACCCCAGGAGGCGGAGCTGAAAAGGCTTTGCGGGCAGTCAGGTTTGACTAATGTATATTTCGAAGGCTTCAGGAATCAGGAGGAACTTCCAGGGTATTACGCGCTGGCGGATGCCCTTGTCCTACCTTCAATCGAGGAGGCCTGGGGCCTGGTCGTTAATGAGGCGCTGGCTTCAGGACAGTATGTACTTTGCTCCAAGTATGCTGGTGCAGGATACGACCTTATAACCCAGGGCTTCAACGGGGAGCTGATCGACCCGGACGATACGGACGGACTCACTGAGAGCATTAAAAGCCTCAAGGATAACATTGGCGTCATAAAGGAGAGGCGTGACGAAATAAGCAGACGTGCCGATGAGGAATTCGGAGTAGAAATATCTGCGCGGGGTTTTATTGAGGCAGCATCCCAAGCATTGGGGACTCCATGAAGATACTGCAAGTCAATACTGAATATGCCAGGGGCGGCGCGGCGCAGGTGGCCCTCAGGCTCCACAATTCGCTTAAGGAAATGCCAGGGATTGAAAGCCGTTTTGCCTATGGCAGGGGGGGGAGGTCCCAGGACCCTGACTCCTTTTATTTTGGGCTAATACCCGAGGTCTACTTGCACGCCTTGACCGCCAGGATAACCAGTTTACAGGGCTACGGTTCCTGGCTTTCGACCATACGGCTTATAAAATATGTGAAAAAAGAGAAGTTCGACCTTATACACCTGCACAACTTGCACGGTTATTACCTGAGCAACGGTTTTGTGGAGTTCCTGAAAGAGGCCGGGCTGCCTGTGGTATGGACACTGCACGACGGATGGCCGGTGACGGGGAGATGTCCATACCTCTCCGATTGCAAGAAGTGGAGGAATGGCTGCGGAGACTGCTCCGACCTGCGGGACTATCCGCGTTCTTTTATTGTTGATATGTCCGCCCTTATGCTGCGAATAAAGAAAAGGGCCTTTTCCGTGGGCTGGAATCCCTGTCTCATATCGCCGTCGAAGTGGCTGGCAAGCGATATCAGGCAATCGTACCTCTCAAGGCACGAGATAAGGGTTATACAAAACGGTTTAGACGTCAATCTGTTCAGGCCCGCCGATAAAACGGCGGCAAAGGTAAAGCTTGGTATACCTCCGGACAAGAAGGCCATTCTGCTGTTGTCGGCGGATTTAAAGGATAAACGCAAAGGGGCCCGGTATTTCTTCGAGGCGCTCCAGTATATGGACTATAAGAAGCCGAGCGTCATACTGGTGGGCAAAAAGGTTGATATCCCGGCCAGCCTGACCAGTAAATACGGGATCAGGCAACTAGGGTATCTGTCAAGCCGCGAGGCCCTCATGGACGCATACAACGCCGCCGATATTTTCTGTGCAACCTACTTGAATGACAATTTCCCGAATACCGTTCTTGAATCCATGGCATGCGGCACTCCTATTGTAGGCTTTGCTTCCGGCGGTGTAATAGAACAGGTTACCGAAGGGTGCGGTATACTCGTGCCGCCAAGGGATTCAGAGGCCCTCGGACGGGCTATCGGGACCCTGCTGAATGAAGAAAATCTTCTGAGAAAAATGGGAGCAGCGGCAAGGGAAAAGGCGCTACGCGAATATTCGATTGAAACATTTGTGAACAAGCATGTGGATTTATATAAAGAACTTTTGCACCCGCAAGGGAAGAAAAAGATAAATTGAAAATTTCTATAATCACCGTTTCTTATAACTCAGTCTCGACTATTGAGGACACCATCAAAAGCGTCGTCGGCCAGACGTACTTTGATGACGTGGAGTATATCGTAATCGACGGAGATTCGACCGACGGCACTGTGGTCATTATAAAGAGGTATGGCGCCGTGATATCCAGATGGGTCAGCGAGAGGGATGGCGGCATCTACGACGCCATGAACAAGGGTATGTCGATGGCAACTGGAGACGTTATCGGGGTGCTCAACTCTGACGACGTCTATGCAGGCCGCGACGTAATATCCAGGGTCGCAGGCACGCTTGAAAAGACCGGCGCCGACTCGTGTTACGGTGACCTGCTCTACGTTGATTCCGTCGATACCGATAAAGTTAGAAGATATTGGAAATCCGGCCCATATAACACCGGACTTTTCTACGGGGGATGGATGCCGCCTCACCCGACGTTCTTCGTGCGGCGGGGGGTTTATGAAAGGTACGGGTTTTTTAACCTGTCTTTAGGCTCCTCCGCCGATTACGAACTTATGGTGAGGTTTTTGCTGAAACGCGGGATATCGGCTTGCTATATACCGGATGTACTTGTAAAAATGCGTTCCGGCGGAGTAAGCAATGCATCTGTAGGGAACCGGGTAAAGGCGAACCGTATGGACAGGCTCGCCTGGGAGGTGAACGGTCTGAAACCGTATCCCTGGACCTTTTTGATGAAGCCGCTCAGGAAGGTTGGACAGTTTTTCAGCCGCCCCTGAGAGATAGAAACTGGAGAGAAGAATGAAGAGACGTGCATTGATATCGGGCATAACAGGTCAGGACGGCGCATACCTCGCGGAACTGCTCCTTGCCAAGGGCTATGAAGTTCATGGCATTAAAAGACGCGCATCACTCTTCAACACCGACAGGATTGACGATCTGTACATGGACCCGCACGAAACCGGCGCGGATTTGAGGCTCCACTATGGAGACATGACCGACTCCACCAACCTGATACGCATAATGCAGGAGGTCCGGCCGGACGAGATATATAACCTTGCCGCGCAGAGCCATGTGCAGGTCTCTTTCGAGACAGCGGAATACACCGCCAACTCCGACGCGGTCGGGACATTGAGGCTGCTTGAAGCTATCAGGATCCTGGATATGGTAAGCAAGGTGCGCTTTTACCAGGCGTCTACAAGCGAACTGTACGGCAAAGTGCGCGAGACGCCCCAGAATGAGAACACGCCCTTTTATCCACGCAGCCCATACGCGGCGGCAAAGCTTTATGCATACTGGATAACGGTAAACTACCGCGAGGCGTATGGCATCTATGCGTCAAACGGCATACTGTTCAACCACGAATCCCCGCTCCGGGGTGAGACGTTTGTGACCAGAAAAATAACGCGCGCCGCCGCGAGGATGAAGCTCGGACTCCAAAGCAAGCTATACCTGGGGAATATTGATGCACGGAGAGACTGGGGACATGCGCGGGATTATGTCGAGGGCATGTGGCGCATACTTCAGCACGAAGAGGCCGATGACTTCTGCCTTGCGACGGGTGAAAACCACTCCGTTCGCGAATTTGTGGAATTGGTCTTTGCGGAGGCGGGCATCGGTTTGAAGTGGAAGGGCGCCGGCGTGGACGAAAAGGGCGTTAATCCGGCTACAGGCGAAACTATTATAGAAATAGACAGACGCTATTTCAGGCCGACCGAGGTCGAAACCCTTCTTGGCGATGCGTCAAAGGCCAGGAAACTTCTCGGGTGGA
>JBARKJ010000105.1:0-28964 GCA_049801375.1 Nitrospirota bacterium | reverse complement strand
AGAGGCCAGGACAATATGAGCTACGGATTTTAAAGTCTTTTTCATCGCAACATCCTCCTTACATCAAGTTTAACATGTTTTTTTTATTTGCTTTTATAGCCCCGCTTTCTTTTGCTACTTTTCTTTCACGCGAAAGAAAAGTAGAATAGAAGTAAACGCTCTCTTCAATAAGGAGATTTATCATAGCCACTCTATTTGGGAACTTGACCGGCCTGAAGGCAGGCGAAATACACAGGCTGGAGAAGATATACCGCAGGAAAGTCCCGCCAAGCGAGGTAGTCACGGCGGAGCTGGGGCGATATCTGACGGAGGTTTCGCGCGATATCTCACGGCAGGTCGGCGTCATCGTCGACAGGCGCGGAGTCATCCATTTCGTCATCGTCGGCGATAACCGGTCCGTCACCATACCAGACCTCTCGGATTTCTCGCTTGGCCCAAAGCGCCTCCGTGGGCTAAGGCTCGTGCATACCCACCTGAACGACGAGCCGCTTACTCCTGACGACATGACCGACTTAGCGCTCCTGAGGCTGGACGCTGTGGCGGCGGTCGGCGTGCTCCCCGATGGCCTGCCGGGCAGAATTTATATTGCGCATCTCCTCCCGCCCAACGAGCGCGGCCAGGCCTGGACCCAGATCCCGCCGATCCCATTCCACCAGTTGAACGTGGACTTCACCTCGTTCGTTACCTCTTTAGAGGACGAGATGCTGCGGGTGCAGGGCGAGAGTTTCAACGTCCGGGACACCCGCGAGCGGGCGATACTGATAAGCGTGATGTCCAGGGGTACGCGCGGCGCCCAGAAGGAGGCGATGGACGAGCTTGTCGAGCTTGCCAAATCGGCGGACGTTATAGTTCTCGACACGGTAATGCAGAGGCCGGATAAAATTAATTCAAAATACCTTATGGGCGAAGGCAAGCTGAGGGAGATAATAATTATGGCCCTTCAGAAAGGGGCCACCGTCCTGATATTCGACCAGGAACTCTCCCCGTCACAACTGCGCTCCATTTCCGAGATGGCGGAGATAAAGGTAATAGACCGTTCCCAGTTGATACTGGATATATTCGCGGCCCGCGCCCACTCAAGAGACGGCAAGGTGCAGGTGGAGCTGGCGCAGCTGAAATACCGTCTCCCGATGCTGACGGGCAAGGGGACCGCGCTATCGAGGTTGATGGGTGGTATCGGCGGAAGAGGTCCGGGCGAGAGCAAGCTTGAGACGGACAGAAGGAGAGTGCGCGACCGGATATCCCACCTGGAAAAGCTGCTGAAAGATTTATCCCGCGCGAGGGCGCAGAGGAAGTCGCGCAGGGGAGAGGTCGGCCTACCCATCATATCAATAGTCGGCTATACGAACGCTGGCAAATCGACACTTCTTAACGCGCTCACGCAGAGCGAGACGGTGGTGGAAAACAAGCTTTTCGCAACCCTGGACACCGCCAGCAGGCGGTTGAGGTTTCCTACAGATAGGGACGTGATAATCACGGACACGGTAGGGTTCATCCGCGACCTCCCAAAGCCACTGTTCGCGGCCTTCCGCGCGACATTGGAGGAACTTGAGGACGCGGATTTGCTGATGCACGTGGTGGACGTATCCAACCCGCGGTTCGAGGAGCAGATGGAGTCAGTCGAGAAGATACTGGGCGAACTCGGCCTAGCGGAGAAGGACACGTTGACAGTATTTAATAAATCGGATTTGATAGATAAAGAACTCGCCAATGCGGAAGCACGCTCGCACGGCGCCCTCGCCATATCCGCGCTGGACAGAAAAACTTTTCCACCGCTGATGATTGAGCTCGAACGGAGATTGTGGCCGGGCGCTTAAAAACAAAAAAAGCGGCTCCGGCGTCACAATGGCGCCAGAGCCGCTTTGCAATTTATTCCGGTTTAGAATATCAACGGGCCGTTTGGTATGTACTCGTCGTCTTCTTCCATCTCCGCTTTTTTCTTGCCCTCTTCCGCCGCGAGCTTCTCAGCCCCCAGCGCCATCATATGATGGAAGTAGGCGCGTTTCATGTTCGCCTCGGAGTAGCGTATCGAGAGGAGCGCAACTTCTTCCTTCGGGTCCGTAAGGTCGAATGCAACCCTTGAGGACGGCGTCTGGAAACGGTAATCCTTTGACATCCTTTCCAGTATTTCTTCGGCCTCCTCCGGACTCGATACCGGATAAACGGCCTTTACCTGCCAGAGCCTGTCTTCGTGGTCGAAAAAGAGACGTATGGAATCAGCACCGAGGGCCGCGAGATTTACGTCCCCCACTTTTCCCCCCTCCAGGATTTCTACCCTGGCCGCGACCGCCTCTTTATTCATCCCGAATTTCAGGTCGTATAGGTCGAATATGCTCTGTTTAGTGATTTCTTCAGCCTTTTGCAATGCGTACCTCTTATTTGTTAAGAAAAGTTAATTAAGTATATTATAAAGAAAAGGTTTTTACAAGCTTTTAAAAGCAATTCCGAGTTTGACTTCCCAACTTTTTACTGATAAAATCCGCATCTGGAGTAGCTCCAAATCCGGTTGTCATAAAGATTTTTTCAGAAGTTCAAGAAGCACCCCCAGGTTCATCCCCCTGAAGACCCAGCTTTTTGGCTTACCCGGACACCCGGAATCCGTTCTTTGACAAGTTAAAAAATCGAGTTTTTGCGAGGGATTTTCCTTGACAGCCTGGATGTTTGGCGTGTATACTCCAAACCGTTGTGGGGAAAAGTGGGGGAAGGTGGCAAAATGTTTTGACAATTCCTGTTGATGCGCCTGTGCATTACCCGCCCCCAAAAGCCCTGAAATAATCCTTAAATCTCGCGCGCTTTCTCTTAAGGGAGGTCCGGATTGGCCGCTCTCATAGACCGGTTCATCGGGCACCACGCATACAGCCTCGACAACAAGGGACGGGTAAGCATACCTTCCGATTTCCGCGAGGTCCTCTCCGAGCGCTACGACGAGAAACTCGTCCTGATGAAGCACTACGACAGGTGCATCGCCGCCTATCCCATTGAGGAATGGCAGAAGATCGACGAGAAGATAAATTCCCTCCCCCAGAGCGACCCAATGGTGATGAAGTACCTCCGGAATTTCTACTCCTCCGCGAAAGTCTGCGAACTGGACGGACAGGGCCGCGTCCTGGTGCCGCCTGCGCTGAAGACCTACGCAGGGCTTAGCCGTGAGGTGATCATAATCGGGCTTTCCAACCGTATGGAGTTCTGGGATGCCGAGACCTGGAGAAAAGAGAACCCGGAAGAAGACGGCGCGGCAGTCAGAGACGCCATGGCCGCATACGGGCTGTGAGCCTTACGCTTCACATCCCGGTAATGCTGCGCGAGTCTGTCGAGTTTCTGAACGTAAAGCCGGACGGGTTGTATGCGGATTTGACTCTGGGACTTGGCGGGCACGCATCCGAAATACTTAGGAAAATCGATTCCGGGAAGCTTATCGGCATAGACAAGGACGCTCAGGCCATAAGCAGGGCGGAAGAGGCCCTGAAGGTATATGGGGGCAAGCTGGAGATTTTAAAGGCGGACTTCCGTGATGCCGGGGAGTTAATTCGCCGGCAGGGCTATAACTTACTGGACGGTTTTCTTATGGACCTGGGCGTTTCCACACTTCAGCTAAAGACACCTGAACGGGGATTCGGCTTCTCGGCCGACGCGCCGCTGGACATGAGGATGGACGGCAGCCGCGGAGAAAGTGCGGCCGACCTTGTCAACGGCCTTTCGGCGGACGAACTGACAAAAATTCTCTGGGAATTCGGCGAAGAGCGCTGGGCCAAAAAAATAGCGCGGACGATATCCGAGAGGCGGCAGGAGAAAAAAATAAGTACCACCCGCGAGCTCGCGCGGGTCGTGGAAGACTCGATACCGCATAAGGCGTGGCCGCCCAAGACCCATCCGGCGACGAGGACGTTCCAGGCCCTGCGGATTGCTGTAAACGACGAGCTTGGCGCGCTGAGAGCGGCCCTTCCGGAGATGGTTTCGATGCTGAGGCCTGGGGGGCGCGCGGTGGTAATCTCCTACCATTCCCTCGAAGACAGGCTTGTGAAGGACATATTCAAGGCAGGTGCGAAGCCCTGCACGTGTCCCCCGGATTTCCCGAAATGCGTATGCGGGAAAGAAGCGTCTATAAAGGTATTGACTCCGAGGCCAGTTAAGCCTTCGGAAGATGAGATAAAGTCCAATCCAAGCGCGAGAAGCGCGAAACTTCGCGCGGCGGAGAAAATCTGATGCATGACCACTCCCTGTCCCATCTGTCGAGCATAAGGCTTAAGAAGTCGCGCCTTATAAAGAGGCTTGGCATATCTTCCATCGTCTTCATGCTCGCCGCGTTCTGCATGGTTTACGTATGGCAGAGGGTGCAGGTGATAAAGGTGGGTTACGAGATAGAGGCACTTAAGAAGGAAAAGGCCGAGCTATTGAGAGAAAACAACGACCTCCAGATCGAAAAATCGACTCTGACCTCGCCTGAAAGGATCGATAGCATCGCGGATACGGACATAGGGATGCACGCGCCGGTTTCGGGGCAGATCGTAATGGTGAAGAAAATTAAAAGGAGCACCGCCAGCGCCTCCGCCGGCGGCCGTGAGGTAAACGTTCAATCGGCGGCGCCGGGGAAAACCTGATGCGGGGTCGGCTGGAAAAGCATCCTGAGGCCGTAGAGAAATATACCGGCCTGAAGAAGAGGGTGATATGGGTGGTCGTCCTGCTTGTCGCCGGTTACATGGGAGTTGGCGCGAGGCTCGTTTACCTGCAGGTGATAGAAAAAAATTTTCTCATGCATAAGGCGCTCAGGCAGCAGCAGGAGGTCATCCTGCTCCCTTCTAGGCGGGGGACGATATATGACAGGAACGGCAGCGAGCTCGCGGTGAGCGTGGAAGCCGACTCTCTCTATGGAGTGCCGGAAACCGTGCAGGACCCCCACGCGGTAGCGATGACGCTGGCACCGGCCCTGGGCGTGAGCAGGAAATCTCTGGAAGAGAAACTGAAGGGGACGAAGAAGTTCGTGTGGTTGGCCAGAAAAGTTCCGCCGGACGTCCAGCCAAAAATAAAAACGGACGGCGATATGGAGGGGGTGCTGGGCTGGTTGTTCGACAGCCGCAGATACTATCCCAAAAAAGAGATAGCGGCGCAGATACTGGGTTTTACCGGTACGGACGGAAAAGGTCTGGATGGGCTTGAGGCGCAGTATGAGAAATATATCGGGGGGCTTCAGGGCCAGGCGATTACCGAGCGGGACGGCGCGGGCAGAGAGGTCCTCGCGTTGGACGAGAAAAAAAATTCCCCCAAAGCCGGCGACGATATAACCCTTACGATAAACGAGAGAGTACAGTACATGGCGGAGAAGGCTCTTGATGAAATCATGGAGAAATATAAGCCGATCTCCGCTACTGCCATCGTTATGGACCCGAATACCGGAGAGGTCCTGGCGATGGCGAACCGACCTGGCTTCAACCCAAACAACTGGTCCGGCTACGCCAGCCAGGACTGGAAAAACCGCGCGGTTACGGACCTCTACGAACCTGGTTCGACATTCAAGCTGGTTACCGCATCCGGGGCGTTAGAGGAAGGGGTTGTAAAGCCCACCGACGTTATAGACTGCGGGAACGGGGAAATAGAGGTCGCGGGGAGAGTTATCCACAGCGCCGAGAATGAAGGCGGGCGGCTCACTTTTTCGGAAGTCATACAGAAGAGCAACAACGTGGGTACGATTAAGGTCGCGCTGAAGCTCGGGCAGGAGAAGCTTTATAAATACGCCAAGGCGTTCGGCATCGGTGAGAAGACGGGCGTTGACCTTCCGGGAGAAGCCAGCGGAAAGCTCCGGGAACTCTCGAAATGGTCCGGACTTTCCGTCGCCTCCGTTGCGATAGGCCAGGAGGTGAGCGTCACGCCGCTCCAGATGCTCACCGCGATGAACTGCATTGCAAACGGCGGATATTACATGGAGCCGTATGTAGTCTCGGAGATTAAGGGGGCGGACGGTTCCGTTATCATGAGAAAGGGGCCGGAAAAGATTCGTAAGGTAATATCGAAAGCGACGGCCGCAAAGCTCAGGGATATTTTGAGCACGGTCGTCGAAGAAGGCGGGACCGCCGTCTCGGCCAGGATAAAGGGATATCAGGTGGCGGGTAAGACAGGCACCGCGCAGAAGTTCGACAGGGCGGCTGGCAGGTATTCAAAGACAAAATACTACAGCTCGTTCGTGGGCTTCTGTCCCGCGGACAACCCGAAGGTATCCGCGATTGTGGTATTGAACGAGCCGCACGGGGGGATATATTACGGCGGGCAGGTCGCGGCCCCGGCGTTCAAGGATATCGTAGAGCAGGCGCTCACGTACATGAAGGTGCCGTCGCGCCTGCCGGAGCAGACTATACTGGTGGATAAATAATGAAGCTGGGCGAAGTGATAGCGGGAGTTAACCCGATGGAGGTCATAGGAGGGATGAATACGGAAATAACATCCGTAAATTACGACTCCAGAAAGACCACTCCCGGTTCGCTCTTCTGCGCCCTCCGGGGATTAAAATCGGACGGCGCGGCCTTTATATCGAGTGCGGTGGAGAAGGGGGCGGCGGCGGTACTGTTTGAGGATTACGACGGGCCGATGCCGGACGGAGTATCCTTCATTCGGGTAGCGGACGCGAGACTTGCCACGGCGCAGGCGGCGGCTTCATTTTACGGCCGGCCTTCAAGCAAGCTCGACCTTGTCGGCATCACTGGCACCAACGGCAAGACCACGGCGTCATACCTTATCCGTTCGATATTGCGGGAGAGCGGCTCCGAGCCAGGCCTTATCGGCACGATATCTTATGAGTTCGGGGGAAGGAGATTCCCCGCGCCGAATACGACCCCGGAGTCGGTTGACCTCCAGGCGCTGCTGGCCGAAATGGTTAAGGAAGGCGCGAAATACGCAGTCATGGAAGTATCGTCTCATGCCGTGGCCCTGAAGAGAGTATCGGGATGCGATTTCAAGGTTAAATTATTCACCAATTTCACGCAGGACCACCTGGACTTCCATGGAACGATGGAGGAATATTTCGCCGCAAAAAAAGCGTTATTTACCGGTTTCGCCGGGATTAACGTTTTAAACGCGGACGACCCGAAAGCGGACGAACTTAAAAGGTCGGCTTCAGGCGAAGTCATAACGTACGGCGTAGTCTCCAGGGCGGACGTCAGCGCGAAGGATATTGAAATCACGCCATCCGGGACATTTTTCCGGCTTATCACTCCGGCCGGAGAGGCGAAAATAAAATCGCGACTGGTGGGCAGACACAACCTCTACAACCTCCTATCGGCGGCGGGCGCGGCGATTGCGCTTGGGATAAGCCTGGACGAGATATCGCACGGGCTGGCATGCGCCGAGGATGTGCCTGGCCGCCTGGAGCGGGTAGACGCCGGTCAGGACTTTACGGTACTTGTGGACTACGCGCATACCGAGGACGCGCTCTCCAGGGCGCTCACCGCAGCCAGGGAACTGACGCCGGGCAGGTTGATTGCCGTATTCGGCTGCGGAGGGGACAGGGACAGGACAAAAAGGCCGAAGATGGGGAAGGTCGCGGCTTCGCTTGCGGATATAGTTATCCTCACCTCGGACAACCCACGCACGGAAGACCCGCTTGAGATACTTATGCAGGCCGAGGCAGGCGCCCTCGCGGAAGGCTCAAAGGTAAAGGGCTCAAATTTCTTCACATACGCCGACAGGGCGAAGGCCATATCGTTTGCAGTTGGGGCCGCCCGCGGCGGTGATACCATACTCATCGCAGGGAAAGGCCACGAGGATTACCAGATAATCGGTGCGACGAAACATCATTTTGACGACCGGGAGACCGCAAAAGCGGCGGTGCTGGCATTGAGGCGCGCGTGAATATTTCAATAGAGCAAATAATCAAGGCGACTCGGGGCAGGCTCCTGCAGGAAGGGGAAAACGTCTTTTCCGGCGTCTCTACCGACAGCAGGAGCATTAAAAGCGGCGAGCTGTTCGTTCCCCTATCCGGCGAGCATTTCGACGGACATAATTTTATCCGGCAGGCCGTGAAATCCGGGGCGGCGGGCGCCCTTGTCGAAGAAGGGAAGGATATCCACCAGCCGGGGCTGGCCTTAATCGAGGTGGCGGACACCCTGCGCGCGCTCCAGGACCTTGCGCATTCCGTAAGGATGACCAGGCCGGGGCTCCCTCTCGTCGGCATTACCGGCACCAACGGAAAGACCACTACCAAAGAGATGCTTGCGTCAATTTTATCGCGGCGGGGCCCGGTGCTGAAAAACGAGGGCAACTTAAATAACCATATCGGCGTCCCCCTCACCCTTCTGAAACTACGCGAAGAACACTGGGCGGCCGTGATAGAGATGGGGATGAGCTCACCGGGCGAAATCGACAGGCTTGCAAAGATAGCCGCGCCCCAGACGGGAGTGATAACCAATATAGGCCCGGCGCACTTAGACGTCCTTCGCGATCTTGCGGGGGTAGCAAAGGCAAAGGCCGAGCTGATTTCCGCCCTGCCGCCGGAAGGGATAGCCATACTGAACGCGGACGACCCGTACCTTAAGACGGCGGCCTCGGAGTTCAAAGGGAAGACGCTATCCTTCGGACTGGGCAGAGACGCACAGGTCTTCGCGACGGATATAGAAGAACAACAAAAAGGGATGTCTTTCAGGCTGAAAGCGCCCGGCGCTTCGGCAGCGATAAAACTTAATTTCATCGGCTCCCATAACGTCTATAACGCGCTGGCGGCGGCTGCCGCGGCATTTGCCCTGGGTATGACGGCTGAAGAAATAAGGGAAGGCCTGGAGGAGTGCCGTCCTGCTAAGATGCGGATGCAGGAGGAGATAATCGGCGGAGTCAGGGTGATTAACGACACCTATAATGCAAATCCGGCCTCGATGGCGGCGGCCATAAGCGCGCTTGCGGCGATGAAAGGCGGGAGGAAGTTTGCCATCCTGGGCGAGATGCTGGAGCTTGGAAGCACGGCGAGCAGGTCCCATTTCGATACCGGGAGGCTTGCCGGGGCCAGCGGCGTATATATGCTGGTGCTGGTCGGCGAGCACGCGCCGGACGCGGCGCAGGGCGCGATAGAGGCCGGTATGCCGGAGGAGAATATTTTTATAGCTTCGGGGCCCGAAAAGGCGGCGTCCATTGCGGCCGAATTCTTAAAGCCCGGCGACGTGGCGCTTGTGAAAGGCTCGCGCGGTTCAAGGATGGAACTCGCTGTGGAGCGTTTGAAGGCGGGGAGGATTCACGTATAATGTTTTATAATTTACTATACCCCCTTCACGACAAAATACACGCCTTTAACGTGTTCCGCTACATTACCTTCCGCTTCGCGAGCGCGATGTTTACAGCGCTTTTGATAAGCTTTGTATTCGGACCGTCTATCATCCGCAAACTCAAAGAGCTGAAGATTGGACAGCAGGTGCGCGAGGACGGGCCGGGCACCCATTTAGGCAAGGCCGGGACTCCGACCATGGGCGGCATTTTGATACTCCTTGCCATTATCGTGCCGACGCTTTTATGGTCCGACCTTACGAACCGCTATGTCTGGCTGGTGGTGGCGGGCACGCTGGCGTTCGGCGCAGTGGGCTTTTACGACGACTACCTTAAAGTTGTCAGGAAAAAGACCGAGGGGCTAAGGCCCCGGTACAAGATGGGCTGGCAGATATTGATCGCGTTGGTCATAGGCCTGCTCCTGTACTTTAATCCGCAGGACCCGAACAGCACCGTGCTGTTGATACCTTTCTTCAAAAGATGGATAATAAACCTGGCATGGTTCTACGTGCCTTTCGTGGTGCTGGTGCTGGTTGGCGCGTCCAATGCGGTGAACCTGACCGACGGCCTTGACGGACTGGCAATCGGGCTTGTAGGCATAGCTGCGGGCGCGAACGCCATCCTCGTTTACGTTACCGGCAACAAGGTCTTCGCGAATTATCTCCAGGTGGTGTACATCCACGGGGCGGGAGAGCTGACTGTTTTCTGCGGCGCGCTGATGGGCGCGTCACTCGGCTTTCTCTGGTATAACGCGCATCCGGCCGAGGTGTTTATGGGAGACGTCGGGAGCCTTGCGTTAGGCGGCGCGCTTGGGATGCTGGCCGTGCTTACGAAGCATGAAATAATATTGGTGATAGTCGGCGGCATATTTGTCGCGGAGGCGCTCTCGGTGATATTCCAGGTGGCCTCCTTCAAGAGCCGGGGCAAGAGGATATTCAGGATGGCGCCGGTTCATCACCATTTCGAGGAACTGGGCTGGGCGGAGTCGAAGGTGATAGTGCGGTTTTGGCTTTTGGGCATCATTTTGGCCCTCGTGGGCCTGAGCACCTTAAAACTCAGGTAGAAGGAAGATTTTTATGAAGCGATTTTCGGCGATGGTTTTTTGCACACTGGTATTATTATCCTCCTTCGGGCTTGCTTACGCGGATGACCCGATAGCTATCTCCGCGAAGGGCGTGTGCGTGATGGACGCGGACACCGGAAAGGTCATTATATCCCGGAACGCGGATTTAAGGCTCCCGCCGGCTTCCTGCACCAAGGTAATGACGGCCATAGTCACCCTTGAGCGGGCGAAAATGACCGATACCTTCCGGGTTAGCCCGCGCGCGGCGACGATGTCGCCTTCCAAGGTTTACCTGAAGCCGGGCGACCAGGTCACCGTTGAGGCGCTCCTGTATTCTCTCCTTTTAAAAAGCGCGAACGACAGCGCGTCAGTACTTGCGGAAGGCGTAGCGGGCACGGAGCTTGAGTTCGCCAGGATGATGACTGAGAAGGCGCATCAGCTAGGGGCGGTGGACACGAATTTCAGCAACGCTTCCGGCCTCCCCGTAGCCGACCATTACACCACCGCGTACGACCTGGCGCTGATACTTCGCTACGCGATGCACGACGAGCGGTTCATGGCGATAGCCTCCACCAAATTCGCGACGCTTAACATGGGCGAGAAAGAGAAGACACTCCTGAAGAACCACAACAAGCTTCTCTGGTTCTACGACGGCGCGGGCGCTGGCAAGACCGGCTATACCCTCGCCGCGAAACATTGTTACGTCGGCGAGGCCAACTGCTCCAATACCCGGCTGATCGTCGCGATACTCCATAGCTCCGACCTCTGGGGCGATACCAAAAAGCTCCTGGACGAAGGCTTCCAGCTTGCCATGAACAACCAGACGCTGGCTCTCGCGGATGTAAAGGGCGGAGACAGCTATATACAGAAGGCGTCATATAAGACCTACGAGAGAGTGCATAGGCATTCGAGGCGCAGGCATTCGAGGAAGCACAGAAGGCACCACAGGACGTACTGATGAACTTCAGCGGGAAAAAAATTACTGTCGCGGGTCTTGCCAGAAGCGGCGTGGGGGCGGCAAATCTGCTCGTCCGGCTTGGGGCGGACGTTACGGTTACCGACCTTAAATCCGAGGACGAGCTGAGCGGACAGCTGTTGAAGCTTGACCCCAAGGTAAAAAAGGTCCTGGGGTCTCATCCTGACGGGCTGTTTGAACTTGCCGACCTGATAGTCATCTCACCGGGGATACCGCTGTCGGCCCCGCCATTTAAAAAAGCGGCTGACGCAAAAGTCCCGATAATCGGCGAGCTTGAGATTGCCTATCTCTATTCCGACTCCCCGTTTATCGCCATAACCGGGACCAACGGGAAATCGACCACGACCACTCTCGTGGGAGAGATCCTGGCGGCGGCGGGGATGAAGGTGACGGTGGGCGGGAACCTGGGGAACGCGCTTACGGAAGAGCCGGACTCCCTAAGGGGCCGCGATTATATAGTGGCGGAGGTTTCCAGTTTTCAGCTTGAGACAATCGATAAGTTCCGCCCGAAACTGTCCGCGCTCTTAAACGTCACGCAGGACCACCTGGACCGCTACCGGGACATGGACGATTACGCTAAAGCGAAGGCCCGCGTGTACAAGAACCAGACCTTGAAGGATTATCTGATAGTCAACGCGGACGACGCGCCCTCCGTCCACCTGGCGGAAAAGGCTATGTGCAGGATAATCCCGTTTTCGCGGAAGAACGCTCCCGCGGGCGGGGTATTTGTCAGGGACGGTGAGGTCGTAAGCGCCTTATCCGGCGTTGATGAGAAAATAATCGAGGCAAAAGATATAAGGATACGCGGCGTGCACAACCTGGAGAACGCGCTTGCCGCCGCCGCGGTTTCGCTTGCCGCCGGCGCTTCCATAAAGGCGGTAGAAAAAGTCCTCCGGGAGTTCCCGGGTCTTGAGCACAGGCTTGAGTTCGTGCGGGAATTAAACGGCGTGAGCTACATAAACGACTCGAAGGGCACAAACGTCGGTGCGGTGGAGAAGTCGCTTGAGAGCTTCACTGAGCCCGTGGTCCTGCTCGCCGGGGGGCTTGATAAGCACAGCGATTTCTCGCCCTTGAAGAAGCTCGTGCGCGAGCGGGTGAAGAGGCTTGTGCTTTTCGGAAAAGCGGCGGAAGTAATGTGCGAGGCGATCGGCGGGGAGACCGACACCGTGCGGGCGGAGTCCTTAAAGGACGCGGTATTAAAGGCGAAAGACGCGGCATCGAAGGGCGATGTGGTGCTCCTCTCCCCCGCATGCGCGAGTTTCGACATGTTCAAGGATTTTGAAGACCGGGGACGGCAGTTCAAAGAGATAGTGCGGAAATTATAGTCTGATGAAATTCAAAAATATCAGGGAAGACAGCATAATCTTTTTCATAACGCTCATCCTCCTGTCCTTCGGGCTTGTGATGGTGTATTCCGCAAGCTCGGTCATGGCGCTCAGGTATCACAACGACTCCGCGTATTTCCTGAAGAGGCAGCTCATCTGGGCCGCGGCGGGGCTGGCGGTGATGCTGGCCGCATGGAAGCTGGACTATAAAATCTTCCGAAAGCTCTCGCTCCCGGCGCTCATCGTATGCTTCATCCTGCTGATAGTGACCCTGGTCGGCCCGGAGATAAACGGCGCGAGGCGCTGGATAAAACTCGCCGGCTTCTCATTCCAGGCCTCTGAGTTCACAAAGCCCGCGTTGTTTACATTCGTCGCCGCTTCGCTTTCGAAAAGGGCGGACAAACTGACCGACTTCTGGACGGGCGTCGGTCCGTATCTCTTCATCTGCGGGACTCTTGTCCTTTTAATCGTGCTTGAGCCGGACTTAGGCACAGCCGCCGCGATATGCGCGGTAATCGTTATGATGCTGTTCGTAAGCGGGGCGAAGTTATCCCATTTAAGTGCGCTGGCGCTGGGGGCGCTGCCCGTTCTTTACCTTCAGCTCTTCAAGGTGGGGTTCCGTAAAAACCGCCTGCACTCTTTCATGGACCCCTGGAGCGATCCTTTAGGTAACGGGTTCCAGACCATTCAGTCGTTCCTTGCGTTCGGCGGCGGCGGTCTGACCGGCGTGGGCCTGGGCCAGAGCAGGCAGAAGCTCCTGTTCCTGCCGGAGCCGCACAATGACTTTATTTTTTCCGTCATAGGCGAGGAGTTCGGGCTTATCGGCGCGGCCGCCGTGGCCTTCCTATTCCTGCTGTTCACCCTGTTCGGCATGAGGCTCGCGCTTCGCTGCAAGGACCCGTTCGGCCAGCTCCTGGTATTCGCGCTCACTCTGATGATAGGGCTTCAGGCGCTCATCAATATGGGTGTCGCCACGGGGCTCTTCCCGAACAAGGGAATGCCGCTCCCGTTCATAAGCGCGGGCGGCTCCTCGGTGCTTGTGGCGCTTATGTCGGTAGGCATCATGCTTAGCGTGGCGCGCGGCCAGCGGCGGCAAGAGGACCCGGGAGCGCTACCGCTGTGAAAAAAATTTTAATCGCCGGAGGCGGCACCGGCGGTCATTTATATCCCGGGATCGCGGTGGCGGCGGAGGCTAAGAATGACGGTATCGAGGTCTTGTTCGTAGGCACGGCGCAGGGCATAGAGGCGAGGGTGGTCCCCAGGGAAGGCTTTAATCTGAAAGTGATAAACGCGGGCAGGTTCAAAGGGATGGGTGCTTCACAAAAGATAAAAACGCTTTTATCCGTTCCGGCGGGAGTCTTCGAGGCCGGGAGGGTAATCAGAGCCTTTGGGCCCGATGCCGTACTGGGCGTCGGCGGCTATGCCTCGTTCCCGGCGGTGCTTGCGGCAAAAATTATGGGAAAGCCAGTAATCCTCCAGGAGCAGAACGCGGTGCCCGGCCTCGCCAACAAGTTACTTGGGAAAATAGCGGACCGTATATGCCTCGGGTTTCAGGCCGGCCGGAGTTTTTTTCCGAAGCACAAATGCATACTCACCGGCAACCCCATCAGGCAGGGACTGCTTGGGATAAAGAGAGAAGACGCGCTAAACGCGATGCAGCTGGAACAGGAAAGAACAACTATATTGGTTACCGGCGGGAGCGGGGGGGCGACGAAGATAAACAGGGCCGTAGCCGACGCCCTGCTAGAGCTCACGGATATGAAAAATAAACTACAGTTTATACATCAGACAGGCGAAAGGGACCTTGAGGAAACGGCCGCCGCATATGACAGGGCCGGGTTCACTTCCCGCGTAATGCCTTACATATACGACATGGCACCGGCATACGCATGCGCGGACCTCGTAATCTGCCGCTCCGGGGCGCTCACTATAGCGGAGGTCACGGCGCTGGGCAAGCCTGCCGTCCTCATACCTTATCCATTCGCCACGGATAACCACCAGGAGGTCAACGCGCGCGAACTGGAGGACGCCGGGGCAGCCATAGTGGTGCTGGATAGCGAGGCGACGGGTGAGAGGCTGGCGGCCGAGATAAAGAAACTGCTTCTGAATATAGAATCCCTGCTGAAGATGGAAGAGCGCTCGAAAGCTCTTGGAAGGCCGGAGGCCGCGGCCCAGGTGCTAAGAATATGCAAAGAGGCCGCGGCGGCATAAAGGAGATTTGATGTACAAGAAGTACCAGAGGATACATTTCGTGGGCATAGGCGGCGTCGGGATGAGCGGCATCGCCGAAGTCCTGATAAACCTCGGATATAAAATAGGCGGCTCCGACCTTAAAGAGACAGACACCACCAAAAGGCTTGAGTCATTAGGCGCGAAGATATTCATAGGGCATGCGTCCTCAAACATAGAAGGCGCGGACGTAGTAGTCATATCTTCAGCCGTTAAGGAGGATAACCCCGAAGTGGCGGCCGCGAGGGAGCGGCAGGTCCCCGTGATACCGCGCGCGGAGATGCTTGCGGAACTGATGCGCCTTAAATACGGAATAGCCATCGCGGGCGCGCACGGAAAGACCACTACCACCTCCATGATATCTACCATACTTTCGAAGGGCGGCATCGACCCGACGGTGGTAATCGGGGGGAAGCTAAATATTTTCGGGGCAGGCGCGAAGCTGGGGCAAGGCGAGTTCCTGGTGGCGGAGGCGGACGAGTCCGATGGGAGCTTCCTGATGCTCTCCCCGACTATCGCGGTGGTGACGAACATCGACGAGGAGCATCTAGACCATTACACGAAGGGCATAGAAGAGATTAAGGCGGCATTCCTGCAGTTCATAAATAAAATCCCGTTCTACGGTCTGGCGGTGCTCTGCCTGGACGTGGAGCATATACAGGATCTTATCCCGCAGGTGAAGAAGAGGTACGCCACTTACGGGCTCAGCTCGCAGGCGGACCTCTACGCCAGGAACATAGAGTTCGGCGGGATGGGTTCGGAATTCGAAGTAATCAAAAGGGGAGAGAGCCTGGGCCGCTTCAAACTCTCCGTACCGGGCCAGCACAGCGTGTACAACTCCCTGGCCGCGATATCCGTAGCGTTAGAGCTGGACATCCCGGCGGAAGTTATACGCGGGGCGCTGGCCGAGTACGGAGGACTGCACAGGCGGTTCTATGTAAAAGGCGAGGTCGGCGGCATAACGGTCGTGGACGATTACGGCCACCACCCGACGGAAATAAAGGCTACGCTCGCGGGCGCGAAGGCAGGCTGGGACAGGCGGACGGTGGTTATTTTTCAGCCGCACCGCTACACCCGCACGCGCGACCTGATGAAGGATTTCTTTACCGCATTCAACCAGGCGGACAAGCTGGCGGTTATGGACATATATCCGGCGGGTGAAAAGCCTATCGACGGCATAAGCGCGAAGACTTTATACGAAGGCATCAAAAGCCGCGGCCATAAAGACGCCTCGTATATAAAGACGCAGGACAAAGCGGTCGAGTGGCTTAAGGAAGTGGCGAGGCCGGGCGACCTCGTGATAACGCTTGGCGCGGGCGACGTATGGAAGGTGGGCGAGGCGTTCCTTGAAAAGATGAACACTCTATGAACGCGGCGGAGCTTATCGCTATGCTTAAATTAGCCGGTGAAGCTAGGCTGTCTGAGCCGATGTCGGAACATACCTCGCTTGGAATCGGCGGCCCGGCGGAGGCGATGGCTTTTCCGAAGAATACCGAAGAGCTTTCGAACCTTCAGGCGAAGGCTTTCGCAAACGGCGTGCCGGTCTTCATACTCGGCAAAGGCACAAACCTTCTCGTTCTGGACGGAGGCATCCCGGGGCTGGTGATAAACCTCTCGAAAATGAATTGGATTATAAAAGAACATGCGGGCGGGGATAATTTTGCCGTCCGCTCCGGCGCAGGGACCCCTCTTCCCAAACTCGCCAGTTTCTGCGCGGAGGAAGGGCTCTCCGGCCTGGAGTTCGCATCCGGTATCCCCGGCACCGTGGGGGGCGCGGTCTATATGAACGCGGGCGCATACGGTTATGAAATAAAAGATGTTTTATATAAAATTAAAATCGTGAATGAGGGCGGTAAAATAATTGAGCTGGCTTCCGGAGAGATCGAGAAAAAATACAGGCACGGCGGCGTGCCGGAAAATACTGCCGTGACGGAGGCGTGGTTCAAGCTTATGCCCGGCGCCGCCGAAGAAATAAAGGCCCGCGCGTCGGAATATATAGGCAAGAGAAAGGCCACCCAGCCGTTAAGCGCGAAAAGCGCAGGCTCTACTTTCAAAAACCCGCCCGGCAAGAAGGCCTGGCAACTGATAGAGGGGGCGGGTCTGAAAGGGTTGTCCGTCGGCGGGGCGGCGGTATCAGACAAGCACGCAAATTTTTTCATCAACACGGGAAAAGCGACCGCGAAAGATTTTATAGCTTTAATGGAACTCGTAAAGACGAAGGTCAAAGAGAAGACGGGGATAGAACTGGAGCCGGAAGTCAGAGTCGTAGGGAAAGAGTAAACCGAATGTTAGATATTTTAGCGAATAAAAAAATAGCAGTCCTGATGGGCGGCCTTTCGGCGGAGAGGGAAGTCTCCCTTTCTTCCGGCGCGGCGGTTCTGGATGCGCTCAAGGATGCGGGATACAAGGCGACGCCGGTGGTCTACGACGGGCCGGGGCTGGTGCAGGAGCTTTGCGAGATAAAGCCCGACTTGATATTCCTCGCGCTCCACGGTAAATTCGGGGAGGACGGAACGGTGCAGGGCCTGCTGGAAACGATGGGCCTGCCCTATACCGGCACGGGCGTAACTGGCTCGGCCATCGCGATGGACAAGGCTATTACAAAGAAGCTTCTGAAGTACCATGATATCCCGACGGCGCAGTTCGTGATACTGAGGAAGGACTCCGACGCGTCCATCGTGGGCCGCATCGGTTATCCGGTGGTGGTGAAGCCTTCCACGCAGGGCTCGACCATCGGCATGAGCTTCGTGTATTCCGAGGAAGAGCTGTCACCCGCGCTTAAGCTGGCGTTTTCGCATGATTTGGAAGCGGTCGTGGAAAAATATATCGAGGGGCGCGAGGTGACGGCCGGGATACTCGACGGCAACTCCCTGCCCCTGGTGGAGATAGTCCCAAAGAGCGGGGTCTACGATTACGACGCAAAGTACCTGACCCATGACACGAAGTATGTCTGTCCGGCGGAGATGGACGGAGTTCTTGAGAAACGGTTGAAGGCTCTGGCAAAGGAAGTATTTTCCGTCTTGCAGGGATACGGATACGCGCGCGTGGACTTCCGCGTGGATCGGGATGGAAGCCCATATGTCCTTGAGATGAACACGCTCCCGGGCATGACATCGACGAGCCTTCTCCCGAAGGCCGCGGCTGCGGCGGGCTTAAGTTTTGGGCAGCTTATAGAGCTTATGCTCGAAGGGGCGCTGAGGCGTAAATGAGGACTGACGGCCGCAGGAACTCAAAGCCTAAGGTACGCGGAAAGAAAGCGGGCAGGAAGATACTGCGCCTGGCTGCCGTCCTTCTAATATTAGCCGGGGCGGCGTTCTTCGTGCCGAGAGTGGCCCGCGCAGCAGCGAGGTACGTATGCCGGATGCCGTTTTTTACCATAAAGCAGGTCCGTGTGGAAGGTTTTAAATACGTACAGAAGGACGATTTCATCGGGTTTGTCGGCGACCCTAAGGGGGAGAGCATCTTATCCTATGACATGAAAGGCGCGATGGAAAGGATAGGCGGCCATCCCTGGATAAAATCGGGGCTGGTGCGCCGCGAGTTCCCGGATGAGGTCCGGTTCGAGCTTACGGAGAGGATCCCGGCGGCGGTTGTGCAGACTGGCGCCGGGAAATATCTCATGGACGCGGAGGGATTTGCGCTTGCCAGGGTAACCCAGCCAGGCTGGGAATTTTTACCCGTTGTAAGGTACCCGTCGTCACAGGGCCTCAGGATCCTGGACCCGAAGACGGCCGAGTGCCTTATGAATGCCTTTGAGCTTCTCAGGGTTGTACGCGGGAGCAAGGGGCCGCTTGCCTATGCGAATGTAGGGGTATGCAAGGACGGCTCTCCGTGCATATTGATCCGCGACGCCGTGGTTAAGGTGGGCTTAGGCGGATATCCTGATAAGGTGCAGCGGCTTGCGGATGTTGAGGCCGACATTGTCAGGCGTGGCTTAAAGGCCGAGCTTATCGACCTTCGGTTCCCGGGCAAGGTAGTGGTGAAGGAAGGCCAGCCGTCCCAGTCGCTTCAGGCGCGGGCATTCTGAAAGAAAGGAGGTGAGGACTTGGCGAAAAAAGACAACATAGTCGTAGGCCTAGATATCGGGACCACCAAGATTTGCGCCATAGTCGGCGAGGTCAAGGAAGACGGCAGGATAGACATCATTGGGATAGGCAGTCATCCCTCGCATGGCCTCCGGAAAGGCGTGGTCGTCAATATCGAGAGCACTGTCGAGTCGATAAAAAAGGCGGTCGAAGAGGCCGAGCTGATGGCGGGCGTGGAGATTAACGCGGTCTTCACGGGCATAGCCGGAAGCCATATCAAAAGTTTTAACAGCAGGGGTGTCATAGCTATAAAGGACCGCGAAATATCCAGGGCCGACGTGGAGCGCGTCATTGAGGCGGCGAAGGCGGTGGCGATACCGCTTGACCGCGAGATATTGCATGTGCTTCCCCAGGAGTTCGCCATCGACGACCAGGACGGGATAAGAGAGCCGCTGGGGATGAGCGGAGTGCGGCTTGAGGCGGAGGTGCATATCGTGACCGGCGCCGTGACGTCCGCGCAGAACATAATCAAGAGCTGCAACCGCGCGGGCCTTGACGTCCTGGACATCGTGCTGGAGCCGCTGGCTTCTAGCCATTCAGTACTCAGCAACGACGAGAAGGAACTGGGAGTCGCCGTGGTGGACGTGGGCGGCGGGACGACGGACCTGGCCATATTCGTCGAGGGCGGGATATGGCATACCGCGGTAATCGCGATAGGCGGAAACCATCTGACGAACGATATCGCGGTGGGACTCAGGACGCCTGCGGCCGAGGCGGAGAAGATAAAGAAAAGGTACGGCTGCGCCCTTACGAACATGGTGCGGGACGACGAGACCATAGAGGTCGCGAGCGTCGGCGGAAGGCCGCCCAGGGTGCTTTCCCGCCAGGTGCTCGCCGAGATAATAGAACCGCGCATTGAGGAGATTTTCGGGCTTGTGCTGAAAGAGTTCAGGAAGACCGGGTTCGAGGACCGTATAGCCTCCGGAGTCGTCATAACGGGCGGGACGGCGATAATGGACGGCATCCCGGAAGGGGCGGAGCGCGTGATGGAGATGCCGGCGAGGCGCGGGCTGCCGATGAACATCGGGGGGCTCGTGGACGTGGTGAACTCGCCGATGTACGCGACCGGCGTGGGGCTCGTCCTTTTCGGCGCGCAGCAGACGGGCGCAGGGAAGGTCAAGAGGATATCGGACGGCAACCTTTTTGCGAAAGTTATAGGCAGGATGCGGGAGTGGGTGGAGAATTTCTTCTAAAAGAAAGGGGGCAAGATGTTCGAATTTGAAGAGGAGGCAAGAAGGGGGGCGAACATCAAGGTAATCGGTGTTGGCGGAGGCGGGGGGAACGCGATCAATACGATGATAACGTCCGGCCTCGCAGGCGTGGAGTTTATAGCCGCCAATACCGACGTGCAGGCGCTGGAGAGGTCTCACGCGCCGCACAAGGTACAGCTCGGGGCGGAGCTTACGCGCGGCCTTGGCGCGGGCGCGAACCCGACGGTCGGAAGGCATGCGGCGCAGGAGGACTTAGATAATATCCGCGAAGCCCTGACCGGCGCGGACATGGTCTTCGTCACCTGCGGCATGGGCGGCGGCACGGGTACGGGCGCGGCGCCGGTAATCGCGCAGATCGCGCGTGAACTTGGCGCGCTGACGGTCGCGGTCGTGACCAAGCCGTTCATGTTCGAGGGCAGGCAGAGGATGCGCCAGGCCGAGGTGGGCCTGGACGAGCTCAAGAAATGCGTGGACACCATCATCACGATCCCGAACCAGAGACTACTCGGCGTGATAGATAAGCGTACGCCGTTCAAGCAGGCGTTCTCGATCGTCGACGACGTGCTTCGTCAGGCGGTGCAGGGGATATCCGACGTCATAATGATGAACGGGTACATCAACCTGGATTTCGCCGACGTGAAAACCGTCATGTCCTCTATGGGACGCGCGGTAATGGGCACCGGCCTGGGCGCGGGAGACAACCGCGCGGTCGAGGCGGCGCAGAAGGCGATATCCTCTCCGCTCTTAGAGGAAGGCACCATCGACGGCGCTAGGGGCGTGCTCATCAACATCACCGGCGGCCCGGACCTCACCATGAGCGAGGTCATCGAAGCGTCCACGATAATCCAGGAAGCGTCGCACCCGGAAGCGAATATTATATTCGGCTCTGTAATAAATGAAGACATGACGGACGAGGTCTGTGTCACGGTTATCGCTACCGGTTTTGAGGAGAGTGCGGTAACCCAGGCGGTGCGCCTGGACGAGAAGGCCCTCCCGAAGGCGATGAACTTCGGGCCTTCGCCGAAAAATTACCAGGGGAACGCGGAAATAACCGAGATGTCCTTCGGCGAGGAGAAGATACTCGGCAAGACCTCGAACGTGAAGGCGTTCGTGGACAAGGCGGTGGACAAGCCGGCCTATTTAAGGAAAGTGGCTGGGCTCGATTTCCGGAACGAAGCCCTGGGGATAGACGACGAGGACGAACTGGACGTGCCGACTTTCTTACGGAGGCAGGCGGACTGATCAAAGTTGCATAAGAAGAGCAGTACTGGACAGGGCCGAAGTGAAAAAGGCGCTGTAGTAAAGCCAAGAGGCGGAAGGACGACGGTAGGGCTGGTATTCCCGGGGACGTATTACGTCGGGATGTCCTCGCTCGGATACCAGACGATATACCGCATCATCAACGCGCGCAGGAACGCTTTAGCCGAGAGGCTGTTCCTGCCGGACGCGAAGAGCCCCTCTTCGCTGTCGCCCCTGTCTTCGCCGATAACCTCCGTCGAGTCGAAGACCAGGGCACGGGATTTTGAGATACTTGGTTTTTCGGTTGCGTTCGAGCATGATTATGCAGGGGTGGCGGACTTTCTCCGGCTCTCCGGGATACCCCCTTTCTCCAGGGACCGGGACGAGTCTCACCCGCTCTTGATACTCGGCGGCGTCTGCACGTTCTTCAACCCCGAGCCGATTGCAGATTTTTTTGACGCGGTAATCGTCGGCGAGGCGGAAGAGTCGATAAACGAGTTTTTAGACGAGTACGTCAACGCAAAATCCTCCAGCCGTCAGGAGCTTTTGGTCAACCTCTCCAAAATCCCCGGCGTCTATATACCGTCACTTTATACCCCATCATATAACACGGACGGCACCTTGCGCTCTTTAACCGCCGCGCCCGGAGCGCCGGAGAAGGTAGTCAGGCGGTACGTGAAAGACCTGGACAAGTTCCCGGCGAAGAGCGCCATAATCACGCCGGATACGGAATTTTCGGATATGTTCATGATAGAGCTTTCACGGGGCTGCGGAAGGCACTGCCGCTTCTGCATGGCCGGATACGTCTACCGCCCCCCAAGGAACCGGAGTTTCGAGTCGGTCAAAAAGGATATAGAAGAGGGCAGAAAACTCGCCGGTAAAATCGGCCTTGTTGGCTCGGCGGTATCGGATTATCCGGAGATAGCGGCGCTGGCGAGCGAGTTTAAAGACCAGGAGATAAACTTCTCCGCTTCGTCGCTCAGGGCGGACTCATTGACGCCCGAGCTGGCAAGACTTGTCTCCAAAGGCAACAGGACGGTCGCCATCGCACCGGAGGCAGGCTCCGAGCGGTTACGAGCGGTGATAAATAAAAATATTTCCCAGGAGCAGGTGCTATCCGCCGTCCGGACGCTGATAGAGGCTGGCGTGCTGAACGTGAAGCTGTACTTCATGGTGGGCCTGCCGACCGAGAGAGACGAGGATATCGAGGAGATTATCGCCCTGGCATCGAGGACGCGGGAGGAGATGCTGAGCGCCGCGCGCGGGAAGGGGCGTATGGGAACTTTATCGCTCAGCGTGAACTGCTTCGTCCCGAAGCCGTGGACGCCGTTCCAATGGGAGCCCATGCAGACGGCGGATAAACTGAAAAGCAAAATACAGCATATAGCGAAGGCCCTCAAGGGCCCGAATATGGCAGTGACGCATGACGTCCCGAAATACGCAGTCCTTCAGGCCGCACTCGCAAGAGGCGACAGGCGGCTTGCAAAAGTTATCCTGAACGCTTCCGAAAACGGAGGGGACTGGAAAGCGGCGTTCGCGGATGAAGGTCTTGATATGGAAGTTTATGCCTCGAGGGAAAGAGGCGTTCAGGAAAAATTCGCGTGGGACTTCCTGGATACCGGGATCAAAAAAGATTTTCTCTTGAAGGAAAGGGAGCGCGCTAGGAAGGCCCGCCATACGCCCAGATGCGCGCCTGGAAAGTGCAGGACGTGCGGAGTATGCGTTGGCCCTTAGGCGCCTTATGGAATTATCCTGCCGTAAAATAAGATTTATTATTGACATACAGGTCCTGATGTTTTAAAATCACTCGATTTTCTACATCGGGCTTATGCCTTCTATTCAACAAGGGGAGCAGGAGGAGAGATGAAAAGAGTATTAGTGACAGTAGTAACGGCCGCGCTCATAGGCACGCTCGTCTTCATGTTTGCCTGCGCCAAGTCGGGTGGTGACCCGCTGGTCGGCAACTGGGCTATGGTGTCAGAACCTTCCAAGACAATTAAGATAAGCAAGGAAGGCGATCAGTACTTCTACGAAGGCAGCCAGGGCAAAACGAAAGCGCAGAAAAAAGACGATAACACGCTGCTCGTTCCGATGGGACCGATTGAAGTCACCGTCAAGAGAGACCCCGGCACCGATATCCTTACAGTTTCCTTCATGGGTGAAAACTACCAGTACAAAAAGACAAAGTAGGGTTGAAGCCATATCCGGTTTAAAAAAAGGCAGCCTGAAGAGGTTGCCTTTTTTTCTTGATTTTCGCGTAACAGGGTATTATCCTGAACATAATTTTAATGCCCCGGGAGGGAAGAGATGAAGAAGCTTATTTTTCTGACGTTGATTGTATTGGCCGTCGCAGCAATACTTTCAGCATGCGGGGGAGAGAAAAAACCTGAAAATAAGCAGCCCCAGGGACAGACGGTACCGCCGATGGGAAAGCCGGTGGTGGAGGTGCCTGCAGCCGTAAAAGGGAAATGGAAAGCGGTCGTCCTAGTGGTGGAAAACAAGGAGACCAAGCAGACCAAAGATGAAACCATAGCCATCGGCGAAAAATACAAAATCCCCGATTCGGACCTGACCGTTCAGGTTACCGATTTCTTCCCCGCGTTCGTAATGCAAGGCTCCACGATCACGTCAACATCTAACGAGACAACTAACCCGGCCGCGCAGGTAGTAGTCGAGGAAGGCGGCAGCGAGGTATTTCACGGCTGGCTGTTCGCCCGTTTTCCGACCACGCACGCCTTTTCGCATCCTAAATATGCTATTACCCTGAAGGAAGGATTGACGAAATAATATGTCTAAACGGTACAAATACCTGTTGCCGCTTCTCGCGGCGGTTCTTCTCTGCTCGGCATGCGGGAAAAAAAATGACGAGGAGGCTCTAAAGAAGAAGAAAGAGATGGCCCTTGCGACCTTTGCGTCGGAGGGAAAAGAGACGCCTCCCAAGCCCGCCCCGCTGCCAAAGGGCCAGAAGCTGGACGTGCCGGATGCCGTCAAGGCGAAATACCATACCGTGAAGATGGCGGTGGGTAACCGGGATACCAAGGAAGAGAAGGAATTCAATGTTAAAATAGGCAGCGCGGCGGACGTGCCAGGCTCGCCCTATAAAATAAAAATTATCGCGTACCTGCCGCACTGGGTTATTCGCGGAGATACCGTAACGTCAAACGGCATTAATCCTGACGACCCGGCGGTAAGGGCCGTCGTAACCGAGGGCGATAAACAGGTATTCGACGGCTATATCTTCGAGAAGCACAAGACGCCCTCGTTCGTCACCGACAAATACGTTATGACCTTGACGGGCGCCAACTAATCCGGATTATATAAGTTCGGCCCTGACCACGTCTGGGTTATTCTGGTCGTACTCCCCGTCCCGGAGCGCTATCAGATATACCGGTTCATTTCCGTTATTCGTGAACGCGTGTTTTATTCCGGCCGGTATGGTTATGACCGTCGGAGAACCCACGATAAGGTGTTCGTGAACACTACCTTCCTCTTCCCAGTAAAAAGTCCCGCTGCCCGCGAACATGAACAGGACCTCGTTTGTGCTTTCATGATAGTGGTTTCCTCTTGTTTGTCCGGGATATATCGCCACCACGTGCACGCCCCGCAGGTCCGCGCCTCGCTCTCCCATGCCGTGAATGAAGGGATAGGCGGACCATCCGCTCTTCGGGTCCTCGAAAAATCCCTTTTTCAGCCGCCTTATTTCGACAGTCTTCATCGTTGCCTCCGTTTCAATTTAGTATAAACCGGAGCGATTCAAAGTCAAGGCTATTGAAAAATTGAAGATTTTCCTTGAACTGCCGTGGGTCTTTGTGATAGGTTAAACCGATTCCATAATTAAGGAGCAATAATGCCGGGTTCGGACCTTGTAATGTATGAGGAGGAGTTCAGGTCGGTTGACCAGGAACTCCAGCGCCTCCAGACGCAAGCGAATGCCAGGGTCGTCTTCCTTGTGGACAAGAACGGCCAGCTTATAGCTTCAGCCGGGGACATCAAGGGACTGGACACCACTTCGCTTGCCTCCCTTACCGCGGGTAACATAGCCGCGACCGGCGGCATGGCCAAGCTCCTGGGCGAGAAGGAGTTCTCCATACTCTTCCATGAGGGCGAGAAGGATAATATCCATATCTCCATAATCGACCGGGTGATACTGGTGGTGATATTCGACCAGCGCAGTTCCCTGGGACTTGTCCGGCTCCGGGTGAAGAAAAGTTCCGAGGCGCTTGCAAAGATATTCGCGTCAGTATCAGAGAAATCACATAAGGAAAAGGCCGGCGGAAAAGTCAGCGTCTCTCCGTTCGCGGAAATAACCGATGAAGATATTGACAATCTTTTTGGATAAAGGCAGAGTTTGCATTGGAGATGTACCTTGTTGGCATCCCGCAAACGCCGGGCTTAACGGTTAATCGATGTCCTTCATCAACTATTCCTCCCGCGAAATAAATGTAAAGCTCGTCTATTACGGGCCGGGCCTTTGCGGCAAGACCACCAACCTCCATTACATCTACAAAAAAACTAACCCCGAAGCAAAGGGTAAGATGATATCGCTTGCCACGGAGACGGAGAGGACGCTGTTCTTCGATTTCCTCCCGCTGGCCCTTGGCGAGATAAGGGGATTCAAAACGAGGTTCCACCTCTACACCGTTCCGGGGCAGGTGTTCTACGACGCCTCCAGGAAACTGATATTGAAGGGCGTGGACGGTGTGGTGTTCGTCGCAGATTCGCAGGTGGAGCGCATGGAGGCGAACGCGGAGAGCATGGACAACCTCCGTATAAACCTCGACGAGCAGGGCTACGACCTGGACAAGATACCTTTCGTGGTGCAGTACAACAAGCGCGACCTCCCGAATGTCGCACCCGCGCCAGAAATGGAGAAGCTGTTAAACCCCAGAGGCCTTCCCTCCTTCGAGGCCGTCGCCGTCACCGGTGTAGGCGTCTTCGATACCCTGAAAAACCTCGCCAAACAAGTGCTTTTCGAGTTGAAGAAGGGCCGTTAACCCTTCCTTTTCCTATTCAAAATTTGATTTTTTATAATATTGGTAGTAAGTTTTATATATTGAAGTCAAAGCAGTCGCAAAAAAAGGAGGCAGCATGAAAAAAATCATCCTATCGCTTTCCTTCATCATAGTCATGTTCTCTGGAACTCTCCCCGCCTTCGCCGATACATCCAATACATTCTGGGACTATAGCGGCGTTCCCAATGTGAAAGGCTCCGTGATGAAGGCGACCGTTGTCATGAACTATTTCACCCCCGGCACGGGCGTGCAAAAGCCCGTCAAGTACACGGTCAATCATCTAACATTTCACCTTACGAGAGATTCAAGCGGGGTCGCAGACACCGACATCAGTATCTCCGGCGTCAATACCAGTACCCAGGGGACCTTAAGCCTTTTTGCCGGGATGCAGGGCGGGGCGCTTACCGTCGGGAAAACCATAGATGTTTCCGCATGTTATAACGCCGCAATGGAACTGGTAACCCCCTTTAATTTCTCGGACGATGCCAGCTTTTTGATGACTGCGAACGAGGTCATGGCGACGACTGCCAACGGCATTTTAATCGAGACGTTCCAAAGGGGCACTGATTTAAATAAAGCCAACGTCCAGATGACGTTCAAGATGGTCGGCCCGCTTGAAGCCAACGGCAATCCGGCGCGGATAGTGGTTAATATTCTGGGGACAGCCAATGCCCAATAGCAGGAGGAGAAGGATATGAAAAAGACAGTCGGCATTCTTCTGTTCGTCCTGGCGCTTCTGGGTATAGGCTCTATCGCCGCCGCCGCCTCCTCCATTATGTGGACTTCGACGAATGTGAAGCCGGTAATTACCCTGAGGTATACGGATACCCTTGGCAGAAACGTACTCAATACGTTCACCCTGCCCGGATACTTTGAAATGGTCCAGGACAAAAACTTCAACCTGTATATAAGGGTATTGGCTTTGAATAGTGACAGCAGCAGGGTAATTGCGGCCCAGGCGCTGGGGATGGGTATCCCGCAGGCGGGCGGGAGCACCAATGCCGTCCTATGCGGAGAGGAGCAGTTGCAACCCTATACTTTGACTTTCAGCCCCACTCTTACTATGACGGCGGTGGACGCACTGATAATGGACGGCACATACGTAGTGGATACGTCATTCAGATGCAGCGGGACAATAACCATGACAGCGGCCGGGACGTTGGACGTAGCCGGTGGTTCCCCGACTCCGGCCAGGATGACGGCTACATTCCATCTTCCGGCGATGCCCGCCCAGGCGGCGCTCAGCGGTTTTTCAGTCATTGGGCGCGATTTTGTCCCACCGCCCGCGTCGCCGACACCGCCTACGGTAACGAATATTTCCGGGAACGTAGCATTCGGCACGACAACGACGATAAGCCTGACGAAAAATGCACATTCCTTCCAGACGGATCAGACGTTGAACGCGTTCACTGACAGCAATCCGGTAAACGGCCATATTTCACCGGTGTCAAACGGCAAAGTCACCTACTCTCCAAATTCGGGTTTTGAGGGTAGCGATATCTTTACCTTCCATGTAACCGATAGCGCGGGCCTTAACTCCCCTACCCAGCAGGTATTGTTAACCGTCGGAGGAACACCGGATACGACGCCCGTGCTTTTAACAGTAGCGAAAAATTCAATTGTGCCCACACCGATTAATTTCAGTTCGTTGAACCTTGGAAGCAGTTTCGTACAGAGCGTAACCCCCGGCCTGGGCTCGATCACCAACACGAGCGGCAGCCATGCTTTTTCCTATACGCCTCCTGCCGGCTTTACGGGTTTTGATACGTTGACTTACACGCTGGCAAACAACACAACTAGCTGGACGGCTACGGGCGAAGTGGACGTAGAGGTATGTCCGATAGCGGTTAATTATTTCCAAATTCTGGGGAATAATAATTCCGTACAGGTAAATGTACTGGCGAAAGACATTCCGTTTAATGCAAACGATACGTCCGTTACGTTGCCGCTTTCCAAGCCGCTGTACGGCACCTTATCGGTGTCCGGCGGTACAATCATCTACACGCTTCCTATCGGTGGTATCCCGTCGGGCGTTTCGGAGGATAACTTCACTTATACCATCACGGAAACCATCAACGGCGTAAATCAAACGTCTACCGGAGTGGTCACGATTATTTTGCAGTAATAAACTAAAGCTTGGGGAAAGCCGGTCCTTTCGGGCCGGCTTTTTTATTTTTGCGCTAATATTTAAATAGTGTATTCCGGGCCAAAAAATTCTGATGCCGAAACCGTCAAAAAAAACCATTGCATACGCCCTTTCCGGCGGGGCGGCCAGATGCATAGCGCATATCGGCGTCCTCCAGGCCCTGGAAGAAGCGGGTATCAGGCCCGACTTCATCGCCGGGACGAGCGGCGGGGCGATCATCGGCGCGCTTTATCTGGATGGCATGTCTTTCACAGAACTTACTGAAATTGCTGCAAAAACCAGGTGGCGCGACATCTTGCACCCGGGCGGAAAAACTGGCTTCATCGATTCTATCGGGATATATCGTTACATGGAAAAGCTTCTGAAGTCGAAGAACATTAAAGACCTGCAAAAACCGTTTGCCGCCGTATGCGCCGACCTGGCGACTGGGGATAAGGTCAATCT